>JAGIBE010000144.1:20419-86756 GCA_017744495.1 Caulobacter sp. | reverse complement strand
ACGCCGGGCCCTGGAGATCGACCTGCGCTCGGCCCTGAGGAACGACGAGCTGAAGCTGTTCTTCCAGCCGCTGATCGGCGCCAAGGCTCACGAGACCATCGGCTTCGAGGCCCTGCTGCGCTGGCGGCACCCTCGCCGAGGCCTGGTCGGTCCCGACGACTTCATCGAGTGCGCCGAGCAGTGGGGCCTGATCTGCAAGATCGGCGAGTGGGTGCTGAACGAGGCCTGTCGCCAGGCCGCCCTGTGGCCCGCGCCGCTGAAGGTGGCCGTCAACCTGTCGCCCCATCAGTTCGCGGCCGGCGACTTGGTCGAACAGGTCCGCGCCGCCCTGACCGCCTCGGGCCTGCCCCCCTCGCGCCTGGAACTGGAGATCACCGAGGGCCTGCTGCTCCGCGACACCGCCGGCACGCTGGAGCAGCTGCGGGCCCTGAAGGACCTGGGCGTGCGCATCGCCATGGACGACTTCGGCACGGGCTATTCCAGCCTGGCCTATCTGTGGCGGTTCCCGTTCGACAAGATCAAGATCGACCGAACCTTCGTGGCCGAAATGGCGGGCAACCCGGCCATCGCCGACATCCTGCGCACCATCACCCTGCTGGGCCGCACCCTGAACCTGGAGGTCACCGCCGAGGGCGTGGAGACCGCCGACCAGGCGCGAATCCTGGAGGACATGCGCTGCGACCAGTTCCAGGGCTATCTGTTCGGCCGCCCCATGCCGATCGACGACATCCCGGGCTTCCTGCTGGAGAACACGGCGCAACGGATGCGCGGGATGACGCTGGACGAGACCTCCGGCACCGCGGCGGCGGTCGGGCGCTCCTAGATCCGGCGTCGGCCGCTGAACAGGCCCACGATCCACAGCAGGATGATCGCCCCGATCGTCGAGATGATCAGGCTGCCGATCCAGCCGAAGAAGTGGATGCCAAGGGCGCTGGCCAGGAAGGCGCCGATCAGCGCCCCCACCAGGCCGACGATCAGGTTGGTGATCAGGCCGTGATTGCGGCCCATGATCTGCTCGGCGATCCAGCCGGCGAAGATGCCGATGATGATCGCGCCGATGAAGCCCACGCCGTTCATGTCGTTTGATCCTGGCAGCCAAGGTTGTTTAGGGAATGCCCGAAGGGACCGAACGGTTGCGCCCTAGCGCGCCGTATCCACGCGGGCCACGACGCTCATCCCCGGCCGCAGGCGGGCCACGCCGTCCTGGTCCGGATCGAGGACGATGCGGGTCGGCAGGCGCTGGACCACCTTGGTAAAGTTGCCGGTGGCGTTGTCGGGCTTGATCACCGCGAACTCCGAGCCGGTGGCCGGGCCCATCCGCTCCACATGGCCGTGCAGCTTCAGACCACCCAGGGCGTCGACCTGCACTGTCGCCGGCTGGCCGACGCGGATATGGGCGGTCTGGGTTTCCTTGAAGTTGGCGGTCACCCAGGTCTGGCGCGGGACCACGCCCATCAGTTGGGTGCCGACGGCGACGTATTGGCTGAGCTTCACTCCCACCTCGCCCACCGCCCCGTCCTCGGGCGCGCGGATGGTGGTGTTGGCCAGGTCGATGCGGGCCAGCTCGACGGCGGCCTTGGCGTTGGCCAGGGTCGCCTCGAGCCCTTCGCGATTGACCTTGGTGGTGGCCAGGGCCTGGCGAGCGATGTCGATATTGGCCTGGGACTGGGCGACGCCGGCGGCGGCCTGGCGCTGGGCTACCCGCAGCACGTCGCGCTGGCTGGGGGCCAGCCAGCCCTGGGCCAGCAGCGGCTCGGCCCGCTTGATGTCCACTTCCGCCTTGGCCAGGGCCGCTTGGCTGCTGCCGGACTGGGCCTCGGCCAAGCGGATCTGGGCGGCGTTGGAGGTCTGGGCCTGGGTGTTGGCGTCCAGGGCCGCCTGGGCCGACCGGACCGACGCCTCGGCCTGGGCCAGCTTCTGGCGATAGATGCGGTCGTCGATCTGGACCAGCACCTGGCCGGCTTTCACCGCCTGGAAGTCCTTGACCGCCACCGCCGTCACATAGCCATCGACCTTGGGGGCCAGCAGGGTGACGTAGCCGCGAACATAGGCGTTCTCGGTGCTCTGCACCGTGCCGGTGAACGGCGGCAGCTTCCAGGCGTAGAGCACCAGCAGCACCCCGCCGATCCCGGCGATGACCACCGGGATCGCGGCGCGAGACCACATGCGCTTGGGCGCGGTCGGGGTCGGCGGCGGCGGAGTCTGCGGGTCGGACATCAGGCGGCCTCCACGGGCGTCAGCCGGGCCGCGCGCCTCAGGCGCAGGTCGGACCGGACGCGCAGGAACAACAGGTAGAAGAAGACCAGAACGGCCATCACCGCCACCGTGGCGAACACGTCGTCATAGGCCAGCACCGTGGCCTCGCGCGTCGCCTGCTGGGCCAGCAGGGCCGCGCCCTCGCCGTTGCGTAGGGCCGGGTCGGTCAGAACCCCGGCATAGGTCCCCGACAGCTGCTTCACCCGCAGGGCCACCTTCGGGTCGGTCAGGCTGAGCCGGGCGACGATGTGGTCGGAATGCACCCGCTCGCGGATGGTCATCAGCGTGCCCAGGAAGGCCGAACCACCCAGGGCCCCGACTACCTGGCCGGTCGAGAACAGGACGATGAAGCTGACGATGTACTCCTGGCCCATGCGGATGGCGCGCGGAAAGCCGGCCAGCAGGGCGGCGGGCAGGAACAGCGCCCCGGCGAAGGCCATCATGCCTTGGCTGAGATACATCTGTTCGGGTCGGGTCAGGCTGGTGGACTGGCTGTCCATCCAGGCGGCCGCGGCCACCATCAGGAGGGCGATCAGGGCCGGGGTGCTGACGTGCTCGGGATTGATCGTGAAGGCCACGATGACCATGCCGGCCAGGGTCGCGAAGAACATCACCCACGACAGGCCGGCCATCTGGTCGTTGTTCATGCCCAGGGTCTGCAGCAGGCCGAACGCGCCCACGCCCTGTTCGGACAGCACGATGCGGAACAGCAGGATGATCACCAGAAGGCGCAGCAGGTCGGCGCTGGTCAGCCAGCGCAGGTGGATCAGCGGTTTCTTGCGATGCAGCTCGACGAGGGCCGAGGCGGCCAGCAGCACGATGGCGGCGGCCAGGCACCAGCCGATCCAGGCCGTGTCGAACCACCACACATAGCGCCCCTGCCCCAGCACCACGCACAACAGGGCGATGCCTGGGGCGAACAGGGCGAAGGTCAAGAAGTCGCGCCACTCGAACATCTGCACGCGCGGCACGGGCGGCAGGCGCAGCAGGTTCACCGCCGACAGGCAGACCACGCTCAGCCCGATCTCGGCCAGGTACAGCCCATGCCACTGGCCGGTGTCCAGCAGGTCGGAAGAGACCAGGCGCGACAGCGGCAGGGCCAGCTGGGCCCAGCCGATGCCCAGGGCGATGCCGACGATCCGCCGCTCCGGCGGGGCCGCCTCGACCATGTAGAGCAACGTCAGAGTCGAGAGGGCCGAGGCCGCCATGCCCGCCGCCGCCCGCACGGCGATGGCCGAACGCAGATCGTTGCTCAGCAGGTGGGCCAGGCCCACCACGATGAAAAGGCCCAGCCCGATGTCGGCGAACAGGCGCAGCCCGTACTGGAACCTGAACTTCACGGCCAGCAGGCCGATAGTGGCGTTGGCGGCGGTGTAGGCGATCGACAGCCAGGCCGACTCGTTGGTGTAGGCGCCCAGCGAGCCCTGGATCCAGGGCAGGTTGTTGTTGATCAGGTTGGCGCCCAGCCCCTGGGTCAGGCCCAGCAGCATCGACACCGCGCCATAGGCCAGCCCGTGCGACCAGGTCCAGGGCGGCGAAGGCGGCGGGGCTGGAACGGCGCTGTCGGTCACTTCAAAGGAAGCTCCGCCGTGGGGAGATGGTTCCCGGGATCGCGCATGGGGTGAGGATATAGCGGGACCCATGCTAGGCAAGGGCTCGACGCGCTTTCGAGGACGCCATGGTTCACCCCGTCTATGCCGACCTGCCCACCACCATCTTCGAGGAGATGAGCGGCCTGGCCCGCCAGTTGGGGGCGATCAATCTGGGCCAAGGCTTTCCGGACGACGCGGGCCCGATGGCGCTGCGCCAGAAGGCCGGCGAGGCGCTGATCACCGGCACGAACCAGTATCCGCCGATGCGCGGCCTGCCCGCCCTGCGCCAGGCCGTGGCGGCGCACTATGGCCGGACCCAAAGGCTGGACCTGGACTGGGAAAGCGAGATCGTCGTCACCTCCGGCGCGACCGAGGCCCTGGCCGCGGCCTTCCTCAGCCTGATCTCGCCCGGCGACGAGGTGGTGTTGTTCCAGCCGCTGTACGACGCCTACCTGCCGATGGTGAAGCGCGCGGGCGGCGTGCCGAAGCTGGTGCGCCTGACCCCGCCCCACTGGCGGTTCGACCGGGCCATGCTGGAAGCCGCCTTCAGCGACCGGACGCGGATGGTGGTGCTGAACACCCCGCTCAATCCGGCCGGCGTCATCACCCCCGACGAGGACCTGGCTCTGCTGGCCGAGTTCTGCGTGAGCCACGACGCGATCGCCGTCTGCGACGAGGTCTGGGAAGCCGTGGTGTTCGACGACCGCCAGCACCGGCCGCTGATCAGCTATCCGGGGATGCGCGACCGCTGCGTGAAGATCGGCTCGGCAGGGAAGATGTTCGGCATGACCGGCTGGAAGGTCGGCTTCCTGTGCGCCGCCCCCACCCTGACCAAGGCCTTGGCCGGCGCCCACCAGTTCCTGACCTTCACCACCCCGCCCAACCTGCAGGAAGCGGTGGCCTTCGGGCTGGAGAACCCCGGCGACTGGTTCGAGGCCATGCCCACCGGCCTGCAGCGCTCGCGCGACCGCCTGGCGACAGGCCTGCGCGACGCGGGCTTCGCCGTACTCGACAGCGGCGGGACCTATTTCCTGAACGTCGACCTGACGGCCTCGGGCATCGACGAGGATGACCGCACCTTCGCCCTGCGCGCCGTGCGCGACCACGGCGTGGCCAGCATCCCGGTCTCGGCTTTCTACGCGGAGGACCCGGTCCGCCACATCCTGCGCCTGTGCTTCGCCAAGGCGGACGAGACGCTGGACGAGGCGGTGAAGAGGTTGGCTGAGGCGCGGGGGTAAAAGGCCCCTCCCCCATCAAGGGGGAGGGAAGAACACTTACGCCGCCAAGGCCTCCGCCGTCGGGCCGAACACCTCGTAGTGGACCCGGTCGGCCGGCACGCCCGCGGCCGCCAAACCCTGGACGAAGGCCTTCAGGAACGGGATCGGCCCGCACAGGTAGAAGTCCGCCTCCGCGAAAGGCGTGTTGGTCTTCAGCCAGTCGATGGTGATGAAGCCGTCCACGTCGTGGCTCTCGCCCGCCCGGTCGCCCGCCAGCGGCTCGCTGTAGAAGGTGGTCACCGAGACGCCGCCGTGGTCCTTGGCGAGCGCCCGGACGTGGCCGTCCAGGGCGTGGACGCCGCTGTTCAGCGCGCCGTGCACGAAGTGGGCTTCCAGCTCGGGATGCGCCTCGGCGATGTGCTCGACCATGCTGATCATCGGGGTCAGGCCGACGCCGCCGCTCAACAGCACCACCGGACGGGCCGGCTGTTCGGCCAGGAAGAAGTCGCCGGCCGGCGGGGTGGCCTGCAGGATGTCGCCGATGCGGATCTGGTCGTGCAGGAACCGCGACGCCGCGCCCAGGTCCTCGCGCTTGACCGAGATGCGGTAGCGCTCGCCGTTCGGCCTGGCCGAAATCGAGTAGTTGCGCTTCTCGCCCGGAGCGTCCGGCAGGTCGAAGCGGAAGGTCAGGTACTGGCCCGGCTTGTGCGGGATCACCGGCTTGCCGTCGGCGGGCCGCAGGACGAACGAGGTGATCACCGCGCTCTCGCGGATCTTCTCGGCCACCACGAAGTCGCGCCAGCCGGTCCAGCCGCCTTCGACGGCCTCGATCTCGGTGCGGATCGCCGCCTCGCGGCCGATCAGGATGTCGGCCAGGAACCAATAGGCCTCGCCCCAGGCGCCCAGGATCTCGTCGGTGGCCGCGTCGCCGAGCACGTCCTTGATCGCGCCCAGCAGGGCCGTGGCCACGAACGGATAGTGCTCGGCCAGGATGTGGTAGCCGACGTGCTTCTGGGCGATGCGCTCGACCGCCGGCAGCAGGACGCTCAGGTTGTCGATGTTCTGGGCGTAGGCCAGCACCGCCCCGGCCAGGGCCTTGGGCTGAGCGCCGGTGGCCTGGTTGGCGTGGTTGAACAGGGCCTTGATGTCGGGGTTCTGGAACAGCCGGGCGTACATGGCCCGGGTGATGCCCTCGCCGTGCTGGGCCAGGGCCGGAACCGTGGCCTTGACCAGGGCGATCGTCTCGGCGCTGAGCGCTGCCGCCATTGTCTCTCTCCGTAGTCGTTTGCGGTGATCGGGATACGATCAGGTCTAATTGATGCGTCAAAAATGCATCTATAAGCCCGCACCGAAACATGCAATGAAAATGCTGGTTTTAAGTAATTACCCTTAGTCGCGCCTTTTGGGGGTGCGTACCCGGAGTCCCGATGCGCCTGACGCGCTACACCGACTACGCCATGCGGGTGCTGCTGCACCTGGCGGCGCGCGACGACGGCGACCTGAGCTCGATCGGCGAGATCGCGGCCCTCTACAAGATCTCGCAGAACCACCTGATGAAGGTGGTGCAGGACCTGGGCAAGGCCGGCTTCGTGCGCACGGTGCGCGGCCGCAACGGCGGCATCGCCCTGGCCCGTCCGGCAAGCGAGATCGTCATAGGCCAGGTGGTGCGCCAGACCGAGGAAGGCTTCCAACTGGTCGACTGCACCGCGTGCGTGATCGCCCCCGCCTGCACCCTGCCCCGCGTTCTGAACGAAGCGACGGCCGCCTTCATCGCGGTGCTCGATAAGTACAGTCTGGAAGACCTGCTGGATAAGCGCCACCAGATGCGGACGCTGTTCGGCATCACCGATCCGGCGAAGCTGGCCGTCGCGACCTAGACCGCCGCGTCCGCCTCGACCTTCGCCGCCGGAGCCGCGCCGCGCCGGTCCAGCACCTGGACCAGCACCGACAGCAGGTCGCGCAGGTCGATCGGCTTGGCGATGTGGGCGTCCATGCCCGCTTCCAGGCAAGTGTCGATCTGGGTGCGCATGACGTCGGCGGTCAGGGCGATGACCGGCAAGCCCGCCCAACGCGGGTCGCGGCGCAGGCGGCGCGTGGCCTCCAGCCCGTCCATCACCGGCATGTTGACGTCCATCAGCACCAGATCGAAGGCCTCGGCCTCCAGGGCGTCCAGGGCCTCGCGGCCATTCTCGACCTCGACCAGGTCGCAGTCGAACGGGGCCAGGAACAGCTTGATGACCCGGCGGTTGACCGGATGGTCGTCGACCACCAGCACCCGGCGGCCGTGCAGGGGCGAGAGCGCCTCATCCTCGTCCGGAGCGCCGAAGGCCGGAACCCCGGTCTCGGCCGCCCCGGCGGCCGCGACATCGACCTGAAACTCCAGGGTGAAGGTTGAGCCGTGGCCCTCGCGGCTGTCGACCCGGATCTCGCCGTCCATGAGCTCGGCCAGGCGGCGGGTGATGTTCAGACCCAGGCCCGTACCGCCGAAGGTGCGGGTGGTCGAGGCGTCGGCCTGGGTGAAGGCCCCGAACAGCTTGGACAGCGTCGCCGCGCTCATGCCGATGCCGGTGTCGGCGACCGTCAGGCAGATCGCCGTGCGGCCCGTCAGCGGATCGGGCGCCCAGGCCAGGGTCACGTCGACCCGGCCCACCACGGTGAACTTCAGGGCGTTGGACAGCAGGTTAGCCAGGCACTGGCGTACGCGCACGGCGTCGAACAGCAGCATCGGCGGCGGATCGCCGGCGACAGTGAAGGTCAGCTCCACCCCCTTCTCGCGCGCGGTCGGCTGGTAGCCGCCGACCAGACGCGAGCAAACCCCGACCAGATCGCCGGCGGTGGGGGCGATCTCCAGCTTGCCGGCCTCGATCTTGGACAGGTCCAGGATGTCGTTGAGCAGCACCAGCAGGGTGTCGCCGCTGTCGATCATCAGCTCGACCTGCTCGCGCTGGCGGGCGTCCAAGGACTCGCCGCGCAGGGCCTGGGCCATGCCCAGCATGCCGTTCAGCGGCGTGCGCAGCTCGTGGCTCATCACGGCCAGGAAGGCGGACTTGGCCTCGTTCGCCGCCTCGGCGCGACCGCGGGCGTCCTTCAGGCGCTTCGAGGCGCGGCGCAGGTAGAAGCCCCAGGCCACCCCGCCCAGCACCAGCACGCCCAACAGCATGGCGATGATGATCGAGGCGTGAGCAAGGCGGCGGTTCAGCTCGACCTCGGCCGTCAGGCGACGGCTCTCGTCGCGTTTGGACTTCAGTTCGGTCTCCAGGGCCGAGGCCATCTGGGCGCCGTTGCGCGACAGGGCCGCCTGGCTGTTCTCGTGGTCCTGCCGCCGCCACTGGTCCAGCATCCGGAAGGCGTCCTCGCCGCGGTGCTCGGCCAGGGCGATATAGGCGCCGACCAGCAATTCGGACTGCGGGTCGCGCTCCAGGGTCTCCAACGGCAGCGCCTTGACGACGTCAAGGTCGGCGCGGGCGGCCTCGGCCTGGCCCAGCTCGGCCCGGGCCTGGGCGCGCAGTCGCAGGCTGAGGCCGGTCAGGCGATTGGTCGGATGGTCGATCTCGAACGCCCCCGACTCCAGGCATTTCAGCACCCGGGCCGGAGCGTGGCGCGCATTGGCGATGCGGGCGCACAGATAGCGATCCCAGGTCTTCAGGTCCGGGTCGCCGGCCGCCTGGGTCATGTGGTGGTGCACGCCGGCGAAGTGCTCGGCGGCGTCCAGCTCGCCCACCTCGGCGGCGGTGTAGGCGATGTCGTAGATGCGCTCGACCTTGCGCATGTAGAAGGCGTTGCCCTCGTCCAGCCGGGCGGCCGTGCTCATGTGGTCGAGCGCGCCTTCCTTATCGCCGATGTAGGACAGGGTGTAGGAGTGCACTTGGTGGGCCTCGGCCAGCAGCGGCCGGGCGATGTCGCCCTTGCGTTCCAGCTGGCCCATGATCTCGGTCGCCAACCGCGAGGCGTCGGCCCATTGGCCCGAGCGGCCCAAGGTGCGGATGCGTTCGATGGCCGCCATCATCCGGATGTTCGGGCCCGACCGCTCCAGATAGCGCACCCAGTCGGCGTCGTTGAACGTGCGGAAGCCGCCGGACTCGTGGCGGTAGGCCGTGGTCAGCAGATCGACCAGGGCCAACAGCTCGGCGTCGTTGTCTTCCTTGGCCAGCCGGCGCACGCGGCGGGCCCAGTCGTCGAACTGCGGCTGCACCTGGTTGCTTTTGTAGGCGTAGAGCACAGACCACAGGCCGTAGAGACGCTTCTCGCCGCGCTGCTTAAGCGCTTTGCGGCCGACACGCTCGATGTCGTCGTTCTCGCGGGCCGGCGGCATGATCTCGTCGCGGCTGATCTCGCGATAGAGGGCGTCCAGCTTGGCCGATTGCGGCGAACGGGCGAACGCCTGGCCGCCGCCTCCGGCGAGCAGGGTCGCGATCGCCGCGAGGAACAGGACGTAGCGCCGCAAGCCGTGGTTTCCTGGTGAACCCTGGCAAGGTACGAAAACGGCCTGTATTCAAAGTTAAGATCAGCGCGGCGCGACGTTCTGTCCCCAGATGACTCCAGCGGGGCAAATGTCGCCCCATTTCAGGTCATCCGCTCAAGCTTGGACCGCCGCCTAGATCGTGGCGCCGCCGTCCACCACCAGAGCCTGTCCGGTCATGAAGCTGCCGGCCTTGGAGGCCAGGTAGACCGCCGCCCCCGCCAACTCATCGGGCTCGCCGATGCGGCGCAGCGGCACGCCCTTGGTCGAGCGCTCCAGCGTGGCCGGATCGTCCCACAAGGCCTTGGCGAAATCGGTCTTGATCAGGCCCGGCGCGATGCAGTTGACCCGCACGTTGTCGGGTCCGAACTCGTGGGCCAGGTTGCGGGCCAGCTGGAAGTCGGCGGCCTTGGAGATGTTGTAGGCGCCGATGATGGCGTTGCCGCGCAGGCCGCCGATCGAGCTGACGATGATGATCGCGCCGTCCTTCCGCTCGCGCATCTCCGGGGCGACCATGGCGATCAGCCAGTGATTGCTGATGATGTTGTTGTCCAGGATCTTGCGGAACTGGTCGTCGGCGATGCCCGACAGCGGCCCGTAATAGGGGTTGGACGCGGCGTTGCAGACGCAGATGTCGATCTTGCCGAACGCCTTGCGGGTTTCGTCGACCAGGCGCTGCAGGTCCTCCTTCGAGCCGATATTGGCCGGGACCGAGATCGCCGTCCCCTCGCCGTGCTTGGCGTTGATCTCGGCCGCCACCTCGTCGCAGGGCCCGGCCTTGCGCGACGAGATCACCACCTTGGCGCCGTGCTCGGCCATGCGCTCGGCGATGGCCTTGCCGATGCCGCGCGAGCTGCCGGTGATGATCGCCACCTTGCCGGCGAGGTCGAAGAGGTTAGTCATGTCCTGGGCTCCCGGCACATCAAAACGATTGTTTGAATTGCCGGCACATTGGGAGGAAGGCCCGTCCAGGTCAAGTCGCCTTCAGAAGCGATAGGAGAAGCCGAACAGCGGGCCTTTCATGTCGATATCGACATCGCGACGGCCCTTGTCGTTCTCGAAGTGCAGGTAACGGTAGCCGCCCATCAGCCGCCAGTGGCTGGAGATGTCGTACTCGACCAGAGCCTGGCCCTGCCAACTGGAGGTGTCGCCGCCCCAGCCGGCGTCGGCCTTACCGGTCAGGCCCCACTTGCCGTACTGCCCCCGGGCCCGGGCGCCGATAATGCCGTCGTACCAGTTGGTGTCGGCGCTGGCGTCGATCAGGTCGGTGTTGGGTCCGCTGAGCTTGAAATCCGTCTTCAGCCAGAACCCCCGGACACCGCCCGTCAGGTCGATGTTCCACTTCTCGCCCTCGAAGACGCGATAGTAGGCGTTCACGCTCCCGACCATGGCCTTGGTGTCGAGGTCCGGCTTGAGGGGCAGTTGCGGGGGCAGCTCGACATCGTCGCCGAAGCCGATGTCGACATAGGCGAAGTCGACCAGGGCGCCGACCCGGCCCTTGTTCAGTTCGGCCACGCCGAAGCCGAAGAACTGCAGGTTATCCAGGATGCTGCCGTCGCCCAGCGTCGGGGTCGGTCGATCCGGGTTGAGCCCCAGCGGCCCCTCGACGGTGGGCAGCCAGACATAGGTGCCCATCCGGAAGGTCAGGTCGTCGTCGGCCCTGGCCTCCACGGCCGCCGCGCCCAACGCCAGCGCCGAGGCGCAGCCCAGAACCACCGCAATCCTCATCCCACCGCTCCTTGGCGACCCGAGGAGAGCCTGAACTGTCCAGCCGAGCGGTAAATCAGGTGAACACCGGAGACGGACCTCGGCTTCCCGCTATCCGCCGCGCTCGCTCGCGGGAGCGTCGACAAAAGTTCGTCGGCGATGTCGGATGACGCGCGCCGTGGCCGTCCTCGGGGCGCAACGACATTCCTGTCCGGAGAAACGCCATGACCGCCTCCTCCCCCGCCTCCTCTTCCGCCCCGGATCGCGAACTGGTGCTGACCCGCATCGTCGCCGCCCCGGCCGACAAGCTGTTCAAGTGCTGGACCACGCCCGAGCTGCTGCCCAAGTGGTTCTGTCCGCCGCCCTGGACCGTCTCGCACGCCGAGATGGACGTCCGCTCGGGCGGCTCGAGCGTGATCGTCATGCAGGGACCGAACGGCGAAGAGGTCCCCAATCCCGGGATCTACCTGGAAGTCGTCCCCAACAAGCGCCTGGTGTTCACCGACGCCTTCACCTCGGCCTGGGTCCCGGGCGGCAAGCCGTTCATGGTCGGCGACATCACCTTCGAGGACCTGGGCGACGGCACGACCCGCTACACCGCCATCGCCCGCCACTGGAGCGTCGAGGACCGCCAGGCCCACGAGCAGATGGGCTTCCACGAAGGCTGGGGCGTGGCGGCGGACCAGATGGAGGCGCTGGCGAAGACGCTGTGATGATCGTCATCCTCGGACTTGTTCCGAGGATCCCTTCCGCCGCCGGTTTGTCGGTTCACGGTGAGCCGCTAGCGCGCCGGGTCACTGGTCCAAGGCCTTGCCGGCTGAACGAGGGGTCCTCGGAACAAGTCCGAGGATGACGGAGGTAAGGTGCGCGTTCCTCGTCCCTTACCTCAAGCGCACTTGCTCCATCCGTGCATATCCAGGTGGAAGTGGTCGTGGTGCTCGGCGTTGAAGTCGGGGCTGAGGGTGGTGATGAACACTCGGCAGGCCCCGTCGCGCACGCGGCGCAGGAACTGGCCCTTGGGGCCGGGATCGTTCCAGTCTCGGGCCACGTAGACGGTCTGGCCGTCGGCCAGCTTGAAGCCGGCCAGGTCGATGGCGTCGGCGGTGGCGTGCTCGCTGACCGGGCCGGCCGTCTTGCCGTACTGCCGACGGCAGGAATAGGTGCCGTAGTGCTCCAGCCCGACCACGCCCTGGCCCAGAACCTCGTAGGCGGCCGGCTGCACCACCTGGCGCTCCCAGATCGACAGGGCCAGGGCCTCCTTGCAGGCCATCGGCGCGTCGACGGGCGACAGGCCGGCCATGCCGCCGTCGATCTTCAGGGCGTCGCGCACCACGCAAAAGCCGCCGTCGTCGGTCGCGGGAACCTCTTCGTATGACAGCCCCGCCTTGCGCAGGATCGCCCGGCACACGGCGGGGTCATTGCCGGCCCGCGCCGCCTTGATCCGCGTGGCCATGCCGACCGGATCGACGATGCTGAGCGGCTTCCACGGCAGGTGCTGGCGGGCGATGCCGCGCTCAGCCACAAGGGCCATGACCAGCACCAGCGCCCACAGCAGAACAAGCGCCGTCAGTCCCGCCAGCTTGTTCTGGCGACGCGTGCGATGCTCGACGCGCGGGTGGCGTGGGACGCGGTAGGCCATGGCGGGGAGGAGCGCCTGAAAAGGGTTAACGGCCAAGCCTTGCCGTAGCGGCGCGCCGGGTCAATCGGAAACCTAGCGGCAGAGCCGGTAACCGCTGTCCTCCAGGTGCAGGTGATCGCGGTGGGCGGCGTTGTAGTCGGGGCTCAGCACCGTGCCGAACACTTTACAGGCCCCGTTGCGCGCCGCCTGGACGAAGTGGCCGCGCGGATCGCCCGACCGGAAGTCGGCCGCCACCGTGGCGCGCCGTCCGTCTGCGAAGCGAAAGCCGGCCACGTCCAAGGCGGCGGCCCGGGCGTGGGCGCTGGGCCGCTCGCCGGGCCGGCCGTAGATCGTGCGGCAGGCGTAGGTTCCGAAGTGATCCACCCTGACCAGGCGCGTCCTCAGGATGTCCCACGCCGCCGGCCGCAGGACTTGCCGGTCCCAGAGCGCATAGCGCAGCGCCAAGGGACAGGTCATGACCGGCCCTGCGGGCGACAGATCGCCGGACGCCCGCAGCGTATCGCGCGTCGAGCAGAAGCCGGTCTCGCGCGTCTCGCCCTCAACGAACCGCGCGCCGCCTTCGCGCAGGGCCGCACGGCAGGCGGCGGGATCGGCGCTGATCCGCGCCAGCTTGCCGGCCGTGGCCAGGCCGATCGGCTGGTCCAGCGAGAACGGCTTCCAGGGCAGGTCCTGCGGCGGCGCCGTGCGGTCGACGAGGGCGAAGACCAGCAGGCCCGCCAAAGCCAGGTCCAGCAGGAAGCCCGCCAGGCCGGCCAGGGCTACGGTCTCCGGGGAGAGTTTGGGAAGGACCGGCTTCACATCTCACCAACGGGGCGGCGGCCGCGAAGTTCAGCTCCAGCCTTGGCTTGGGTCGCGCGAAGAGGCATCTACCGCGCCATGATCCCTTCCAACAGCTGGCGCGGCCTGCTGAACGCCGAACTGGCCCCGCGCTTCGCCCTGCTGTGCCTGGGCATCTGGCTGAACGCCGCCGACACCCTGGTGACGGTGACGATCATGCCCAGCGTCGCCCGCGAGATCGGCGGCTTCCAGTATTTCGGCTGGTCGATCGCCGCCTTCCTGCTGGGCTCGATCCTGGCCGGGGCCTGCGCGGGCAAGCTGTCGATCCGCTTCGGCCTGCGCCGCGCCACCGCCTTGGCCGGGGTGGTCTACGCGATCGGCTGCGCCATGGGAGCCCTGGCGCCGGAGTTCCTGACCTTCGTAGCCGGTCGCCTGGTCCAGGGCCTGGGCGCGGGAGCGATCGTGTCGCTGTGCTACGTGGCCATCAGCGCCATGTTTCCCGAAAGCCTGTGGCCGCGCGTCTACGGCGCGGTCGCCGGGGTGTGGGGCGCGGCCACCCTGCTGGGTCCGCTGTGCGGCGGCCTGTTCGCCCAGGCCGGCTTCTGGCGGGGGGCGTTCTGGTTCTTCGTCGTTCAGGCCGTGATCTTCGTCGGGGCGGTGCTGGTCATGGTGCCCAGCGCGCCCCGGACAGGCGAAGGCGGGCGCATCCCGGGACGGCAGCTGGCCTTGCTGGTGGCGGGCGTCAGCCTGATCGCCGCCGCCGGCGTCGTGCCCGGCGGCCTGACCGCCGCGATCTGCGCCGCCCTGGGGGCCCTGGCCATGGCCGTGCTCCTCCTCGTCAACGGCCGCTCGCCCGACCGCCTGCTGCCCCGCGCGGCGGGAGACCTGCGCACCGCTACAGGCCTTGGCCTGATGGTGATCTTCTTCTGCGAGGCCGCGACCGTCGGCTTCTCGGTTTACGGCCCGACCTTCATCCAGACCCTGCACGGCGCCGGTCCCTTGCTGAGCGGCTATGTGATCGGCGGCATCGCGGCGGGCTGGACGGCGCTGTCGTTCATCGTGGCCGGCCTCAAGCCCAAGCATGAGGGCCTGGCGATCCGCCTGGGCGCGGCGATCATCGTGGCGGGGGTCGCCTGGGGCGCGTTCGAGATGGTGCTGGGCGGCCTGGTCGGGATCACCGCCTCGATGGCGCTGCTGGGCGCCGGCTTCGGCGTCTGCTGGGCTTTCCTGGCCAAGCGGGTGATCGGCGGCGCGCCGCTGGAGGAGCAGCCCTTGGCCTCGGCCGCCGTGCCCACCACCCAACTGATGGGCGGCGCTGTCGGCGCGGCCGCCGCCGGGGCCCTGGCCAACGCCCTGGGCTTCGCGCATGGGGTGACGCCCGAGGGCGGCCTGGCCCACGGCCTGCTGTTGTTCTACGCCTTCCTGCCGCTGGCGGTGATCGGCCTGCTGGCGGCTTGGCGGCTGGGGCGGGACTAGGCTAGAGGTCGGCTTCCACGATGTCGGTGGCGCCGCGCACGGGCAGGACGAGGCCGGCCGAGCGCAAGCGGCGAATTTCCAGGGTTGGACAAGCGGCGCGCAGGGCGTCGAGGGCGGCGGAGGCCGTCAGCGGTGTCGCCGCCAGGTCCAAGTCCAGGAAGCCGTTCCGACGGCGCACGAAGTCCGAAAATCCAGCCAGCGCGTCGGGCTTGAGGACGAAGCGCATCGAGTCGTCCTCCTTTCGCGCCGCCAGGACGAAATCGATGGCGCGCCAGGGCACGACGCAGCGCCATTCCGCCGCGAAGATCCCTTGCTCGTCGATCACCAGTTCCAGCCGGGTGCGGGCTCGCCGAAGGACGGCCAGAAGAATGACAGCGAACCAGGCCGCCGAGCCGGCCGCTGCGCCCGCGAACCTCGGCATGTCGCCGAGCTTCCAAGCCTGGTGGGCCCAGAGAGGCAGGTTGCAGCCGTACCAGCCCATAAGCAGGATCGAACACCAGGCCGCGATCCGCGTCGCCCGCGTCGTGCGCCATTGGCCGGGCTTACTGGAACGGCCGTACTCCAACCAAGCGCGCACGCGCGGTCGATCGACCACGATCAGGACGAGCATGAGGACGGGGAACCAAAACCCGGTATCGATGGGCGGTGGGCCCATGTCGTCGAGCCAGGAGGTGAGCCAGACGAATCCCACGGCGAAGGCGAGCACGAACACCCAGACAGCGCCTTGGCGAAGGCGCTGTCTGGGTCGGATCGTGGTTCGCGCCGAAGATTTTCATGGGCGCACCCTAGGCGAGCATCACCACCACGCTCAAGCCTCCGCCAGGGCCGCAGCCTCGACCAACCGCACCACATCTCCCATGATCTCCGTGATCTTGAAGTCCTTGGGCGTGTAGATCCGCGCCACGCCCATCTGCTTGAGGATCAGGGCGTCACCGTCGGGGATGATGCCGCCCGCCACGACCGGGATGTGGCCAAGGCCCTCGGCGCGCATCAGGCGGATCACCTCCTGCACCAGGTCCAGGTGCGAGCCCGACAGGATCGACAGACCCACCACATGGGCGCGGCCTTCCTTGGCGCGGCGGACGATCTCCTCGGGCGTCGAGCGGATGCCGTCATAGATCACCTCCATGCCGCAGGCGCGGGCGCGGGTGGCGATCTGCTCGGCGCCGTTGGAGTGGCCGTCCAGCCCGGGCTTGCCGACCAGATAGGTCAGGGTGCGCCCCAGCACCTTGGACACCCGCTCGACCTCGGCCTTCACCGCCTCGACGTCCTCGGCCTCGCCCGTGGAGACGACCACCGCCACGCCGGTGGGGCCGCGATACTCGCCGAACACCTCGCGCAGGGCTCCAGCCCACTCGCCGGTGGTGACGCCGGCCTTGGCGGCGGAAATCGAGGGCTCCATGATATTTCGGCCATCGACGGCCGCAGCCTTCAATTGGGCCAAGGCGGCCTCGACGACCGCCGGATCGCGGGCGGCCTTCCAGGCCTTCAGCCGTTCGACCACGCCGGCTTCCAGCAGCGGGTCCACCGTCTCGATCGCCTTCCCGCCGGCCGCCAGCGGGGAAGCCTCGGTATCGGTCCAACGGTTGACGCCGACCACGGTCAGGTCGCCGGTCTCGACCGATCGAACCCGCGCGGCGTTGGACGCCACCAGCTCGGTCTTCATGTAGTCGATGGCGTTGCTGGCCCCGCCCATTTCGTCGATCAGGGCCAACTGCTCCAACGCGCCCTTCGACAACTCGGCGACCTTGGCCTCGACCACGTGGCTGCCGTCGAACAGGTCCTCGTATTCCAGGAGGTCAGTCTCGTAGGCCAGCACCTGCTGCAGCCGCAGCGACCACTGCTGGTCGAACGGGCGCGGCAGGCCCAGGGCCTCGTTCCAGGCCGGCAGCTGCAGGGCCCGGCAGCGGGCGTCCTTGCTCAGCGTGACGGCCAGGGCCTCGATCAGGATGCGGTAGACGTTGTTCTCGGGCTGCTGCTCGGTCAGACCCAGGCTGTTGACCTGCACGCCATAGCGGAACCGCCGGGCCTTCTTGTCCTGCACGCCATAGCGCTCCAGCAGGATCTGGTCCCAGAGCTTGGTGAACGCCCGCATCTTGCACAGCTCGGTCA
The DNA here is from genome assembly GCA_017744495.1 of Caulobacter sp. Taxonomy (GTDB): domain Bacteria; phylum Pseudomonadota; class Alphaproteobacteria; order Caulobacterales; family Caulobacteraceae; genus Caulobacter. The sequence continues at coordinate 69,521 of JAGIBE010000144.1, read as the reverse complement.
CGAACCGCACGCCAGCGTTGACGAAGAAGCTGATGCGCGAGGCGACGATCTCGAAGTCCTCGTCGGGGACCTGGCCGCCGGCCTTGACGGTGTCGAGCACGCTGATCGCCGTGGCCAGGGCGAAGGCCAGTTCCTGCTCCGGCGTCGCCCCCGCCTCCTGCAGGTGGTAGCTGCAGACGTTCATCGGGTTCCACTTGGGGACCTCGCGATAGCACCAGGCGATCATGTCGCCGATCAGTCGCAGGGACGGCTCCGGCGGGAAGATGTAGGTGCCCCGGCTCAGATACTCCTTGATCAGGTCGTTCTGGGTCGTGCCCTGCAGCAGCTTGCGGTCGGCCCCCTGCTCGTCCGCGAGCGCGACATACAGCGCCAGCAGCCAGGCGGCCGGGGCGTTGATGGTCATGGAGGTGTTGGACTGTTCCAGCGGGATGCCGTCGAACAGGGTCCGCATGTCGCCCAGATGGGCGATCGGCACGCCCACCTTGCCCACCTCGCCGCGCGCCAGTACGTGGTCGGCGTCGTAGCCGGTCTGGGTGGGCAGGTCGAAGGCGACGGAAAGGCCGGTCTGGCCCTTGGCCAGGTTGGCGCGATAGAGGGCGTTGGATTTCTCGGCCGTCGAATGGCCGGCATAGGTCCGGAAGATCCACGGCGCGTCCGGCGCGTGCTGATACGGCTTGCCTGACATCCTGCGCTCCCGCGTTCTTATCGTTCTTGATTACCAACGATCATGAACTGGGGCGTGCTGCAACGCAACATCGCAAGAGCGAGAAGCGGATCAGAAGGACCGCTTGCCCGTCACCACCTCGAACCACAGCCGGAAATCGCCCGCCAGGCTGTAGAGCGGGTACTTGAACGTGGCCGGTCGGTTCTTCTCGAACACGAAGTGGCCCACCCAGGCGAAGCCGTAACCGACGAAGGGCGCGGCGACGAAGAATCGCCAATCGACCAGGACGCCGCAGACTAGGGCGGCGATGACCAGGGTCGTGCCGATCACGTGCAGCCGCCGGCTGGTCCGATTGACGTGTTCGGTCAGGTAGAACGGATAGAACGCCGCGAACGTGCGGTAGCGCCCCTCCCCTTCCTTGGCTGGTTTCTGGGCCGGATGATCACTCGCGGTCATGGGTCCGATTTTCCGCCCGACCGCCAATCGTTGCAAGAGGCCGCGCCGACCCGGCATAGGCCGTTTGGCCTATCGCGTCGCGCGAAGGGTCTGTCGCCTAATGCCCGCCTCCAAACAGCCGGGGGGCCGGGCCATGATCCACGTCGTCACGTCGCAGAACCGCCACCTCTACGGGCCCCAGCTGTGGGCCATGCACGAACAGCGACGCGAGCAGTGCGTCGAGAAGAACGGCTGGATCGACCTGGTGGTCCTGGAGGGCGGGGAGGTCGATGACTACGACGACGCCCGTGCCGTCTACCTGCTGGGTTTCGACGAGGCCATGCGGCTGGAGGTGGGGCTGCGCCTGCATCCCACCGAACAGCGCTGCATGCTGGCCGACAAGTTCCCGGACCTGATCGCGCCGGACGAGACGCCCAAGAAGGGGGTGACGGTGTGGGAGGCCACGCGGCTGTTCACCACCGAGCTCTATCGCGCCAAAAAAGGTCCGAACCGGGGCCTGCGGGTGTTCGAGGTCTGGGCCGCGGCCATGGAGTTGGCCCTGGTCAACGGGATCGAGCGCTTCGTCGGCATGATCGACATGTCGCTGTATCCGGGGATCATGAACTCGCCGATCGACACGCGGCTGGTGGGCCTGCCCCGCCCCTACGCGTTCGGCGTCGTCGTCGGGTCCGAGATCGCCCTCTCGTACGCCCTGCTGGACCGGATCCGCGAGGCGATCGGCGTCGAGGGTCCCGTGGGCTATCATATCGACGAGCTGGACCTGCGCGCGTTCGGCGGGCTTGCGGACGTTCAGCGCCAGGTGGTCCGCGCCCAAACGCCGCAATTTCATCCCGGCTCGGCCCGCGACGAGGCGCTGGCGGCCGAAACCCTCTATCGACTCAACGATACAACGCTCAAGGCTCGGCGAATCTGGGCTGAACGCGACGCCGCGCCGCCCGCGACGCGACTCAACGCCTAGCGCTTGCTGCGCCGCCGAAACAATCTTGCCTGGAAATCGCCTCACTCTGAGCGTGTACGTCCGTGCGTTAGCGCAAGCATGGGGTTATTCAACTAAACCTCAGCGACCTAACGCCGCGCTTTGCCCCGGCAGCGTTCCATGAACGCGTTGGACGTGGCATTGTGCACGGACAACCTTTGGAGGCGAAACTTGAGCGAAGAAACCGAGGGCCGGCGCCCTAATCCCGTCGATCTCCACGTCGGTGGCCGTGTCCGCATGCGCCGCAAGCTGCTGGGCGTCAGCCAGGAGCAACTCGCCGACTCGCTGGGCCTGACCTTCCAGCAGGTGCAGAAGTACGAGCGCGGCGCCAACCGCGTCAGCGCCTCCAAGCTGTATGAGATCGCCAAGACCCTGCAAGTCCCGGTGTCGTTCTTCTTCGACGGCCTGGCCGACCCGATGGACGGTTCGGACGGCGACGAGGTCGGTCAACAGGCCGAGCGCATCGTGCAGGAATTCCTGACCACGCCCGAGGGTCTGGAACTGGCCGAGGTGTTCCCGAAGATCGGCCGCGGCCGCGTGCGTCGTCAGGTCCTGGATCTGGTCCGCGCCATGGCCGAGGAAGCCGCCCGCGCCGAGAACGCCGCCGCCTAATTCCGGCGACAGTCTAGCGCCCGTTCGGGCCCCGGCTCCCCCGCCGGGGCCCGATCGCTTTTCTGGTGATCAACTGCCAGGAATCAACCCGCCGTGGCTCGCCGCCCGCCGGCCTGCCAGATGCGCTTGGCCGTCTGCAGCGAGGCGGGCGCCAAGCCGCGCAGATCATGGCTGCGCAGGATTTTCAGGCCGAACTCGCGGTCCTTTTGCCAAACCACCTTCACATCATGAGCGAAGCCCGACACCAGGTCGACCAGCTGGACGTTGGACGGCGGTGTGGCGCTGGACAGCATCTGGATGCGCAGGCCGCTGTCGGACTGGTCGCGCACGGTGCAGTCCCACGCGAAGGCGCCGCACAGCACCTTGGCGGGATTCTGCATCGTAATACGGGGACCGGCGCGGCGGTCGGTCGTCCCGTCGGAACCAAACCTCGACATGCCCCTACCAACGCGCGGCGCCGTTAATCGGTGGTGCAGCGGCAAGGTTTATTTCCCGCTGACCACGTCGAAGGCGCTGGTTTTCCCCAACAAAACAGCGCCGCCGCCGTAATCGCCCTCAGGGAACCTTAGGCGAACGCGGTTATTTAGCGGTAACCCGCTTGCGGCTATCATGGCCCTAGGCCGGCGCAGACCGGCCGGCCCGGGGAAACAAAAAGGACCGCCCGATGACCCACGGCGTGGCGCTGTTGGCCGATGTGAACGGCCGCGAATTGATTGTCGCCCTGGCCCGTCCGGGCGACGGACCCGGCGAGCATCGCGTCCTGCCCTGCGCGAGTCCGCTGGAGCTGGAGGCCGGCCTCAGGTCGGTGCTGGCCGAACTGGAGCCTGACACCCTGGTGGGCGCGGCGGTCGCCGCCGCCGGCCCCGAGATCGACGGGACGGTGATCGTGACCGCCACGGGCCTGAGCCTGTCCCTGACCTGGCTCCGCGCCGTCCTGCGCACGCCCCGGGTCTATCTGGTCAACGACTTCACCGCCTGCGCCATGGGCGCGCCCAAGGTCGCCGAGGCCGATCTACGCCTGATCCATCCCGGCAAGCCGGCCCGCAACGCCGCCATCGCTGTACTCGGGCCTGACCTCGGCCTGGGCGTGGCGGGCCTGGTCCCCCAGCGGGGCGACGGCTGGCTGGCCGTGCCCAGCGAGGGCGGCCACATGGACTTCTGCCCCGTCGAGGCCCGCGAGGCGCCGATCTTCTCGGCCGTCCGCGCCCGCCACGGCGAGGTCTCGGCCGAGCGCCTGCTGTCCAAGGAAGGCCTCAGCGACATCCACTGCGCGCTGGTGGGCGACGGCGATCCTCTTGCCGTGCCCGAAAATGACAACGTTATCATAGAGCTGGCGCGGGCCGGCGACGCCAAGGCCCGGGAAGCGATCTCGATCTTCAGCGGCCTGTTGGGCGGTTTCGCCGGCGACATGGCTCTGCTCTTCGCGGCCCGCGGCGGGGTGTTCCTCAACAGCCCCATGCTGGAGGCGATGGACGGCCTGCTGGACCATGAGGCTTTCGCGCGGCGTTACAGGGCCAAGGGTCGGATGAGCTACTACCTGGCCGACCTGCCGGTGTTCAGCATGCCCGGCCGCCCCGCGCTGCTGGGCCTGTCGAGTTTGTTCACGGCCAGCGACATGCGCTACGGGACGTCGGAAGTGAAGTTCCTGGATTGCTGAGGGCGGAGCCGGAGCCCCGCCCTCTAGGTCTCAGGCGAACCGGTTTCACTTCGCTCGAAAGCGCTCCAGACGTCACGCCTTGGGCGTCGTCGCGATCGACCACGAGAAGCCGTACGGGTCCTTGAGCTGGCCGTAGCGGTCGCCCCAGAACATCAGCTGGACCGGCAGCCGCACCTCGCAGCCGGCCTTCACGGCGCGGTCGAACCAGGCGTCCACGTCGTCGACCTGCAGGTGCAGATTGAAGGCCCCCGGCTTTTCCGGCGGATAGCCGTGCTCGGGATAGAAGTCGCTGAGCATCAGCGAATTGCCGTTGATCAGCAGGTGGATGTGCATGGTCCGCCCCTTCTCGTCCGGCGGGATGCTGTAGAGCTCCTGGGCCCCGAACGCCTCGACGTAGAAGGCGGCCGCCTCGGTGGCGGTGGCGTTGGCGGGCGACAGGTAAGGCACGATGCCGCCGGAAACCGGGGGCAGCTTGGGCGGCGATTGTTGAGCGTCGGTCACGAGGTTTCTCCGGGTCTGGGAGGTTGGTCAGGTGTCGACCAAAGGACGCTCGGAAGGTCGCCGGCCCGACATTCCATCGGAAAAATTCCTTCCCTAGCCGGCCGCGCTCTCCTTCATCAGTTTGTCGAGGTGCAGGCGGATATGGGCGGCCTCGGCGGCGGTGTTGGCCAGGGCGATCGCCCGGTCGAAGGCGACCTTGGCCTCCTCCCGCCGCCCCAGCTGGAACAGCAGCCCGCCGCGCAGGCCGAAGAAGTGGAAATAGCCCGACAGCTTGGGCTCCAACGGCTCGATCATCGCCAGGGCGGCCTCGGGCCCGGCCACCTTTGACACCGCCACGGCGCGGTTCAGGGTGACCACCGGCGAGGGGGCCAGCTGTTCCAGGTCGCCGTACAGCAGATCGATCCGCGCCCAGTTGGTGTCCTCGGCCCGCTCGGCGCGGTCGTGCTCGGCGGCGATGGCGGCCTGGACCAGATAGGGCCCCGGGCGGCGATGGCGCACGGCCTTGTCGATCAGGGCCAGGCCCTCGGCGATCATCCGTTGGTTCCACAAGGATCGGTCCTGGTCCTCCAACAGCACCACTGCCCCATCGGCGTCGAACCGGGCCGGGGCGCGGGCGTGCTGCAGCAGCAGAAGGGCGGTCAAGCCCATGACCTCCGGCTCGCCGGGGAACAGCCGCAGCAGCAGCCGCGCCAGGCGGATGGCCTCGCCGCACAGCGAGCCGCGCGTCAGCAGTTCCTTACCGCCGGCCGAATAGCCCTCGTTGAAGACCAGATAGACCATGGCGGCCACGGTGCTGAGGCGCTGTGCGCGCTCCTCCAGGTCCGGCGCGCCGAACGGCACGTCGGCCGCGCCGATCCGCGCCTTGGCCCGGGTGATCCTCTGCTCCATCGCCGACTCACCGACCAGGAAGGCGCGAGCGATCTGTTTGACTGATAGGCCCGAGACGATGCGCAGGGCCACGGCCACCTGCTGGGTCGCCGGCAGATCGGGATGGCAGCAGATGAACAGCAGCCGCAGCACGTCGTCGCGATAGTGTTCGCCGTCCAGCCGGTCGACGAGCGTGGCCTCGGCGTCCTCGAGGTCGGAGATCAGCTCCTCGGCCGGCAGCGGGGCGGACCGGCTCGACTTGCGCACCCCGTCCAGGGCGGCGTTGCGGCCGACCAGTATCAGCCAGGCCGTCGGGTCGCGCGGCGGGCCGTTCTTGGGCCAGGCCTTCAGGGCCCGCAGGCAGGCGTCCTGAAAGGCTTCCTCGGCCGTGTCCAGGTCGCGGAAATAGCGTAGCAGGGCCGCCACCGCCTGGGGCCGGGCCGCCGTCAGGGCGGCGTCGATCCAGGCCTCGTCGATGTTGGCGATGCTCATGCCCTCATCCCCTCCCATAGACCGGCCTCTTGGTGCGCGCCGCGTTCAGGCCGCCAGGACGATAGACGGCCAGGGGGCGGATTTCATAGGCTCCGCGATCGGGATTGGCGACAGCCAGATCCCGGGCCACCGCGATCGCCCCGTCCAGGTCGCCGCACTCCACCACGTAGAAGCCCAGCAGCTGTTCCTTGGTCTCGGCGAACGGGCCGTCGATCACCAAATGCTCGCGCCCTTTCCGGAGGGTGACGGCGGCCGTGGTGGGCAGCAGCCGCGCCACCGCGCCCAGCCGGTCGACGGCGGCCAGGCCGGCCTCGACCGTCCCCAGCCGCGCCATCACCACGGCGTCCTCTGCCGGCGTCCAGGCCCCGACCACGTCCTCGGAATTGTAGCAAAGAATGGCATAGAGCATCGGTTGGCCGCCTTGTCGTAGCCAGGACGATCAGAGCCCCCGCAATCCGACAAAGCCGCCTTGAAAAATCGGCCCTCAGGTATTTCCCTACGGTGAAGGAGCCCTATTTTCGCCTAGGCGTTCCTTGATCGTCGGACCGCCGACACAAAACCATAAATGTAAAACGGCACATGGGGAGGCAGCGCTCGTAAAGCCGGGAGCCGTTCGTGAGTTTGTGGATTTCGACGTTCTTTATCGTGTTCCTGCTCGGCCTGCTGGCCTGGCCGAGCGTCGCCCCCAGGATCGACGCCATGCGCCGTCGTCGGCGCGGCGTGAGGCGGCGATATTTCCAGGATTGAGGTGTGGCGCTGTCGAGCGTTCGCGACGGCTATCGGTCGCCGCCCGGGAAATCACTGATTTTGAGAAATCTTCCACGCGGTCCTGAAGGACCCGATCGTGGTGGCTGGGGGCGGGATCGAACCGCCGACCTGTGGGTTATGAATCCACCGCTCTAACCATCTGAGCTACCCAGCCGCACGAAGCGGAGGCGGGCTTATAAGCGCAAAGCGGGGGCGGCTTCAAGCCCGTCCGAGCATCTGATCGAGCACCGCGTCCAGACGCCGCTTCAAGCTCTCCGGACCATAGTCCTCCAGCACCTTGGCGCGGGCCGCCGCGCCCAGGGCGGCGGACTTTTCCGGCGCGGCGATCAGGCCGGCCAGGGCCGTCGCCAGAGCGGCCGGGTCGCCGGGCGGGACCAGGGTCCCGTCGACGCCCTCTCCGATCATCTCCATCGGTCCGGGAATCGCGCTGGCCGCCACGGGCAGGCCGGCGGCCATGGCCTCCAGCAGCACCAGCGGGAAACCCTCCTGGTACGACGGGAAGGCGAAGACGTCGCCCGTGGCCAGGAAGGCCGGGGCGTCGCGCCAGCCGACCAGCCGCACGCGGTCGCCGAGGCCGTGCTGGGCGATCAGTCCCTCCAGCTTGGCCCGCTCGTCGCCCTCGCCGGCGATCTCGCACTCGAAGCCCTGGCCCTGATCGCGCAGCAGAGCCAGGGCGGCAATGAGGACGTCGAAGCCCTTCTTGGGATGCAGCCGGCCGGCGGCGACGATGCGCGGGGCGCAGATTCCGTCGCGGAACGGCGCCGCCAGCACCGCCGGCGGCTTCACGGCGTTGGGCACGAAGTGTACGCGCTCGGCCGGAACGCCACGTTCCATCGCCAGCTCAGCCAGGTGCCGGCCGACGCAGACATAGTGGGTACGGGTGGTTTCCACGTCGAAGGCCGGTTTGTGCACGCAGATCGCCAGCACCGTCTTCGGCGGCGCGACCTTGGCCATCAGGCGTGCGGGCCGCTGGCCATGGCTGAGGATCAGGTCGGGCGCCGTGGCCGCCACGATCTTGCGGGCGGCGCCCACCGTGACCGGGTCCCAGTCGGTATAGGCCGGCATGGTCGCCAGGGGCGGGACGCGCCCGGTCTGCTGGACCGCGACCTTGCCGCCCACCCGCACCACGCCCGTCGCCTTGCCCTCGCGCTCGGCGGCGTAGGCCTCCAGGATCGGCTGGTAGTCGAGGAACACCTGCTCCAGGCCGCCCAGACCCTTGCCCAACATGGCGTGCAGGATGGCGGTCAAGGCGGGCTCCGGGTCTGGCGAGGCCGGACCTTCGTCGGGCGGCGCCGGGAAGTCAACGCGCCGGCGCCATCGGGATGACAGCTGTCAAACGATCTGGATGACAACGGCGCGTCACGATGACAACGTAGTCACCTGACCAATCGTCGCCTCCATCGCTCCCTCGTCAGGACAGTTCTCATGCGTCTTCGCCATCTCGCCCTCGCCGCGCTGGTCCTGTCGGCGTGCGGTCCCGCCCCCGCGGTCCAGGCCCAGCCGAACCCGCCGGTCGAGACCGGCCCGCCCAACGCCCCCGACCAGAAGCCGGCCTTCCCGCAGCAGACCCGCGCGCCCGAGGAGAAGCTGGGCGTGGCCTATCGGGTCGAGACCCTGGCCACGGGCCTGGACCACCCCTGGGGCTTGGCCTTCCTGCCCGACGGCTCCAAGCTGGTCACCGAGCGCGCCGGGCGTCTGCGCATCCTCGGGACCGACGGCAAGCTGTCGCCCGCCGTCGCCGGCCTGCCCGCCGTGTTCGCCGAGGGCCAGGGCGGCCTGTTCGATGTGGCCCTGGACCCGAACTACGCCCAGAACGGCCTGATCTACTGGACCTATGCCGAGCCCCGCGACGGCGGCAACGGCACCACGGTCGCGCGCGGCAAGCTGGTCCCGGGCGCCGCGCCCAAGCTGGAGAACGTCCAGGTGATCTGGCGCCAGCTGCCGACCATGGACTCGCCCCTGCACTTCGGCGGCCGCCTGGCCTTCGCCCGCGACGGGGCGCTGTTCGTCACCACCGGCGAGCGCTCGATCATCCCGGGCCGCATGCAGGCCCAGAAGCTGGACGCGGCCCTGGGCAAGGTGATCCGCATCCGCCCCGACGGTTCGATCCCGGCCGACAATCCGTATGTGGGCAATCCCCAGGCCAAGCCCGAGATCTGGTCCAAGGGCCACCGCAATGTCCAGGGCGCGACGATCAACCCGTGGACCGGCGAGCTGTGGACGGTCGAGCACGGCGCCAAGGGCGGCGACGAGATCAACACCCCCAAGGCCGGCAAGGACTACGGCTGGCCGACCATCACCTACGGCGAGGACTATTCGGGCAAGCCGATCGGCGACGGCATCACCCAGCACGAGGGCATGGAGCAACCGATCTATTACTGGGACCCGGTGATCGCCCCCTCGGGCATGGCCTTCTACAACGGGACCCTGTTCCCAGCCTGGAAGGGCAGTCTTTTCGTTGGCGGGCTCAAGGGCTACCTCGTGCGGCTGACGCTGAAGGACCACCAGGTGACCGGCGAGGAGCGCCTGCTGTCGGAGCTGGGCTTCCGCATCCGAGACGTGGTCGTGGGCCCGGATGGGGCGCTGTATCTGGTGACCGACGAGGATGACGGGCGGGTGCTGAAGGTCGTTCCGAAGAAGGGCTGAGGATCACCACTTGCCCCCACCTGACCGCTACGCGGTCTGTCCGCCCCCATAGGGGGCGGAGCCAGATGCGCGACGCCGGCCAAGCAAGCTCTTCCCCCTATGGGGGAAGACGATCGCGAAGCGATCCGTGGGGGGCAAGTGTCAATCGCACCGCCCTACTTCGGTTTCCCCTTCCGCGCCTGCCACAGCGTCGCCGCCAGCGACGGCTTGCCCTTCAGCAGGGTCGCGGCGGCCATGCCGGCCAGGAACGAGGCGGTGGGGTGCTCCTGCATCATCGCCAGGACGCGCTTGTCCAGCGGCGGCTGGCGTGTGCGGGCCAGATGCTGCTTGTGCAGCAGCGACCAGACCGTCACCACCACTGACGCCGTGATCGCCACGATCGCATAGGCCCAGGCCGAGCCGACCCACTGGGACAGGAAGGCGAACACCGCCATCGCCCCGGCCACGGCGGCGATCGCCGCCGCCATGATCAGCCCCGCCCCCGCCATCAATCGCGAAATCAGCCTGTCGATGAAGTCGTCCAGCATCGCGCCCTCCTGAAAAGCCAAGATTGCAACGCGCGAAGCGGCGGTTGGTGGCAAGACCTTACGCGGTAAGGCGCGCGGAGACCTCCTCGCCGATCGCCAGCGAGCTGGTCAGGCCGGGGCTCTCGATGCCGAACAAGGCCATCAGCCCCTCGATTCCATGGGTGTCGGCGCCGCGCAGCTGGAAGTCGGGCTGGGGCTCGTCCGGTCCGTGGATCTTGGGCCGAATCCCGGCGTAGTCGGGGACCAGCAGATCCTCCGGCACATCCGGCCAGAACTTGCGGATATAGGCGGCGAAGGCGACGCGGCGGCTTTCGTCGACCGAATAGTCGGGGGCCGGGACATATTCCAGGTCGGGCCCGAACACCGCCTGGCCGCCCAGGTCGTTGCGGTAGTGGGTGCCGAGCGCTCCGTGGATCGGCGGCGGATAGATCAGACGCTGGAACGGGGCCTTGGCCGCCAGGCGGAAATAGACGCCTTTTCCATAGTGGGCCGCAGGAATCTGGTCGGCCGGGAAGCCCTCGATCGTCGCGGCCACGGCTTGTGACGACAGGCCCGGCGCGGTGACCAGCAGGCGGCAGGTCAGGCTGGCCGCCTCGGCCCCGCCGATCCGCACGGTGAAACCGCCGCCGGCCAGGGGCGTCGCGCCCTCGAACGGCGTGTTGACCACCACCGCCCCGCCGGCCGCCTCGATCTCGCCCTGCAAGGCCAGCATGTAGTCGTGGATGGCGAAGACGCCGCTCTCCGGCGACAGCAGGGCCGTATGGGCGTTGAGGCCGGGCTCCAGCGCCCGGGCCTGGGCGCCGGTCAGGTGCTCCATGCCCTCGACGTCGTTGTCCAGCGCCTGACGGAAGATCGCCTCCAGCTGCGGGATCTCGTCCTCGCGGGTGGCCACCACCAGCTTGCCGCACCTCTTGTAGTCGATGTGATGCTTGTCGAGGAACGCGTAGAGGCGCCGCCGCCCCTGGACGCAGAACCGCGCCTTCAGCGAGCCGGTCGGATAGTAGAGCCCGCCGTGGATCACCTCAGAATTGCGCGACGACACGCCCTGGCCGATGTGGCCCTCGGCCTCCAGCACGGCCACGATCAAGCCGCGCTGGGACAGGGCGTAGCCGCAGGCCAGGCCGACAGCGCCCGCGCCCACGACGACGGCGTCGAAATCGAACTCTTGAGTCATTCTGAGGTCACCAGCCGTCGCTTCACTCGCGCGATGCATCCAATCGCTGCTTCAGTCCCGCACGGAGTTCGGCGAAGAAGCCCCTGGCCTCGACATCCGATGCGGGGTCGTCCTCGGCCTCCAGCCGCGTCACCAAGGCTTCCAGCTTGTCGTCGCCGCCCATGATCTCGACGGCGCGGCGATAGTTCAGATCGGCCAACTCGGCCGCGACCGCTTCGTCCAATGACGAGAATTCGCCGCGCGCCACCCGCTGTCCAAGATCGAAGGCGTCTTCGGGCCTGAGGGTCACCACGACGGGCTTGGATTGAACCGGCTTGTTCATGCGGTCAGCCTAGCACGGCGCCGGCGACACGCCAGATGCGGCGGAGGCTCGCCGGCTCAGAGCCTTCATTGCCCTTTTTCGAGAGCTGTGAAACCTTACCCGACAAGGTTGAGGTCGCGCCGCCGTCGCGAGTCGGCGCCTCAGGGAAGGGCATCATGAACTTCGGCGCTGCGCTCGACGTCGCGGTGGGACTGATCTTCGTCTACCTTCTGGTCAGCCTGTTCGTCACCGCCCTGAACGAATACATCTCCAGCTTCCTCAACAAGCGCAGCGAGTTCCTGCTCGGGCGGGTGCAGAGCCTGCTGGGCGGCGACGGTTCGGAGCGGAAGTCCGGCGAATGGTCGCCCGAGATGTGCTCGGTGTGGAACCACCCGCTGATCAGCGCCCTGAAGTCGCATCAAACGGCCGAGGACCACTGCACCAAACGCGGGGCCCTGCTGAAGAACGCGCCGTCCTACATCCCCGGCAAGACCTTCGCCGTGGCCCTGACCGAGACGCTGAAGCCGTCGGACAGCGTCCATCTCAGCTTCGCCCAGCTGAAGACCGCCGTCGCCGGGATCGAGAACAACGACCGGCTGAAGAACGCCCTGCTGCCGATGATCGACGAGGCCGACGGCAAGCTGGAGACGTTCCAGACGAGCGTGGCGACCTGGTTCGACGGGGCCATGGACCGCACCAGCGGCGCCTACAAGCGCTGGGTCCATCGCCTGACGTTCTGGGCGGGCTTCGCGGTGGCCGTCGCGTTCAACGTCAATTCGCTGCAGCTGATCGACAACCTGTGGCGTGACCCGGTGGCCCGGGCCGGACTGGTCGCGCAGGCGGGGCAGACGGCCAAGGAATCCGACACCGCCCAGGGCGCTCAGGCCAGTCTGGCGGCGCGGATGAACTCGCCGGCCCCAGACGCGACGGGAGCCACGTTGGACGACGCGACGGGCGGGGACGCCGCCGCCGCCGGCGCGGACGGCGCGCCCGAATGCGCCTGCGAAAAGGATCAGGACGCCGCCGATCTCGGCCAGAAGCTGGCCCTGCCGATCGGCTGGACCCACGAGGCGATCTGCGACCTCTACACCGACCCTCGCGCCAAGCCGACGCCGGGCCAGCTGCAGGGGCGGCCGCAGGACTGGAGCAAGAGCTGCAAGGCGCTCAAGCGCGACGGCTGGGGGGTCTCCCTGAAGCTCTTTCTCAGCCTCCTGGGCCTGGCGATCACCGGCCTGGCGGTGTCGCTCGGCTCGCCGTTCTGGTTCGGCACCCTGCAGTCGGTGACCAACATCCGCGCCACGGGGGTGAAGCCGGATCGCGCGGACGGGACCGCGCAGAAGTAAGTCAGGTCGGGGACATGCCCTTGCGGCGTGTCCCCATGATCAAGCGCCGCGCCAGCCGTTGGGGACACGCCGCAAGGGCATGTCCCGGGCGGTCACCCCTCCCACTGGCTCCACAGGGTCGCCGCCTCGGCCTTGGCCTTGGCCACCGCCTTGTCCTTGACGTGGCCGTAGCCCCGGATCTCCTGCGGGACCGAGGCGATGCGGGCCGCCAGGGGTAGGCGCTCGGCGGTCAGGCCGCCGGCCAGGCGGTCCAGGGTGGTCTCGTAGTCGGCGATCAGGCCGCGCTCCATGCGGCGCTCCTCGGTACGGCCGAACACGTCCAGCGGACCGCCGCGCAGGCCTTTCATCCTGGCCATCAGCGGGAAGGCGACGTCCAGCATCCAGCCGCCGAAGGCCATCTTGCGCGGCGTGCCGTCCTTGTTCTTGGCGCCGATGATCGGCGGGGCCAGCCAGACCTTGGCCTTGCCGCCCTTGAACGTGCCGGCCAGTTCGGCCGCGAAGCGACCGTCCGTATACAGACGGGCCACCTCGTACTCGTCCTTGTAGGCCATCAGCTTGTAGAGGTTCACCGCCGCCGCGCGGGTCAGCGGCAGGGTTTCCGCGCCGCCCGCCGCGACCTCGGCCGCGCGGACCTTGGCCACCTTGGCGGCGTAGCGGTCGGCATAGGCCTGGTTCTGGTAGGCGACGAGGTCGGCGGTGCGCTTGGCGATCAGTTCGTCCAGCGGCATCGTCTCGGGCGTCGGCACGTCGGCGTCACGGGGCCCCATCGCCGACGGATCGTGGGCGACCTTCCGGCCCAGTTCGAAGGCGGCCAGGTTGGACTCGTAGTCCACCCCGTTCAGCTTGATCGCGCGGTAGATGGCGCGGCTGGAGACCGGGATCACCCCGTGCTGCCAGGCGAAGCCGACCATGATCATGTTGGCGAAGATGGCGTCGCCGAACTGGGTCTCGGCCAGATGCTGCGCCGGGCAGGCGTCGAAGCTCTTGGCCGCGCCCTTGATCCGCCGCGCCATGGCCCCGCTGTCGAAGCGGATGTCGCGGCTGGTGACGAAATCCGCCGTCGGCGCGAAGTCGCTGTTGCCGAAGGCGCTCGTGCGGTCCTTGGCGTAGAGCGACAGGCCCTCGGGCGAGGCCGCCACCAGCATGTCGCAGGCGATCAGCACGTCGGCGCTGGCGGCGGGCACGCGGCCGCCGACCACCGTCTCCTCGGTCTCGCCGATCTTGACGTGGCTGAACACCGAGCCGCCCTTCTGGGCCAGGCCCGTCATGTCGACCACGCTGCCGGCCCGGCCGTCCACGTGGGCGGCCATGGCCAGGATCGAGGCCACGGTCGTCACGCCCGTGCCGCCCACGCCGGTGAAGATGATCTTCCGCACGCCGTGGAACTCGTCGAACACCGGCAGGGGCGTGGAATCGGCCGTCAGGGCCGGGGCCTTCTTGGCCTGGGCGCCCTCGGCGCCTTCCAGGGTGATGAACGACGGGCAGAAGCCGTCGACGCAGCTGTAGTCCTGATTGCAGGTCGACTGGTTGATCTTGCGCTTGCGGCCGAACTCGGTGTTCAGCGGCTCCACCGACACGCAGTTGGACTTGATCGAGCAGTCGCCGCAGCCCTCGCAGACCAGCGGGTTGATGAAGACGCGCTTCATCGCCTTGGCCATGGTCCCGCGCTTACGGCGGCGGCGCTTCTCGGTGGCGCAGGTCTGGTCGTAGAGCAGCACCGTGGTCCCGGGCGTGTCGCGCAGGCGCTTCTGCACGTCCATCAGCTCGGAGCGCGGGAAGACCTCGACGCCGGGGGCCAGGTCGGTGACGCCCTGGTAGCGCTCCAGCTCGTCGACCACGATCACGGTCTTGGCCACGCCCTCGGACGCCAACTGGCGAGTGATCTGGGCGGGGGTGAAGCCGCTCTCGGCGCGCTGGCCGCCGGTCATGGCCACGGCGTCGTTGAACAGCAGCTTGTAGGTGATGTTGGCCCCGGCCGCGACGGCGGCGCGGATCGCCAGCGAGCCGGAGTGGTTGTAGGTGCCGTCGCCCAGGTTCTGGAAGACGTGCTTCTCGGTGGTGAACGGCGACGCGCCCACCCAGGTCAGGCCCTCGCCGCCCATGTGGGTGTTGAGGTCGGTCATCGGGTCGTTGAACCCGGCCATGTAGTGGCAGCCGATGCCGGCCAGGGCGCGGCTGCCCTCGGGCAGCTTGGTCGAGGTGTTGTGCGGGCAGCCCGAACAGAAGAACGGCTTGCGGGCCTGGTCGGCGGCCAGGCTGACGGCGGCGACGCCGGCGGCCGAGACGCGGTTCAGATAGGCCTGGGCCCGCTCGATGTGCGGACCCGGCGGCAGGCGGTCGAAGATGGCCAGGGCGATTTCGGCCACCGACAGCGAGCCCAGCTCCGACAGCAGCGGCGCGCCCTTCTCGTCGACCTTGCCGATGATGCGCGGGCGGGCCTGGGCGGGCAAGTCGTAGAGGGCGGCCCGGGCCTGGGGCTCGATCAGGCCACGCTTGTGCTCGATCACCATCAGGGTCTCGAGACCGGCGGCGAAGGCGCGCAGGCCCAGCGGCTCCAGCGGCCAAGGCATGCCGACCTTGTAGATCGACACGCCCAGGTCCGAGGCCTCCTCCAGGGTCATGCCCATGGCGGTGAAGGCTTCCAGCACGTCCTTGTAGGCCTGGCCCTGGCAGACGATGCCCAGCCGCGCCTTGCCGACACGCACGTGGTGGGCGCCCAGCACCACCCGATCGATCCCGTTGGCGCGGGCGAAGGCCAGGGCGGCGGGGATCTTGTGCAGGCGGAGCCGGCGCTCCTTCTCCATCGGCTGGTCCTTCAGCCGAATGCCCAGACCGCCGGGCGGCATCGGGAACTCGGGGATCACCAGCTTGTGGCGGTCCAGCGAGACGTCGATCGTCACGCCGGAGTCCATAGTGTCGGCCAGGGCGATCATGCCGGTCCAAAGGCCCGAGAAGCGCGACATGGAAATGCCGAGCAGGCCGTAGTCGAGCACCTCCTGCACGTCGGCCGGCGACAGCACGGGCATCTCGAAGTCCTGGAAGGCGAACTCCGATTGCGAAGGCAGGGTCGAGCTCTTGCAGCCGTGATCGTCGCCGGCGACGGCCAGGACGCCGCCCGTGGGGAAGCTGCCGGCGAAATTGGCGTGCTTGAAGACGTCGCCGGTGCGGTCCACGCCCGGGGCCTTGCCGTACCACATGCCGAAGACGCCGTCGTGAGTCGCGCCCGGGAACAGATTCGCCTGCTGGCTGCCCCAGACGGCTGTGGCGGCCAGGTCCTCGTTCAGGCCTTCCTTGAAGACTACGTCGTGGGCGGTGAGCAGCTTGGACAGGCGCGCGGCCTGCTGGTCCAGCCCGCCCAGGGGCGAGCCGCGATAGCCGGAGAGGAAGCCCGCCGTGTTGAGCCCGGCCCGGGTGTCCAGGCGCTTTCTGTCGAGGAGGACCCGGATCAGCGCCTGCACGCCGGTGATGAACGCGCGACCATCTTCGAGCAGATATTTGTCGTCGAGCGTGACTTCCGAGTGCCGCATAGCAAAAATTTTCCTCCTGGGTCTTCTCGCCCGCTCAGCAATATCTTATAGAAGCGGGGAAATTGTTTGCCCAAGGTTTGCCCGACTCAAGGCCGCTTTGCGCAAGATCAACGCGTCAATCACCCTCTGGGGGGAGGAATTCTTGTCCGAACAACTCGACGCCGTGGATGCCAAGATCCTGGATCTCATCCAACACGACGCCGGTCTGTCCGTTGCGGAGATCGCTGAACGAGTCGGTCTGTCGTCCAGCCCGTGCTGGCGGCGGATCAAAAGGCTGGAGGACGCGGGCGTCATCCAGCGCCGCGTGACCATCCTGGACCGCGAGAAGCTGGGCCTGGGCTTCGAGGTCTATTGCACCGCCAAGCTGTCGCTGCCCACCAAGGAAAACCTCGAGGTCTTCGAGCAAGCCGTGGGCAAGTGGGCCGAGGTGGTCCAGTGCGCCACCGTGACCGGCGCGGCCGACTACGAGCTGCGCATCGTCACCCGCGACATGCGCGCCTTCGACGAGTTCCTGCGCGACAAGCTGCTGTCGCTGGGCTTGGTCAGCAACATCGAGAGTCGGATCGTCATCCGGGGCGTCAAGAACTCCACGGCCGTGCCGCTGGGCCTCGTCAGCCCGTATGTCAGCCCGCTGAGCTAAGGGTGGACGAGGGCGACCTCCCAGAAATTCGTAGACTGGCCCAGGCGTTTCTCGATGGCGAAGCATTGCCAATCGAGACCGCCGTGGCGCTTTTTTCCTATCACGACGACAATCTGAAGCCGAAGGCGCTGCGGGAGGCTTTCCTCTCGTTCGTCGTCGTGGCCAGCGAGACGGACGCCATCCCCCTCGGTGATCGGCGAGCGTTCTGGCATCCAGACGTGCGCGCGAAGGAAGACCTGCGGCACGACAACGCCCAGACCTGGGCCCGCCCAATCGTTGAGGCGGCCTGCATCGAAATCCTGACGGCCACGACCGCCCCTTGAATTCGACATCGATAGCCTTGTCGGAAGAGGCGCTCGGCTTGCTCCATTCGATTAGCATTGACTAATGCATTAGCCATTGCTAATTGGTCAGCCATGATCGAAGCCGCCCCCATCGCCGCCGTCATGCGCGCCTTGGCCGACCCCACCCGGCGGGCGGTCTATGAGCGGATCACGCGGTCCGACGAGATCACCGTGGCCGAGCTGACCCGCCATGCCGGCGTCAGCCAGGGCGCGGTGTCCCAGCACCTGAAGTCACTGAAAACCGCCGGCCTGGTCGCCGACCGGTCCGAGGGCCGCAACGTCTTCTACCGCGCCCAGCCCGACGGCCTGACGCCGCTGGTCGACTGGATGTCCCACTACGGCGTGTTCTGGCGCGACCGGTTCGCCGACCTGCGCAACCTTCTCCAGGAGATCGACCCATGAGCGACGCGGCCCTGCAGACCCGGCCCGAGACCCACGAGATCGTCGTCGACGAGGTCTTCCCACATGCCCCCGCCACCGTCTGGAAGGCCCTGACGAACGGCGCTCTGATGGCCCGCTGGCTGATGGCCCCGACCGGGTTCGCACCGATCGAGGGCCAGCGCTTCACCTTCCAGACCACCCCGGGCGGGTCCTGGGACGGCGTCATCCATTGCCAGGTGCTGGAGGCGGTCGAGAACCGCCGCTTGGTCTACGCCTGGAAGGGCGGCCACGAAGCCAATACCGGCTACGGCGCGCCGCTGGAGACGGTGGTCACCTGGACCCTGACGGCCAACGAGGCCGGCACGCGGGTCAAGCTGGTCCACTCCGGCTTCGTCCTGCCGCGCAACGCCAGCGCCTTCGAAGGCATGAGCAAGGGCTGGAAGGTCGTGCTGGAACGCCTCGAGACCTGCGCGGCCGAAACGGACGAGACCCAGCACTAGAAGCGCTTTCGAGCGAAGTGGAAGCCGGTTCGCGTGAAGAAAGCGCGCAAGGACAAACGGCCGGCCCGCCCTCCCCTAACCCGACACTCCGGAGACCAAGATGAGCGACCCCTTCACGGGCGGCTGCGCGTGCGGCGCCGTGCGCTATTCGATCGTCGGCGAGCCGATGGTGCAGGCCGACTGCCAGTGCCGCACCTGCCAGCGCGTCAGCGGCACGGGCCACGGTTCGTACCTCACCTTCAAGGACGCGACAGTGACCGTGCAAGGCGAGGCCCGGCGCTGGCGGGCGGTGGGCGACCGGGGCACGGTGAAGGCCCACGCGTTCTGCCCCGCGTGCGGCTCGCCGGTCTATCTGGCCTTCCCGGCCATGCCCGACCTCTTCACGATCCACGCCGCCAGCCTGGACCAGCCCGAGCGCTACACCCCGGCCATGACCTTCTTCACGGCCAGCGGCTTTGGCTGGGACCCGGTCCCGCCCGGCCACCAGGGGTTCGCGGGCATGCCGACCGGCTAGGCGGAGGGGATCACGCCGGCGCTGTTTTCTTCTAGAGGCAAGCCGTCCGCTCCTTCTACAATAAGAGCTCTAACGCTTCGGAGGCTCCCCATGATCGACCTCGTCATCGACCAGCGCCGCAAGGACCTCGGGGGCTTCGAGGTCGGCCGGGTGCTGCCGTTCCACAGCCGGCGGATGGTGGGCCCCTTCACCTTCTTCGACCACATGGGGCCGGTGGAGTTCGAGCCGGGCTTCCCGCGCAATGTCGACGTGCGGCCGCACCCGCACATCGGCCTGTCGACCCTGACCTACCTGTTCGAGGGCGAGATCACCCACAAGGACAGCGTCGGTTCGGACGTCGCCATCCGTCCGGGCGAGGTCAACTGGATGACCGCCGGCAGCGGCATCACCCACTCCGAGCGCTTCGAGACCCTGCGCGAATTCGGCGGCCCGATGCACGGCATCCAGGCCTGGGTGGCCTTGCCCGACGGCCAGGAGGAGATCGCCCCGCGCTTCTCGCACCACCCTCGCAATGAGATGCCGGTCTACGAGGCCAACGGCCTGAAGGCCGCCCTGGTGGCTGGCAAGGCGTTCGGCGCCGAGGCCAAGGTGCCGGTGTTCTCGCCGATGTTCTACGTGCACTGGGAACTGGCCGCCGGGGCCAAGGCCGGCCTGCCGGCGGAATATCCCGAGCGCGCAGCCTATGTGACCGTCGGCAAGGTCGAGGCCGCCGGGCAGGTGCTGCACGCCGGCCAGATGGCGGTGTTCAAGCCCGGCGAGACGATCACCTTCGAGGCGCTGGAGCCCTCCACCATCATGCTGCTGGGCGGCGAGCCGGTGGGGCCGCGCTTCATCGAGTGGAACTTCGTCCACTCGTCCAAGGAGCGGATCGAGCAGGCCAAGGCCGACTGGCGCGCAGGCCGCATGAAGCTGCCGGACCTCGACCACGACGAGTTCATCCCCCTGCCCGAGCCCCCGCCTCCGCCGAACCCGATGTCGTAGGGCGCGGAGCCTAGAGGAACGGCCCCGGCAGCTGGAGCGGCCCAGGCCCGACCTCGTCGTCGGCGTCGCCCACCGCCTGATAGTGCGCCACCAGCTTGGCGCAGGCGCCCAGGACCAGCGCCTCGACGAACGCCGCCTCGCGGCCGGTCAGGCGGACGATCTCGACCAGAGCGTGACCGCGCCCGGCGGCCATGTCCATCACCGCCACCTCCTGCGCGCTGAGCGCCGCGCGGGCGCCGGCGAGGCGCTCCACGGCGTCCAGCCGCTGGAACCCGTCGTCGCTGGCCAGCGCCTTGCGATAGTCGCGGCCGTAGAGCCCGGCGGCCTGGGCTTCGGCGAACCCGATGTCCGGGCCGAGGTCTTCGAGGGGGATGGGGAGGTGGTTCACGGGACGGCTTTTAGGCCATCGGGCGGCGGATGGGGACTCGTGCGGTGACGTCCGCCGGGAGCGGGCGCTTCGTATGTCAGTTCGGGGTGGCTATCAGACGCTTAGCGCGCGAAGGTGATTTCCTTGGCGGACGCCCGCAAGTAGCGGTCCTTGCTCCACCAATAGGCCTTGATCGTCGACTCTGTCGCGCTGCCGTGCATCCGAGCTGAGAGGTCGCGCCGGCCCCCGTGAGATGACGGCAAGACCGCACATGTCTGTGCGATGCTGTGCAGAACCTGTCGCCATCCCCTATTCGACGGCTCAAATCCGTACAGTCCACAATTGCCCGTTGGCGAGCAGCCATATAGCACGAAGAGCGCCGGATCCCGGGTGGGAGACAGCCTCACCCAAGCTGTCCGGAGCGCACCAGCGTCGGAGGCGTCACTCTGATCCTGGGCCAGCTTCTTTGCGAGCAGCTTTCGCGCGGTGCGTTGAGCTTCCGCATCATCGTAGCGAAACTCAATCTCACGCGAAGCGGGGTCAGCTTTCGCGGCCGGACTCCCATGCTCCATCGGCGGTGAAACCTGTCCATCAAGACCGGCGGTTCCAATGAACGCGGCGACCACCATGCCAGCAAAAAACATCGCATCTTCCCGCCTGAGTTGACTTAGGATGCTGAGTGACTTTGTCCGCAATGGGTCGGGAGTGGAAATTGCCGGCGGCGCCGAGGGTGGACCCCGGGCACCTGGCCTCAGAGCGGACACCGCTTAGGTCAGGAAGGGGTGGTTGCCGGACCTCGACCGATGTTAGATTCGCGCCGCGCATTCGCACGACGTCACTTTCGCAGCCGCTTCGAGAACGCGATCACGACGATACATACGGGCGGCACGATCATTAGTGCTGGAATGGCTGAGGCGACGATCCCAAATGCAAAGGGAGGGAAGCCCACCAGGAAAAAAGACATCAACTGTAGGGCGATGACGAGCAAAGCCGTTGCGCCGGCTGGCATCGCAACGATCGTCAGCCCATAGCCGAGGCGCCGCAGGATCGCAGTCACTGCTGCGAGGCTAGCTAAGGCCGCGCAAAGGTATAGCACTTGAAACAACGCGGCGGCGTAATGCAAGAGACCTCTCCAAGAGCTAGGCCATGGCAGAATGGAGCGGGCGACTAAGGTCCGCAACGGGTCGAAAGCGGTCTTTCGGGCTGGCGCTGACTTTGAACGTCGATCAGTCGCCCGTTAGGCGTATGGTCCGCCATAGGTCGGCTGTCGGCCCTTCACCGTTCGAGCTACAACAGGCTCATGAATAATTTCGAAGTAACCACCTCGGAACTGCTCTCGCTCGAAAACGCCAAAGACGGCGCGACGCGCAACGCCTTGGCGCTTCATCTCGCTGAAGCAAAGTGCGATGGGGTGGATGAGGTTCTTGTAAGGCTGATCCAACGGCCCGAACTCGCCAACAATCGCGGCACGTTGGTCCATGCGCTCAGATATCTCAACTGCGCACCTCACTTGGCTTTGCTCACCGACTTGGTCGTTACGGGCAGCTTCGAGGTGGCTCACGAGGCCCTTGAGGCTATCGAGACGATCGAACATGTCGAAGGCAACGACGTGCGTGCTGCCTTCGAGATCTACAGTCTCAAAGACAGAGCTTAAGTCTAGGCGCGAGCTCTAGCGAGTCCGATGTCCGCTCAGGGTCGGAAGCCGACCTCCACGGTCGGTGTGAGCCTTACATCTCTTGGAGGCTGCAGCGTGCCGGGCTGGGCAGGTCAGTCAAGGACCGGCTCCGCCGGCCGCTCCGCGGCGACGCGACGCGTCGTCCTTGAGTGACCTGCCCAGCCCGGCGATCGTCTCGCCGTGAGATGTAAGGATGGCTCCCCTTCGTGTGGCGAAGGGAGCTTTGGCGGGAATAGAGGCCGCTCAATCCCCGCGAATTGCTGAGCAGGCCTCAACAATTTCAAAGCTTTGAAGAAAAATCAGCGTCACAACCGCCGCCGCGTTCAAACCGCCCGCATACTCATTCTCGCCCTGTCGTGGGGAGGACGTCCGGCCGGCGACCGAAACGTGCGACAGGGGCGGTCGAGCGGGAAGTATTCGTCGGCGGTCCTTCCGGACCTCTTTCGCGACGGACCTGGGCAGGCTCCCTGAAACATCGGGACGAAGCCCTGGCGGCGAAGGATCGGCGAATGCAGCAGGCCCGGGCTGAAATCGCCCGGGCGGTCCGGAAGGGACGTCAACCTTCCGCCCGTCGGGGGCCTCCATCGGAGCGGGTTAAAAATCCGCGATCCGAAGGCTTCTTGAAAACGATCCGCGCGGAGCGTCCAGACCCTGTCGAAACGGTACACTCCACCAACTCTACACCGGGCATGGCCCGGACGCTCCGCCGCCTCCCACCCGCCGGGTTTCCCGGTCGGGACATGCGCGCGCGTGTCCCCAAGTCTGGCGATGCGTCTGATGGGGACGTGCCCATGGGCGCATCCCCATCCGAACGATCCCTGTTGAATCCCCCTGCCCCCGACGCTCATAATCCCGCCATGACCGATACCAACCTCGAAGCCTTCGTCCGCGGCCTGCCCAAGGCCGAGCTGCACATGCACATCGAGGGCAGCCTCGAGCCCGAGCTGATGTTCGAGCTGGCCGCGCGCAACGGCGTGACCCTGCCGTTCAAGTCCGTGGACGAGATCCGCGCCGCCTACGCCTTCTCCAACCTGCAGGACTTCCTGGACATCTACTACCAGGGCGCGGGCGTGCTCCTGACCAAGGCCGACTTCAAGGACCTGGCCCTGGCCTATTTCCGCCGCCTCGCGGCCGACGGCGGGACCCATGCCGAGATCTTCTTCGACCCCCAGACCCACACCGATCGCGGCGTGGCCTTCGAGACGGTGATCGACGGCCTGGTCGAGGGCATGGAACAGGCGGAGCGCGAGCTGGGCGTCACCTCCAAGCTGATCCTCTGCTTCCTGCGCCACCTGGACGAGGCCTCGGCCTTCGCCACCCTGGAGCAGGCCAAGCCGCACCTGTCCAAGCTGGCCGGGGTGGGGCTGGACTCCTCGGAGGTCGGCCACCCGCCCGCCAAGTTCGCCCGCGTCATGCAGGCGGCCCGGGACCTGGGCCTCAAGGTCGTGGCCCACGCCGGCGAGGAAGGCCCGCCGGCCTATGTCTGGGAGGCGGTGGACACCCTGGTCGTCGACCGCATTGACCACGGCAACCGCGCCCTGGAGGACGACTGCCTGACCGCCCGCCTGGTGCAGGACGGCACGACCCTGACCGTCTGCCCGCTGTCGAACCTGAAGCTGTGCGGGGTGTCGGACCTGAAGCTGCATCCGCTCAAGCGCATGCTGAAGCTGGGCCTGAAGGCCACGGTCAATTCCGACGACCCGGCCTATTTCGGCGGCTACCTGCTGGAGAACTATGTCCAGACGGCGGAGGCCGTGGGCCTGACGCGGGACGAGCTGGTGACCCTGGCCAAGAACAGCTTCACGGGGTCGTTCTTGGATGAGGGGGAGAAGGCGCGGCGGGTGGCCGAGGTCGAGGCCTACGCTGCGGCTAATTAGAACCCTCTCCCAGAGGGAGAGGGAGGGACCTATTGCGCAGCAATGGGAGGGTGAGGGGTTAGGAACGGTCGACGGCGTGCCGGCACGCCGGTGAGGGTGTAACCCCTCATCCTCCCACGACTTCGTCGCGGGCCCCTCCTTCTCCCTCTGGGAGAAGGTGTTGTTAGAGCGCCTTCCGCACCGCTTCGGCCAGCTCGTCCAGTTCCGCGATCCCCAAGTCCGCATGGAACGGCAGGCTGAGCACCGACTTGGCCAAGCGGTCGGCCACCGGGGTCTGGTCGCGGATCACGATACCCGGGCCGACCGGATTGGTCGCATAGCCCATCTGCGCCAGCTTCTCGGCCACGACCGGGGCGGCGCCTTCCGTGACGCTGACGACCCAGGCGTCCGACACCCAGCTCATGCCCCAGCCGGGCTGGAAGCCGATCGGCGCGCCCAGCAGCAGCATGCGCAGGCGCTGGGCGGCGGTGGCCAGGCGCAGGCGCTGGCCCGACCAGCCTTCGAGACCAGCCTCACCTTCGAAGGCGGGGGCTTCAAGGCGGGCGATGAAGCTGGCGTCCTGGCTGGCCACGAACACGCCCTGGCCGCTGGGCAGGCCGACGATCACCGGAACCGGAGCGTCCATGATCACGTCGAAGCCGTCGGTGGCGTCGACCACGATCGGCAGGCCCGTCTCGCGCTGGAAGGCGGCCCAGGCGGTCATGTCCGGGGCGCGGCCGAAGGCGCAGGTGGGGACGATGGCCTCGATCGGCGGCGGGGCCTCGCCGAGGCGTTCACGCAGGTGGGCCGGGTCGAACATCCAGCTGTAGGGATCCACGTCCACCAGCCAGGCCCGCAGGCCGGCGGCGGCGACCGCCTCCAGGGTGGCGGCCGAGGCCAGGGCGGGGACGATGCAGACGCCGCCGGAGCGGACGCCCGAGGCGACGAGGGCGGCGGTCAGAGCACTGACCCGATCGGCGACGGCGCGCACGGCGGTGGGGCGGTCGAAGCGGTCGGCCAGCTTGGCGTCGAGGCCCGGGGTCAGCCCCTGTCGCAGCACCTTCTCGACGGCCGCGAAGTCCATCGGGACGCCGGCGGCCGCGAACGCCGCCTCGGCCTTGGCCTGCTTGCGGGCTTCGGGCGACAGGGCGGCTTTGGGAAGGGCTTGCATCGAGATCGTTTCCGAACAATCCGGCCTGTCACACGACAGCGCCGTTATGGTTAAGCAAACGTATCGACTGACTCGCGGCGGCCCGATGCGGCGCGCCGTCGCGGCAAAAATGTGTCCGGAATCTTCGACCTAGGCAGAAGCCGTCCAGCCGTCCCGGAGTTCACGCTTCAAGACCTTGCCAATATGGCTGCGGGGCAGGGATTCGACCAGCCGCAGATCGACCAGCCTCTGGGTCTTGCCCAGGCGACCGTTGACCCAGGCCTTGAGGTCCTCCGCGTCAATTCGCGCTTCAGGCTTCACCGCCACGAAGGCCACCGGCGATTCGCCCCAGGCGTCCGAGGGCACGCCGACCACCGCCGCCTCGACCACGTCGGGGTGTTTGACGATCTCGGCCTCGATGTCGCTGGGATAGATGTTGAAGCCGCCGCTGATGATCATGTCCTTCTTGCGGTCCATCAGGGTGAGGAAGCCGTCCTCGTCGAAACGGCCGACGTCGCCAGTGCGGATGAACCGCCAGCCCTCGGGCGAGATCCAGGTCGCCTCGGCCGTCTTGCCCGGCTGGCCGTGATAGCCGTTCATCATCCCGCCCGAACGGCCGACGATCTCGCCGACCACGCCGGGACCGACCTGGACGCCGTCCTCGTCGATCAGCCGGATGTCGTGGCCGGGAGCCGGCTTGCCCACGGTGTGCAGCTTGTCGGGATGCTCGTGGGCCATCAGGATGCAGGTGCCGCCGCCCTCGGTCATGCCGAAATACTCGACCAAGCCGCCGGGCCAGCGGGCCAGGACCTGGGCCTTCAGCTCGGCCGAGAACGGGGCGCTGGTGCAGAACTTCAGATGGGTCGAGGACAGGTCGAAGTCGCCGAAGTCGGGCCGGTCCATCAGGCGGCGGTACTGCACCGGCACCAGCATGGTGTGCGTCATGCGGTGCTGCTGGGCCAGTTCGAGATAACGGCCGGCGTCGAACTTCTTCATCAGCACCACGGTCCCGCCGCCCGCCAGTGTGGGGAAGAAGCAGACCAGGGTCGTGTTCGAATAGAGCGGCGTCGACAGCAAGGTCACCGCCTCGGGCCCGTAGCCGACCGCGTCGCCCCGGAATACGTGCTTCCAGCGCATGCCGTGCGACTGGACGATTCCCTTGGGCGCGCCGGTGGTGCCGCTGGAATAGATGATGTTGAACGGCTCGTCGGGGCCGATGGCCACCGCCGCCGGGATCGCGCCGACCGGGGCCAGCCAGGCGTCAAAGGTCTCGCCGTGGTCGGAGCCATCGAGCGCGATGTAGCGCACGGCGATGGGCGCGGCCTTCTGGGCCTCGGCCACGCCGGCGTCGAGGAAGAACAGCCGCGCCCCGCAGTCGGCGACCATGCCGGCGATGGCCTCAGGCGTCGAGGACGGGGCCAGCGGCGCGACGGCCACCCCGGCCCGTAGGGCGCCGAGGAACAGCGCCGCATAAGGGATCGAGGACAGGGCGCAGACGGCGACCGCCTCGCCCTGTTTGATCCCGTCGCGCTGCAGGGCCGCGGCCACCCGGTCGGCCAGGGCGTCGAACTGGGCGTAGGTGACGGCTTCTCCCGTCTCCATGACCACGGCCGGGTGCTGGGGATGCTCCGCGGCCCGCTGGCGCAGGATGTCGCCCATCACGCCGTAGTCGGCGGTCATCATGGATTGGATCGAGGTCATGGTCCTACGCCTCACAAGAACTCCCTTCCCCCTTTGATGAGGGAAGGGTCGGGGATGGGGGTGACACCGTCTGACGTGGAGGCGCGGCGACCGCCGCATCACCCCCACCCCTGCCCCTCCCCCATCGAGGGGGAGGGAAAGAGAGATCAGGCGTCCTTGAACCCCTTGCCCTCCGCCACCAGGCGTTCCAGCAGGGCCGAGGGCTTGAAGTCTTCCCCCAGCCTGGCCTGGAATTCCTGCATCTTGGCCAGGATCTTATCCAGGCCCACCAGCTCGCCCCAGAACATCGGGCCACCGGTGTAGACGGGCCAGCCGTAGCCGTTGATCCACACCGTATCGATGTCGGACGCGCGGATGGCCTTGCCCTCCTCCAGGATCTTGGCCCCCTCGTTGACCATCGGGTAGAGGCACCGCTCCAGGATCTCCTGGTCGCTGATCGCGCGGCGTTGAATCTGGCGCTTCTCGGCGAAGTCGAGGATCACCTGCTCGACCTCCTTGCTCGGCCTGGCGACGCGGTTCTCGTCGTAATCATAGAAGCCCTTGCCGTTCTTCTGGCCGCGACGGTCCATCTCGCAGAGCACTTCGCGGACGGTCGAGGACGAGGTCTTGGCCGGGTCCCAGCCGATGTCGAGACCGGCCAGGTCGCTCATGGCGAACGGCCCCATCGGCAGGCCGAAGTCGTAGAGCACGCGATCGACGTCCCAGGGCATAGCGCCTTCCAGGATCAGCTTCTGGGCCTCACGCTGGCGCTGGGCCAGCATGCGGTTGCCGACGAAGCCGTGGCAGTTGCCGACCAACACGGCGACCTTGCCGATCTTCTTGCCGATCTGCATCGAGGTGGCGATCACCGACTTGTCGGTCTTGGCCCCGCGCACGATCTCCAGCAGCTTCATCACATTTGCCGGCGAGAAGAAGTGCAGGCCGATCACGCTTTCCGGCCGCGAGGTCGAGGCGGCGATCACGTCGATGTCCAGATACGAGGTGTTGGAGGCCAGGATCGCGCCGGGCTTGGCGATCTTGTCCAGTTTGCCGAAGACCTCCTTCTTGATCTCCATCAGCTCGAACACGGCCTCGATGATCAGGTCGCAGTCGGCCAGGTCCTCCAGGTTCATCGACGGCGTCAGCAGCGCCATGCGCTTTTCGACGTCGTCCTGGGTCAGGCGGCCCTTCTTGGCGGTGTTCTCATAGTTCTTGCGGATCACCCCGACGCCGCGGTCCAGGTTCTCCGGCTTGGCCTCGATGATCGTCACCGGGATACCTGCGTTGAGGAAATTCATCGAGATGCCGCCGCCCATGGTGCCGGCGCCGATCACGCCCACCTTCTTGACCGGAATCAGCGGGGTGTCCTCGGGCACGTCCGGGATCTTGGCGGCCTGGCGTTCGGCGAAGAACACGTAGCGCTGGGCGGCCGACTGCGTGCCGGTCATCAGCTCCATGAACAGCCGCCGCTCTTCCTTCAGCCCCTCGTCGAAGGGCAGGTTCACCGCCGCCTCGACACATTTGATGTTGTTCTCGGGCGCCATGAAGCCGCGGAACTTCTTGGCGTTGGCCTTGCGGTAGTCGCTGAAGATCTCGGGCTTGCCGCGGGCGGCCTCGACCTTCTCGTTCTGGTCGCGGATCCGACGCAAGGGCTTGTCCTCGGCCAGCACCACGCGGGCGAAGGCGATGGCGCCGTCGCGCAAGGCGCCTTCCTCGACCAGACTGTCGAACAGGCCCATCGCCAGAGCGGCTTTCGCCGGCACGTGCTGGCCGGTGGTGACCATCTCCAGCGCCTTCTCGACGCCTACTACGCGGGGCAGGCGCTGGGTGCCGCCGGCGCCCGGCAGCAGGCCGATGTTCACTTCGGGCAGGCCCGCCTTGGCCGAAGGCACGGCGACGCGGTAGTGAGCCACTAGCGCCACCTCCAGACCGCCGCCCAACACCGTGCCGTGGATCGCGGCGACCACGGGCTTGGGCGAATTCTCGATGGTGTTCTGCACGTCCTGCAGCGACGGACCGGTCATGGCCTTGCCGAACTCGGTGATGTCGGCGCCGGCGATGAAGGTCTTGCCCTCGCAGATCAGCACGATCGCCTTGACCGCCGGGTCGGCGATGGCCTGCTCGAACGCGCCCTTCAGCCCCTCGCGTACGGCGGCAGACAGAGCGTTGACCGGCGGGGAGTTCAGCGTGACGACCCCGATGTCGCCTTCGACGGTCAGATCGGTGACGTTGTTGATCGCGGCCATGCGTGTTCCACCCTCGTCTGCGGTTCGCGTTTTTGAACGGTTGTTTGAAGCAAACCCTGCACGACCCGGCGACGAAGTCCAGAGGTCCGTAGCGGCGCCGAGAATTTAGGCGCCGGCCATTGACGCCGCCGCATTCATACTTGAAGTTCGAAAATATAAGTTTCAGCCGGAGCCAATCCGTGCGGGCGGGGGGAAGCCGCCGAGGACAAGCGCCCGCGATCGTTGCGGGAACGCCGATGTGTGCTCCGACTGTCGAGGGCGTACGCGTAGGAGGCCGGCGTAGGGAGGTGGCTTGCACACGTCCCCTATCTTCTAAGCCGACGATCCTGCACGCACGCGGCGCGCCCCCTCGGCGTGTCGACTTAGGTGAAGCGCACTCGGCGCGGGAGGCTCCTCCCGCGCCGCTTTCTTCGCCGGCGATCTAGAGCTTCAGCACGATCTTGCCGAACGGTCCGTGGTCCAGGTGATCCAGGGCCTGGTGCAGGTCCGTGAAGCCATATTCGTGGTCGATCACCGGCTTGAGCCCGCTCTGGTCGACGAAGCGGACCAGATCCTCCAGAGCGCGCCGATGGCCGACCACGATCCCGCGCACGGCCAGTTGTTTGAGAAGCATCGGGAATACCGTGCCTTTCAACTCCGTCCCGTCGAGCAGACCGATCACCGAGATCTGTCCACGGACGGCGGCGGCGGCGATCGAGCGATCGAAATTGTCGCCGCCGGCGACTTCCAGAATGTGATCGGCGCCGCGCCCGCCGGTCAGCGCGACGACGTCCTGGGCCCAATCGCCTTTCAGGCGGTTGACGCCATGGTCCGCGCCCAGGGCCAAGGCGCGGGCTAGCTTCGCATCGTCGCCGGAGGTGACGATCGCGCGCGCCCCGGCGGCCTTGGCGATCTGCAGGCCAAACAGCGAAACGCCGCCCGTGCCCTGGAGCACCACGGTCTGCCCCGGCGCCAAACGCCCTTCCTCGATCAGGGCGAACCACGCCGTCAGGCCGGCGATCGGCAAGGTCGAGGCTTGGATGTCGGTCAGGCTGACCGGCGCGGCCGCCAGCACCTCTTCCGACAGCACGACATATTCGGCCGCCACGCCCTGATAGCGACCGCCCAGCGTGGGATAGGCCGGCGCGGCCGCCGAGCCCCGCGCCGGACCGTCGATCCAGTGCGGGACGAAGGTCGAGATCACGCGCGCGCCCTCGGCGAACCGCGTCACCCCGGGACCGACGGCGGCCACGGTCCCGGCCAAATCCGAGAGCGGCGTGAACGGGAAGGCCAGGTCCAGACCCATACCGCTCTCGACCACCATCTTATCGCGATAGTTCAGCGACAGAGCCGCCACCTTGACCAGCACCTCGCTGGGGCCGGGCGTGGGGATTTCGACCTCGCTCAGCACCAGCTGATCACGGCCCAAACCGTCCAGGGTCCAGCGCTTCATTCGTTTCGTCATCGGATCATCCTCGACATCACGCCTTGCCAGGCGGAGAGGAGGCGAACCATATGCACTGTTGAATTCTACGGTGGCGGCCATTTGTCTTATGACTGTAGCCGCTAGGTAAACAATGGAGCCCGCGCCATGAGCGAGCGTCTGAGCGGGATCGCCGCCTTCGTCGAGGCCGTGGAGGTCGGCGGTTTCGCCCCCGCCGCCGCCCGCCTGGGACTGACGCGCTCGGCGGTCGGCAAGACCATCGCCCGGCTGGAGGCGCGACTGGGCGTACGGCTGTTCCACCGCACGACACGCAGCCAGAGCCTCACCGAAGACGGCCAGATGTTCTACGAACGTTGCGTCCGCGCCCTGGCCGAGCTGGAGGCGGCCGAGGCGGCGCTGGAGTCCGGCCGCGCCGAACCGGCCGGCCGCCTGCGGGTCACCGCTCCGGTGATCTTCGGCCGCCATTGCGTCGCTCCCGTCCTGCTGGATCTGGTGCGCCGCCATCCGACGCTGGAGCTGGACCTGTCGTTCAGCGACCGGCCCGCCGACCTGATCGAGGACGGCTTTGATCTGGCGATCCGCAACGGACGCCTTCCCGACCAAGCCGGCCTGATCGGGCGACGGGTCGCGGGACAGCGCATGACGGTCTGCGCGTCCCCCGCCTATCTCGACCGCCACGGCCGCCCGCAGCGATTGGAAGACATCGCCGGACAGCTAGCCATCCTCTATGGGCGAGGCGACCGTTCGCGACGCTGGCTTTTTCCCATGCCCGGCGGGACCACTCGCGAAGTCACGCCCGCCAGCCGAATCCGCTTCGACGACTTGGAGGCCATCGCCGAAGCGGCGGTGGCGGGCCTGGGATTGGCCTGGCTGCCCTGCTGGCTGGTGCGCGAGGCCGTCGCCTCGGGCCGGCTCGAGCGGGTGCTGACCGACCTGCCCGGCCTCGTGTTCGACACGCACCTGATCTGGCCCCAGGCGCCGCACCTGCCGCTACGGGTCCGGGCGGCGATCGACGCCCTAGCGGCGGAATTGCCGAAGATGATGCTGGCCTAGCCGTTGCTCTCCGTCAGCGCGGCGTAGACCAGGGTCCGCAGCTCGCGCCGGATCGGATAGGCCGAGGATGGGATCAGCTGGGTCATGAACACCACCGCCAGATCCTCGACCGGGTCGATCCAGAAGGCGGTCGAGGCCATGCCGCCCCAGAAGTACTCGCCCAGCGAGCCCAGGTTCTTGGTCCGGGCCTGATCCACCGTCATGGCGAAGCCCAGGCCGAAGCCCAGCCCCTCGAACACCGCCTCGCTGAACAGCGAGCGCGACATCTCGGTCAGCTCCTTGCCGCCGGGCAGATGGTTCATGGTCATCAGCTTCAAGGTCTTGGGGCTGACGATCCGCGCCCCGTCCAGCTCGCCGCCGTTCAGCAGCATGCGGCAGAACCGCATATAGTCGTCGGCCGTCGAGACCAGGCCGCCGCCGCCCGATTTCACCGACGGTTCGGACAGGTAGTGGCTGGTGGTCGGATCATCCTGCAGCACCGCTTCGCCCTTGGGGTTCAGCGTGTAGCAGGCGGTGAAGCGATGGCGCTGATCGTCAGGCACGAAGAAGCCGGTGTCGGCCATCTTCAGCGGCTCGAAGATGCGCTCCTTCAGGAAGACGTCGAACGGCTGGCCCGAGATCGCCTGGACCAGATAGCCCAGCACGTCGGTGGCGACCGAATAGTTCCAGGCCTCGCCCGGCGAGAACTCCAACGGCAGGGTCGCCAGCGCCTCGACGAAAGCGTCCAGCCCGCCTTCGCTATCGACCCCGTCCAGCTTCAGCTTGCGATAGGCCGCATCGATGTTGGAGCGCTGCTGAAAGCCGTAGGTCAAACCGGCGGTATGGCGCAGCAGGTCGATGATCCGCATCGGCTGGTCGACCGGCTTGGTCTGGAAGGCGCCCAGCACGCCGGCCTGGAACACGCCCAGCCCCTTCCACGACGGGATGAACCGGTGCACCGGATCATCCAGCGCGACCTTGCCCTCCTCGACCAGCATCATGAAGGCGATCGAGGTGATCGGCTTGGTCATCGAATAGATGCGGAACAGGCTGTCGGCCTGCAGCGGCTTGCCGCGTTCCTTGTCGGCCGAGCCCAGAACCGTGGTGTGCGCCAACTGACCGCGACGCCAGACCTGGACCAGGGCGCAGGGCAGCTTTCCTGGCGCGATGTAGCGTTCCTGGATGAAGGCGTCGATGCGCTTCAGTCGGTCGGACGACAGACCCACGGCTTCAGGCGTGCTCAAGACGATATCCCTCCTGCGGCCCCCGCCGAGACGATCGCGGGCGGGCGGCGTGCTTTTGATTGGCGCGATCGAAACAGCGGTACGTCGAAACCCGACCTTTACCCGTTCGTGCGCATATCGATTGAAAACTAGGGAACGGGGATGGGCAAGCATTTGCGCGACGAGCGCCCCGGCGGGCCGAGCATCGAGCAAGCCGCCGCCGACTGGTTCTTCGAGAGCAGCCTCGACATGTTCGTGGTGCTGGAGAACGACGCGGTCGTCCGTGTCAATCCAGCCTGGACCACCCTGACCGGCTGGACGCCCGACGAGACCCTGGGCCGGCCGATCCGCGACTTCTTCCATCTGCACGACACCGAAACCATCCGCGGCATCGGCGCCACCCTGCGCGCCGAGGGTGAGGCCCGGTCCGAACATCGCCTGGCCCGCAAGGGTGGCGGATGGCTTTGGGTCCGCTCCCAGACGAAGATGCTGCCCGACGTCGCCGGCGGCGAAGCGCTGCTGATCGTCTTCCAGGATTTCACCGAGGACCGCGCCCGCCGGATCGAGCGCCAGCAGTCCGAGCGCGCCAACGAGCTGCTCCGCAACACCGCCGGCGTCTATGTCTGGCGGTTCGACCCGCGCAAGGGGATCTATGTCTTCGAGCAGGACATCCCCACCCCGTCCTCGCCCCAGGGCGGGGTGCGAACCATGACGATCCAGGAAATGACCGCCTCGATCCACGCCGAGGACCGACAGATGGTCTGGGAGGCGTTCAGCCACACCCTGGCGACCGGCGACCACAGCCTGCTGACCTATCGCTATCTCGACCCCGCCAACCAGAGCTGGGTGTGGATGCGAGCCGCCTGGCGCGGCGTGCGCGGCTCCAGCGCCAAGTCCTGGGATGTGATCGGCATCAGCCAGGACGTCACCGAACTGGTCGCGGCCCGCGACGCCGCCCTGGGCGCGGCCGAGGCCAAGGCCCAGTTCTTGGCCAATATGAGCCATGAGATCCGCACCCCGATGAACGGCGTGCTGGGTGTGATGCACCTGCTCAAGCGCGAGAAGCTCTCGGAAGACGGCCGCCGGCTGCTGAACGAGGCCCTGGGCTGCGGGGCCATGCTGTCAGAGCTGCTCAATGACATCATCGACTTCTCGAAGATCGAGGCGGGCAAGCTGGAGCTGAACCCCGAGCCGATCGATCCGGCCGCGCTGTTGCGCAGCGTCGCCGACCTGCTGCGCCCCCAGGCCAAGCAGAAGGGCCTGACCCTGGATGTCGTCGTCGACCCTGGCGTCGGCTGGGTCGGCGCCGATCCGCTGCGGCTGCGGCAAGGCCTGTTCAACCTGTTGGGCAACGCCGTGAAGTTCACTCTGGAGGGCGGGGTCCAGGCACGTCTGACCACCGCCGGCCCGCCCGCCCAGCCGCGCCTGCGTTTCGAAATCCAGGACACCGGCGTGGGTATCGACCAGACCACGGCCGACGGCCTGTTCCAGCGCTTCAGCCAGGCCGACGGCTCGACCACCCGGCGCTTCGGCGGCGCGGGCCTGGGCTTGGCCATCACCCGGCGGCTGGCGATCCTGATGGGCGGCGACGTCGGCTTCACCAGCCCGCCCGAGGGCGGCTCGCTGTTCTGGCTGGAGATCGCCGCCCCGCCCGCCTCCGAGACCGCCGCGCCGATCGAGGCCGACACCGCGCTGCTGGCCGGGCTGCGCGTGCTGATCGTCGAGGACAACGCCACCAACCGCCTGATCGCCGGCCGCCTGCTGGAAGCCATGGGCGCGGTCGTCGAGACCGCCGACGACGGCGTCCAGGGCTTGGAGGCCGTCGAACGCGCCGACACCGGCTTCGACCTGATCTTCATGGACATCCAGATGCCGGGCATGGACGGCGTCGAGGCCACCCGGCGCATCCGCGCCCTGGGCGGCGAAGCGAGTTCGACCCCGATCATCGCCATGACCGCCAACGCCCTGGCCCACCAGCAGGCGTCCTACCTGGCCGCCGGCATGAACGGCGCGGTGGCCAAGCCGTTGTCGCCTACCGCCCTGATCCAGGCCATCGGAGCCGCCTTAAGCAAGGTCGACATCGGAGACGCACCTCCCGAACGGACGCCGATGGCGTCCTAGACCTTCGAACCCCCTCACCGCCTCAATCCTGCAATACGGGCGCAAGATTCCGAGCCCACGAAAGCGGCGCCGAAGCGGGTCCCGCGCCTTGTCGTGAGGTCAGGGCTTCCTAAATTGGACCAGCGGGTCCAAAGGGGCCGCCGAAAGGCCGCGAACTTTAGGGGGCGACACATGGACGACGGCCGGATCGCGAGCCCCGCCACCGAGCGGTACGCGAAGAAGAAGGAGGCGATCCTCGCCGCCGCGACCGCCATCCTGAACCGCCAGGGCGTCAAGGGCATGACCCTGGCCGACGTCGCCGCCAAGGTCGGGCTGATCACCACCAGCGTCACCTACT
Organism: Caulobacter sp.; assembly: GCA_017744495.1. Lineage (GTDB taxonomy): Bacteria > Pseudomonadota > Alphaproteobacteria > Caulobacterales > Caulobacteraceae > Caulobacter. The sequence continues at coordinate 34,540 of JAGIBE010000144.1, read as the reverse complement.
ACTACCGTAAGAAGGACGACCTGGCGGCCGCCTGCTTCATGCGCGGCCTTGAGCGTTTCGACGCCCTGGTCACCGAGGCGGCCAAGGCGCCCGACGCGTCGGCCCGCCTGCTGAAGTTCCTCGACCTCTATCTCGACCTGAACCGCCGCGTGCGGCTGGGCGAGGCCGCGCCCCTGACCAGCTTCACCGAGATGCGGGCCCTTAAGGAGCCCCTGCGGGGGTCAGTGCAGGGCGCGTTCAACGACCTGTTCCGCCGGGTGCGCGGCTTCTTCGAAGGCCCGGAGTTCGACCACCTGGACAAGCGCGACCGCAACGCCCGCACCCACCTGCTGCTCGAGCAGGTGTTCTGGTCGAGCTCGTGGCTGCGCCGCTACGACACCGACGACTACGGCCGCGTGCGCGACAAGATGTACGACATCCTGGTCAACGGCCTGGCGCCGAAGGGCATGCCGGACGCCTGGGCGCCGCTCGCCCTGCCCGATCCGACGCCGCAGTCGCCCGAGGGCCAGGAATGGCGCGAGACCTTCCTGGTCGCCGCCACCCGGCTGATCAACCAGCGCGGCTATCGCGGCGCCTCGGTCGAGGACATCTCAGCCCAGCTGAACGTCACCAAGGGCTCGTTCTATCACCACCACGAGGATAAGGACGCCCTGGTGGTCGAGTGCTTCGAACGCACCTTCGCCGTCACCCGCAAGGCCCAGATCGACGCTCGTGACCTGGCGAAGGACAGCTGGCAGCAGCTGTCGTCGGCCACCGCCGCCTTGGTCGCCTACCAGCTGTCGGACCACGGTCCGCTGCTGCGCGCCTCGTCGATGGGCGCCCTGCCGATCGAGATCCGCACCGAGATGGCCCAGGGCTACGCGCGGGGCTCCGAACGGTTCGCGGCGATCATCTCCGACGGCGTGGCCGAGGGCTCGGTGCGGGCGGTCGACCCGATGATCGCGGCCCACATGATCAATTCGATGCTCAACGCCGCCGCCTCGCTGGGCATCTGGGTGCCCGGCCTGGAGCGCGAAGAGGCAGCCAGGCTGTTCGCTCGGCCGCTGCTTACGGGACTGTTCTCGAACTAACGCCCCACGGCTTTTCATTGCCGTAATTTCGGGCTCAACTCGCGATCGTGGTCGGGCGGGATGAGCGGTCATGCACAGGCGGCAAGCGGTTCAGGGCATCGTCGGCGCCGCGGCGGCCCTGCTTGTCGGCGGACGCGCCAACGCCCGGATTATGTGGGACGACCACGCCCCCGCCTCGCTCGTCATGACGGTCGAAGGTCCGGTCAGCGCCGCGAACCTGGGCGTCACCCTGGCGCACGAGCACATCCTGGCCAATTTCCAGACCTATGCCGAATGGTCCAAGTCGCCCATGCCCTATGATCGCGACGAGGTGGTGAAGGTCGTCCTGCCTCGCCTGCTCAGCCTCAAGGCCCTGGGCTGCCGAACCTTCGTCGACGCCACGGCGGCCTATCTGGGTCGCGATCCGATCCTGCTGCGGCGTCTCTCGCGGGAGAGCGGCCTTAATATCCTGACCGTCACCGGCAACTACGCGGCCTTCGACAACACCCATCTGCCGCCCTGGGTGTTCACCGACACCGCTGAAGCCTTGGCCCAGCGGTGGATCAAGGAAACGAAGGACGGGATCGACGGAACCGGCGTCTTGCCGGGGTTCATCAAGCTGGGTTTCAACGGCGGTCCACTGAGTGAGGTCGAGCGCAAGCTGATCCGCGCCGGAGCTTTGGCCCACAAGGCGACCGGCCTGACCATCGGCGCCCACACCGGTCCGGCCGTGTCGGCGTTCGAACAGTTGGCCGTGCTGAAGAAGGAAGGCGTGCATCCGTCCGCCTGGATCTGGATTCACGCCCAGAACGAGCCGGACGTCACGCGCCACATCGCGGCGGCCCAACGCGGCGCCTGGGTGGAGTTCGACGGGATCGACGCCAAGTCGATGAACCAGCATGTGGGCCTGGTGACCCGGATGCGAGACGAAGGCCTGCTGGACCGCGTGCTCGTCTCGCAAGACGCGGGTTGGTACAATGTCGGCCAGGCCGGAGGCGGCCAGGCGCGCAGCTACGAACTGGTGTTCACACAGTTCCTGCCGACGCTCCGGGCCAAGGGCTTCACCCCTGCGGAGATCGACACGCTCATGGTCGCGAACCCCGCGCGGGCTTTCGCGATACGGCGCCGGATCGCATGATCGAAGGGGCGGCCGAAGCCGTCCCCTCCCGCCGACAAAGGCCTAGAACTTCTTCTTGATCCCCAGCTTATAGGTCCGGCCCAGCGGGTCGCCCGTGAACGGGTCGTAGCCGAGGTCCAGGCGGGCGTACGAGGGATCCTGGTCGAAGAGGTTGGTGATCGTCGCCGACAGCGTCGTGTCCCAAGGCAGGAACACCCGGTACGAGATATCGGTCAGGACCTGCTTGTCGATCTTCTTGCCCGCGGTCACCTGCACCGGCGCGCCGGTGGTGTCCTTGTAGGCGCCGGCCGCGAACGGCGCGGTGCGCTGATCGACGTAGCTGTCGATGTAGTGGACCGTCAGCCGGACATTGTGCGGCCCCCGGGTCCATTCGCCGAACAGGTCGCCCTTCCACTGCGGGATCGGCACGGCGATGGTCTGGTAGTTGAGCTGGCCCACCGCGTCGAAGGCCGGGGTGACCACCACGCCTTCCACGGTCTGGGCGTCGATCTTGTACTCGGAGATCCAGGTGGCGTTGGCGCCCAGGCGCAGGTCGCCGCCGATCACGCCCTCGAAGACGTAGTCGGCCGAGAAGTCGACGCCCGAATTCTTGATCGACGGTCCGTTGACATAATAGGTCTTCAGCCGGGCCAGCGACGAGATCACGTTACAGCTGGTGGTGAAGGTGAACCGCGCCTGCAGGGCCGCGTAGGCCGGGTTGCCGCAGTTGTTGGCTCCCGTCGCGCCGTTCGGATAGAGCGCCGCGACCATCCCGCCCACGGGTTCGGCGACGATCGGGTCGTCGAAGTCGAACTGGAAGTAGTCGATGCTGGCCTTGAAGTTACCCGAATTGAACAGGACGCCGGCGTTGAAGGTGTCGGCCTTCTCCGGCTGCAGGTTCGGGTTGCCGTAGATGTCGACGGCGCGGAACACGCCCAGGATGCTCTGCAGCGAGGTGATTGACGAGGTGACCAGCTGCGGGTCGGGCGGACCGCGGAAGGTCGAGCCCGCCGAAGCCCGGAACGCCATCCACGGCGTGGCCTGCCAGCGGACCGCCACCTTGGGATTGAAGGTCGAGCCGGTCGGACCGCCATAATCCTCGTAGCGGGCCGCCAGCTGCATCTGCAGGTCTTCGGTGATCGGGACCGAGAGCTCGCCGAAGGCGGCCATGACGTCGCTCTGCTTGTCGGCCGGAGTGTTGACGCCCAGGAACATGAACGGCCCGTTGCGGACCGAGCCGGTGCAGGTGGTCACCCCGAAGTCCGGCGTGTTGACGCACGGATTGATCAGGGCGTTGGAGATGTCGTTGTAGTCGGACTTGAAGTAGGTCAGGCGGTACTGCACCCCGGCCGCCCAGGCGATGTCGCCGCCCGGCAGGGTGATGTTGGTCTTGCCGTTCAGCACCGCCTCGCCGACGAACAGGCGCGAGGCCTGCTTGGTGGTCAGCTTCTGGAAGAACCAGCGGGTGACCTCCTCGCTGTTGGCCAGGTTGGCGTTGTAGGCGGCGTTGGGCTGGCCGGTGATGGCGTTGCCCGGGATGGCGTTGGCGAACGGATTGTAGAACAGGCAGCCGTTGACGCCGGGCGTGCCCTGGATGCCGGGGGTGGCCGCGTCGGTGTCGCAGCGCGGACCGCCCAGGCCGCGCAGGGCCAGCTGGAAGCGGTTGACCAGGGTATCGTAACCGGTCCGGATGCCCACCTCCTGCGAATAGGTCAGGGCCAGGTCCCAGCCGATGCCGTTGTCGAACTCGCCCGACAGGTCGCCCGACACCCGGTAGGCGTTGTAGGCCCGCGCGCCGATCGACGGGCCGTAGCCGAAGGCCGGGTTGCCGCCTAGGCCGTAGGGTCGGTTGGCGGCGTTGATCGCTCCGCCCGCCAGAATCGTCGAGGGCACCGTGGCCTGGGCTCCGGTCACCAGGCTGGTGGTGGTGATGGTCGGATTGGCGGCCATGAAGGCGATCAGGCCCGGGTTGTTGGCCGGCACGTAGTAGCGGCCGGTCAGCGCCGGCGCGACGGCCACCTCGGCCGTCGGCACGGCCAGGGCGGCGTAGGACGGCGAGGTGTTCCAGTCGGGCACGTCGGTGTGGCTGACCAGGACCTCCATGTGGAACTTGGTCTTGTCCGACAGGTCGGCGTTGACCTCGCCATAGGCCTGGAGGGCGTCCTGTTTCTCGACCAGGTTGTCGAACGGCGTGTAGTGCCAGTAGCAGACCGGGGTCAGGCCGCTGAAGCCCGCGAAGCCGCCCAGGCTGGAACAGCTGGGATCACGGAATCCCGTGGTCGAGGCCGCGGCCGGGATGAAGGTCGACGGGTTGCCCGCCGCTGACCAACCCGCCTCGGGGTTCTCCAGGTACGGCTTGTTGGCCCAGTCGCGGTCGGCCACCGTTAGCTTAGATCGATGCTGCCAGCCGATGCTGGCCAGCAGGTTGGCGCGGTCCCAGACCTTGCCGTAGGTGACGTTCAGCCCGTAGTCGCCCTTGGAGCCGTCGATGAACCGGTAGTCGGCGCCGGCCTCCAGGCCGTTGAAGTTCTTGCGGGTGATGAAGTTGACCACGCCGGCGATGGCGTCCGAGCCGTAGGTCGCCGCCGCTCCGTCCTTCAGCACCTCGACCCGGCCGATGGCGGCGCCGGGGATGATGTTGGTGTCGACGATGCCCGCCCCGGCCGCGGCCAGGGGGTTGATCGACAGACGTCGACCGTTCAGCAGCACCAGGGTGCGCTGCGAGCCCAGGCCACGCAGGTTGACCGAGCCCGAACCCTCCGAGCCCTGAGCGCGGGCGTCGAACTGATTGGTGTCGCCCAGCACGCCGTTCGAAACCGGCAGGGCCTTGATCATCTCCACGGTCGAGGGTGAACCCTGCTTCTGCAGGTCCTCGACGCCGATCACGTCGACCGGGAGAGAGGCGTCCTCGGGCGTTCCCTTGATGAACGAGCCGGTGACGATGACCTCTTCCACCATGGTGGGGCCCTGGTCGCCGGGCGGGCGGGTCTGGCCGTGGGCGGCTCCCGCCGCGCATAGAGCGAGTGTCGCCCAGACAAGTGTTGAGGCCGAGGCCCCGCGCAGGAACATCGTTTTCTTCATGGTCTTCCCTCCCGAGCTGCTTTTTTTTGGACGCAGGTCTTTTGGGCCTCGGGAAACCTAGTCGGCGGCGCGCCTCACGCGTCGGTCAGCCCACGCGGCGGCCTTCGCCACCGCGCCGCCCAGCCGGCACGTTTCGAAAACTGAAGATGGGCATTCGCGAACCGACAACCTTGAGTTCCCCTCAGGCCGGATACTAAAAACGCCTTACTGAAAGCCCGCTAAGTCGCGCGAGCGGAAGCTTGACCCAAGGGTCGAACATCTGTTTCGATGATGCGGTATGTTTTTACGCCGCGTCAACCGGACATAGACGCGCAGGTCTCGAACAGGCCGAACGACGCGCCTTTCGAAAATTTCGCCGCGCGATGTCGCGAAGCGCGACCGTCGTTCGTCATCTCCAGGAAGCCCGATGCGCGGCCGCTCAGGCGGCGTCGCGCAGCCTCGATCGCCGGCCGGAGAAAATGCGATGACGCCCCGCCCTTCCATCCAGCCGTGCGCGTCCCCAATTGAACGAACGATGATCGGTCGCCTTAGGTCCGCGCCCGTCTTCTTGGGGATTTGGCGATGACCGTCCTGCCGGCCGAACGAGCGGCGCGCGCATTTTGGCCGTCCATATCGCTAAGCGATTTGACTATTAAATCACTTAACAATAAGGGTCGCGTCCATGACGACAGGCGATCCCCCTTCGACGAAAGGTGTATGGCGCACGGCCCACGTGCCGCGCGACCCGATCGGCCAGCGCCTGAAGACCATCTCGATGCTGACGCGCCAGATCGGCCGCAAGATCGGCGAGAGCCTGGGTGTCAACGTCACCGACATGGCCGCCCTCGAGCAGCTGCTGAACAACGGTCCGATGACCCCTGGCCAACTGGCCGGCCACCTGAAGGTGACGACCGCTGCCGCCACCCAGATCGTCGATCGCCTGGAGCGGGCCGGTCACGTGGCGCGGGAACGGCGAGCCCACGATCGGCGGAAGGTCTGTATCGTGCCGGTGGAGGCCTCCGTCGACCGCGCCTTCGAACAACTGGCGCCGATGCTGGACGGGCTGGACGGCGTGATCGCCGGCCTTTCCGCGGCGGAGCGCCAAGTCATCGAGCGCTTCCTGGACCAAGTCGCTGAGGTCTATGGCGCCATCGCCAGTCCCCCGACTTCAGGAGCGTCTTCGGAACCCTATTGCTGAGACCACGACGACCGTCCTCCCCCTCGGTCGCGCCTACAGGTGAGAGTTGATGAGTGAGATCATGACCGGAGAGCGCCGCCCGTCTCGGCCCTTCCGATCCGGAGCCTCCCTGCTGGCCCTGGGCCTGGCGGGCCTGGCCTTGGCCGGCTGCGTGAACACCCCGCGTCCGACGCCCGACACCCGCCTGCCGGCGGCCTTCGAGGCGCCTGCCGGCACGGGCCAGGCGGACCTGGATCACTGGTGGACCAGCTTCAACGACCCGCAACTGACCGGGCTGGTCGAAACGGCGCTGGAGAAGGCCCCCGACGCCCGAACCGCCGCCGCGCGGCTGGACGAAGCGCGCGCCATCCGCAAGGGGCAGGTGCGCCAGATCTGGATTCCGAACACGCCGCTGACCGGCAATGCGGGTCGCACGCATACCGAAATTCTCAGCCAGACCGTTCCGGCAGGCGGCATCCCCTTCACGAGGGGCGGGGACACCGACAGCTACAACGCCAACTTCGACGTCAGCTGGGAACTGGACCTGTTCGGCCGCAAGCGCGCCGGCCTGGGCGTGGTCAACAATGATTACGCCGCCGCCCGCTTCGCCTATGAAGGCGCCCGCGCCTCGCTGGCCGCCAATGTCGCCCAGTCCTACTTCCAAGCGCGCGGCCTGGCCGTTCAGCTGGACGACGCCCGCCAGACCGAACGCATCAACGCATCGCTGCGCGACTTCGCGGTCAAGAAGGCCAACGCCGGCCTGATCGCCACGTCCGAGGCCGACCGCGCCGAGTCCGACCTGGCCTCGACCCAGGCCCGCGTGGCCAACCTGGAATCTCAGCTGGACGGCGCGCGTCGCACCCTGCTGGTCCTAATCGGTCGCGGAACCGAGCCTCTGTCCAGCCTGCCGATCGACGCCAAGCTGGACCTGGCCCCGCCTGCGCCGGCCACGATCCCGGGCGAGCTCCTGGGCCGCCGGCCGGACGTACGCGAGGCCCAAGCCCGCCTGGCCTCGGCCTCCGGCACCCTGAAGATCAATGAGCTGGCCTTGCTGCCGACCTTCAACATCACGCCCGGCGTGGGCCTGTCGAAGAGCGTGTCTCCAAGCTTCGGCGGCGGCAGCGGCACGAGTTCGACCAGCACCTCCACCTGGACGCTCGGGGCCAACGTCTCGATCCCGGTGCTGAACATCCCCGCCCTGCTGGCCGACATCGACGCCCAGAACGCTCGCACCCAGCAGGCGGCCATCGCCTTCGAGAAGGCGATCCAGACCGCCTATGGCGAGGCCGAGAACGCCATGCTGCAATTGGCCGCCGACCAGCGCCGCGTCGATGTCCTGACCGCGGGCGAGGCCCGGGCCGAGCGCGCCTATACCGCCAACCGCAAGGGCTACGCCCTGGGCCTGATCGACCTGACCACCACCCTCCAAGCCGAGCAGTCCTGGCGCCTGTCGCGTACGGCCCTGACCGACGCGCGCACCGACGCCCTGCTGCACGCCGTCCAGACCTACAAGGCCCTGGGCGGCGGCTGGTCGCCCGCCTCCGTCGAGGCGGCCCAGAACGTCCCTCAGGCCTCCACCCCGACCCAAGTCTCCGCGAAATGAGCCCCTCCCCCATGACGACCCGCACCGCGCTCGCCGCCATGATCCTGATCGCCGCGACGGGCCTGACCGCCTGCGGCGACAAGAAGGACAAGCCCGCCGCCAAGGCTCCCGCCGCCGCCCAGGCCCGCGCCGTCAGCGTCGGCTCGGTCGAGACCCGTCCGCTGGGCGGCGGGGTCGAGGCCTCGGGCCTCTTGGTCTCCCGCGAGGAAGCCGCCGTCGGCTCAGAACTCAGCGGCTACCGCGTGGCTCGCCTCTACGCCGACGAAGGCGACTGGGTGCGCGCCGGCCAACCCCTGGTCCAGCTGGACGACACCCTGCTGCGGGCCCAGGTCGAGCAACAGGCCGCCGTCACCGCCCAGGCCGACGCCGAGGCCCGCCGCGTCTCGGGCCTCGACGGCCAGGGCGTGCTCAGCCAGGAGCAGATCGAGACCCGCCGCTACCAGGCCAAGGCCCAGGAAGCGGCGCTGAAGGAGCTGCGCACCCGCGTCTCGCGCATGACCATCACCTCACCGGTCAGCGGCCGGGTGCTGTCGCGCGGCGTGCAGCCGGGCCAGATCGCCGGCGGCGGGACCACCCCGTGGTTCACGATCGCCCGCGACGGTCTGGTCGAGCTGGACGCTGAGGTCAACGAAGCCGACCTGGCCGGCATCCGCGCCGGCCAACCGGCCCAGGTCAGCCTGCCCAGCGGCCAGATGGTCCAAGGCGTCGTGCGCCTGGTCAGCCCGCGCGTCGACAGCAACAGCCGCCTGGGCAAGGTGCGCGTGCGTCTGCCCGTGCGCGACGACCTGCGGCCCGGCGGCTTCGGCCGCGCCAGCTTCGGCGCCTCGGGCGCGGCGGTCACCGCCATCCCTGAGTCCGCCATCCGCTACGAGGCCGACGGCCTGTTCGTCATGACGGTCGACAGCAACAACCGCGCCCATCAGACAGCCATCAAGGTCGGCCAGAAGGGCGGCGGCTGGGCCCAGCTGGTCCAGGGCCCGCCGGTCGGGACCCGCATCGTGCTGGGCGGCGCCTCGTTCGTCACCGACGGCGACGTAATCCGTCCCGCGACCTCCACCCAGCAGGCGGCGCGCTGATGGCCGACGAACAACACAAGACAGGCGAGCTTCGCGTCTCCGCCTGGGCGATCAAGAACCCGATCCCCGTCGCGGTCCTGTTCATCGCCCTGATCATCGCCGGCGTCGGCTGCTATCTGGGCCTGCCCATCAAGCAGTTCCCGAACGTCGAGTTCCCCGCCGTGACCGTGACGGTCACCCAGAGCGGCGCCGCGCCCGGCGAGATGGAGACCCAGGTCACCCGCCCCATCGAGGACGCGGTGGCCAGCATCTCCAACGTCAAGACCATCCGGTCTTCGGTGGTTCAGGGCGCCTCGACCACCACGATCGAGTTCAACCTCGGCGAGGACCTGCAGAAGGTCACCGACGAGGTGCGCTCCAAGGTCGATCAGACCCGGGCGGTGCTGCCCAGGGAAGTGGACGAACCGATCGTCCAGCGCCTGGAGATCACCAGCGCCCCGATCATCACCTACGCCGTCTCAGCCCCGACCATGAGCTCGACCGAGCTGTCGTGGTTCATCGACGACACCGTCACCCGCGCCCTGCAGGGCGAAAAGGGCGTGGCCCAGGTGGCCCGGGTCGGCGGCGTGGATCGCGAGATCAACGTCGTCATCGATCCCGACCGCATGGCCAGCTTCGGCGTCACCGCGCCCCAGCTGAACCAGGCCCTGGCCAATTTCAGCGTCGACGCCCCCGGCGGCCGCGCCAAGATCGGCGGCCGCGAGCAGACCCTGCGCGTACTGGGCGCGGCCACCACGGTCGAGCAACTGCGCGACATCACCATCCCGGTGGCCGGCGGCCGCTATGTGAAGCTGACCGACGTCGCCCAGGTCGGCCAGGGCTCGGAAGAAGAGCGCGGCTTCGCCCGCCTCGACGGCAAGCCCGTGGTCGCCTTCCAGGTGATGAAGACCCGCGACTCCAGCGACGTCGCCGTCGAGGACCGCGTGAAGAAGGCCGTGGACGCCCTGGAGGCCAAGCAGCCGGGCATCACGTTCGTCAAGATCTTCTCGACCGTCGACGAGACCCGCGCCAGCTTCGCGGCCACCGAGCACACCCTGTTGGAAGGCATGCTGCTGGCCTCGCTGGTGGTGTTCCTGTTCCTACGCGAATGGCGGGCCACCCTGATCACCGCCATCGCCATGCCGGTGTCGCTGATCCCGACCTTCGCCTTCATGTCGATCATGGGCTTCTCGCTCAACGTCGTGACCCTGCTGGCCCTGACCCTGGTCATCGGCATCCTGGTCGACGACGCCGTGGTCGAGATCGAGAACATCGAGAAACGCGTCGCCCGAGGCCAAAGACCGTACATGGCGGCGATGGAGGGGGCCGACGCCATCGGCCTGGCGGTGGTGGCCACCACCTTCACCATCGTGGCGGTGTTCGTACCCGTCTCATACATGCCCGGCACGCCCGGCCAGTTCTTCAAGGAATTCGGCCTGACCGTCGCCGTGGCCGTACTGTTCTCGCTGGTGGTCGCCCGCCTGCTGACGCCGCTGCTGGCCGCCTATTTCCTCAAGCCGTCGAAGGACCCGCACCCGCGGCGCGACTTCAAGGGCTTCTATCGCGGCGTGCTGGACTGGTCGCTGGATCACCGCTTCCTCAGCATCATCATCGGCACGGTGATCCTGATCGGCTCGTTCGCCTTGGCCGGCTTCCTACCCACGGCTTTCCAGCCGGCCGGCAACGCCAACTACTACTATCTGAAGGTCCAGGGCCCGCCCGGAGCGACCACGGCTGACATGGACCGCACCGTCCAGGCGGTGACCACCATGTTCCGCAAGCGTCCCGAGACCGCCCACGTCTTCGCCCAGGTTGGGTCGAACATCGGCAGCGGCTGGGGCGGCCAGAGCGGGGCCGACATCCGCGACGCCACGATCACCATCGTGCTGAACGGCAAGCGCGACATGACCGTGACCGAGATCAAGCAGGCGGTGCGTAACGGCCTGCACGACATTCCGGACGCCCGGGTCAACCTGCTGGGCGATTGGGGCACGTCAGAGGTCCAGACCATCCTGATCTCCGACAACGGCCCGCTGCTGGAGCGCACGGCGGCCCAGATCGAGCGCGAGATGCAGGGCCTGAGCACCGTCGCCGATCCGCGTCCATCCTCGCCGCCCAGCGGTCCGGAGATCGTGATCCGGCCCAAGCCGGATGAGGCCGCCCGCCTGGGCGTCAGCGCCGCCGACATCGCCGCCATCGCCCGCGTGGCCACGGTGGGCGACATCGACGCCAACGTCGCCAAGATGACCCAGGGCGAGCGGCGGATCCCGATCCGTGTGCGCCTGCCCGCCGACACCCGCGCCGACCTCGACGCCCTGGGCGCCTTGCGTGTGCCCACGGCGAGCGGCGGCTCGACCCGGCTCGACACCGTGGCGGATCTGTCGTTCCAGGCCGGTCCTGCCAAGATCGACCGCTTCGCCCGCAAGCGTCAGGTGACCATCGAGGCCGACCTGGCCAACGGCGCCCAGCTGGGTCAGGCGATGGCGGACGTCGGCAAGCTGCCGACCATGAAGAACCTGCCGCCCAGCGTCGGTCCGGCCACGGCCGGCGACCAGGAGGCGTTCGTGGAGCTGTTCACCGGCTTCGCCATCGCCCTGCTGTCGGCGGTCGGCCTGGTGTTCGGGGTGCTGATCCTGCTGTTCCGCAGCTTCTTCAAGCCGATCACCATCCTGTCGGCCCTGCCCCTGGCGATCGGCGGCGCGTTCTTCGCCCTGCTGGTCACCGGCCAGTCGCTGTCGATGCCGTCGCTGATCGGCTTCCTGATGCTGATGGGCCTGGCCGCCAAGAACTCGATCCTTCTGGTCGAATACGCCATCGAGCAGGAACGGGCCGGCATGAGCCAGCGCGAGGCCATCCTCGACGCCTGCCACGAGCGGGCCCGACCGATCATCATGACCACCCTGGCCATGATGGCCGGCATGCTGCCTACGGCGCTGGGCATCGGCACTGGCTCGGAGTTCCGCCAGCCGATGGCCGTGGCCGTGATCGGCGGCCTGATCACCTCGACCGTGCTGTCGCTGGTGCTGGTGCCCGTGGTCTACGAGATCGTCGACGACGTGGAACGCTGGCTGAGCCCCAAGCTCTCGCGCATGACCACCCCGCGCGAGGCCGAGGGGACGCTGTCGCCGGTCGATCGCCTGTGATCCCTCGGGGCGTCCGCCGGCGGCGGGCGTCCCCCTGCCCTAGCGCTTGCTGTCGTCCAGCAGCGAACCGACGATCGGGGCGTCCGGAGCCTTGGCGCTGATCGGCTCGCACCAGGGGAAGCGGTTGTCGCGGCCGGTGCTGCGGCGGCTGGCCAGGCCGTTCTCGAACATCAGCTGACCCAGGTCCACGCCATCGACCTGGACCACGGCCAGTTCGCGATGGAACTCGTCGAAGCCGCCGGTCGGCTGGACGGTCACGTCACGCGCGTCGCGCATGTGGCCGCGGACCCAGAGGGTAGCTTGCTTGGCCGCGGCCGCCTCGGCCCAACACCGGGCGTCCGGTATGCCCTGGGGCGCGTAGGCGTTGGCCAGCCGCACATGCTTGCCGTCGATGACCAGGGCGTCGGCGCTGAGCACCCGCACGCGGTCGCCTAGGCCGGGCGGCAGGCTGATGCTCGACGGCGGATCAGGCGTCTTCTGGCAGGCGGCCGTCAGCACGGCCAAGGCCAGCACGAAATGGCGTTTGCGGATCAAGAGCTCACCCCGAACAGGCCGACAGGATAACGCGGTGATCTAATGTGGGGAACCGCTAAGCCGCCGCCAACAGCGGCCGGCTATACGTCGTTCACCCAGGGGTTCACGCTTTCGGATCCGCCGCTCGCCAGTCGCCGCAGAATGTTCTCCGCCAGCCTGTCGATACGCTCGCCTTGTTCCCCTGGTGTCGGGGTATAGGCCAGCTTCTTGAGTTCAGGCTCAAGCGCCAGGATAAGCGGTCGCGACTCGGCGACGAGACACGCGACGACCCAGTACTTCCAGACGTCGTCGTTGGTGTTCAGGATCGTACGGACGAGTGGCGCGAGGGAGGCGCCGATGCTTGCCAGAAACGGCTGCAAGGCCTGGGCGACCGGCCAGTTAATATCCTGCATCCAAGTCAGTAGATCGGGCAGCAGGGGCTGTATGGCGGGGTAGCCCTCGGTGACCAGTCGGGCCACTGCGTCGATATCGAGCTTGTCCTCGGGTAGGAGCGCCCTGAGTTTGCTGTCCATCCGGTGCCGGTAGCACGCGGCTTTCGAAAGCCAAACAGCGTTCGCTTTCCCCGCACACGATCACCCAAAGCAAAAGGCCCCGGAGATGTCTCTCCGGGGCCTTCGCCTAGTTCGCTGTAGTTAGAAAGCCGAGATTACTCGACGATCTTCGCGACGACGCCGGCGCCGACGGTGCGGCCGCCTTCACGGATGGCGAAGCGCAGCTTCTCTTCCATGGCGATCGGGGTGATCAGCTCGACGTCCAGCTCGGCGTTGTCGCCCGGCATGATCATTTCCACGCCTTCGCGCAGCTTGATGATCCCGGTCACGTCCGTCGTGCGGAAGTAGAACTGCGGGCGGTAGTTGGTGAAGAACGGGGTGTGACGGCCGCCTTCTTCCTTGTTCAGGATGTAGGCTTCGGCCACGAACTTGGTGTGCGGGGTGATCGAACCCGGCTTGCAGAGGACTTGGCCGCGCTCGACGTCTTCGCGCTTGGTGCCGCGCAGCAGCACGCCCACGTTGTCGCCGGCTTGACCTTGGTCCAGCAGCTTGCGGAACATTTCGACGCCCGTGCAGGTCGTCTTCTGGACCGGACGGATGCCGACGATTTCGACTTCTTCGCCGACCTTCACGATGCCCTTTTCGATACGGCCCGTGACCACGGTGCCGCGGCCCGAGATCGAGAACACGTCTTCGACCGGCATCAGGAACGGCAGGTCGATCGGACGCTCCGGCTGCGGGATGTAGGCGTCGACCGTGGTCATCAGTTCCAGGATCGACTGCTCGCCGATCACCGGGTCGCCGCCGTCGATCGCCACCTTGGCCGAGCCCTTGGTGATCGGGATGTCGTCGCCCGGGAAGTCGTACGACGACAGAAGTTCGCGAACTTCCA
>JAGIBE010000144.1:0-20401 GCA_017744495.1 Caulobacter sp. | reverse complement strand
TGGTGATGCCGCGGGCCTTTTCTTCCGGCGCGGCGTCGATCTCATCATACTTCTTGGCCGTCGCGCCGCCGGTCTTGGCCAGCGTCATCGTGATCGCCGCCGTCAGCGTCGTCTTGCCGTGGTCAACGTGACCGATCGTGCCGATGTTGCAGTGCGGCTTAGTGCGTTCGAACTTTTCCTTGGCCATGGTCTCTACCTTCGCGCCGGCGGCTTGTTTCTGGGAAATAACTGTTGGGAGCTGGAGCGGGTAGCGGGAATCGAACCCGCATCCTCAGCTTGGAAGGCTGCTGCACTACCATTGTGCTATACCCGCCCAATACCCATAGGGGGCTAGCGGGGTCGCGATCGGCTCCCGGTCTGGCTCCTTGGGGTCCAGGCTTCTTGGGAGCTCTCGCCGCGCGTGGTGGGGGAAGTAGGACTCGAACCTACGAAGGCGTACGCCAGGGGATTTACAGTCCCCCCCCTTTGCCACTCGGGACATTCCCCCAGCGCGCGACAGAGTTCCTTCAAAGCGGCCGTCCCATCCTCGAAACCGGCGGCGGACCGCCCGTCACGAAAAAGGAACAAAAGCTTCCTCGAGACCTGTGAGACGGTGCTAAAGCAGCGCCGCCCTGGCTCTTGGAAACCCTCAGGGCCCCAAATCGGAGCGCGTCTTATAGTGTCCTCTCATTCCGAACGCAACGACCGGAAAAAGTCTTCTTCGCCCGGACGTGATTTTCGCTCCAAGCCACGGGAAAACAACAAGTTTTCCAAAGGCCAGGGCGACGCCAAGGACTGGATTTGGGGGACTCACGCCGTCGAGGCGGCGCTTTCGAACCCCGCCAGACCCGCTCCGAAACGCCTTCTGGCCACCCCGGATCGCGCCAAGCGACTCGCGCCGAATCTGAGCCGTGCGCCCTTCCTGCAGATCATGGAGGGCGCCGACATCGCCCGTCAGCTGCCGGCCGGCGCCGTGCACCAGGGCGTCGCCCTGAAGATCGACGAACCGGAAATGCTGACGGTCCACGACCTGGGGACCCCGGCCCAGGGCCTGATCGTGATGCTGGACCAGATCACCGATCCCCAGAACATCGGCGCGATCTTCCGCTCGGCCGCCGCTTTCGGGGCCAAGGGGATGATCCTGCAGGACCGCCACGCCCCCGCCCTGACCGGCGTGCTGGCCAAGACCGCCGTCGGCGCCGTCGATAAGATCCCTTACGCGCGCGTGGTCAATCTTTCCCGCGCCCTGGAGGAACTGGCCGACCTGGGATGGCGGGCCGTGGGCCTGGCCGGCGAGGCCGAGCAGACCCTGGACCAGGTGCTGGACGGCAGCCCCACGGTCCTGGTGCTGGGATCGGAGGGCGAAGGGGTGCGGCGGCTCGTGGCCGAGCACTGCGACGTCATGGGAAAAATCTCCATGCCGGGAGGCTTTGAAAGCCTGAATGTGTCCGCCGCGGCGGCTGTCGCGCTCTACGAAGCGTCGAAATTTCGCCCCCGGGGTGAAATCGGTTCGTGAATCCCTCTTAACCGTTTTGATTTCGTCGCGATGACGTGGTTCTCTCAAGCTTGAGAAGAGCCGCCAGCACCGCTTGCGGAGAGTTCAGACATGGGATCGGGGGACCCGATGTTGTATAGCAAAGTCCGTTTGGCGGCTCTGACCGGCTGCGCGGTAAGCGTTCTTGTGATCGCCGGATGCGGCGCGCGTGAGCCCGTCGAGGCTCCGCCGGCCAGCCAAACGCCGGGTTACGGCGCGACCCAGACGCCCGAGCTGATGGGCGCGCCGCCCGCCGCCGAGACTTCGCCGGCCGACGGCCTGCTGGGCGGTCCGGTCCAGTCCGCCGCGCCCGTCGCGTCGGCGCCCCTTTACGGGGCCAATCCCAATCTCAAGACTTGGCGTCGCGCTGACGGCACCCTGGTCACCGCCATGGCGCCAATCGCCAACCCCAAGGGTTCGCACCGCGTCGTGCGCTATGCGCCGCGCGCCGATGTCGGATCGGTCCGCCGGGCGCACGTCGCGCCTGTGGCCGCCCCGCATCCGGTCGCCCGTCCCGTGTCCAGGCCGGCGGCGATCG
The DNA here is from genome assembly GCA_017744495.1 of Caulobacter sp. GTDB lineage: Bacteria > Pseudomonadota > Alphaproteobacteria > Caulobacterales > Caulobacteraceae > Caulobacter. The sequence goes on along the minus strand of JAGIBE010000144.1, from coordinate 18,350 downwards.
CCAAGCCGCTGCCGGTGGCCAAGCCCGCGCCGAAGCCGATTACCGCCACGGCGGCGCCGGCTCCGGTGAAGCCGGTGGTCGCGCCCAAGCCCGCCGTCGCCCCAACCAAGGCGCCCGTGGTCGCTCCGGCCGCCATCGCCGCCGCCAAGCCGGGGCCGGCGTCCGCCAAGCCGCAGACCAAGCTGGAGAAGCTGCAGGCCGCCGTCTCGCCGCAGGCCACCGCGGGGGCGACCTTGGCCACGGCCGAGAGCCTGAGCCAAGGCAAGGAGGGCCAGGTCACCCTGTCCCTGCCCGCCACCCTGGGCGACCTGATCAAGAAGGAAGCCGCGAAGCTCGGTCTGGGCAAGGCGGCCAAGAAGACCAGCGCCTACGCCGACCTGCAGGGCCAGGGCTATGAGATCACCCCGAACGGTCGCCAGACCGCCGAGGTCAAGGCCGGCGAACCGGCCACCTTCGCCTGGCAGGTCAAGCCGACCGACGCCGCCAAGGGCCCGCTGAAGACCGAGTTCGGTGTCGAGCTGAACGGCGCCAAGCCGGCCCAGGGCTTCACCCTGGGCTCAATCTCCAAGCAGATCGCGCCGATCCAGGACGCGGTGAATGAGAAGACCAAGGGCTTCAAGTTCGCCATGCCGAGCCTGGGCAAGTACGAGACCGTCGATGTCCCGGGCCTGGGTAAGATCCCCGGCAAGTCGCTGCTGGGCGGCGCCCTGGTGCTGCTGGCCCTGCTGATCCTGGTGGCGATCGCCCGCAACGCCTCGGCCGCCAAGGCTCGCGCCGAGCGTCGCCGCAAGTTCCGCACCCTGACGGACTATGGCCGCAACGAGATGGAGCCCGACGCTCCGCCCGCCTCGGCCAGCGTCAACTACGTCAATCCGATGGTCGCGGCCGCCGGCGGCGCCCTGGCCGGCGCGGCGGTGGCGACGGCGGTCAACCACCATGACGACCACGGCCATCACGATGACCATGGGCACGGTCATGACGATCACGCCCACGACGACCACGGCCATGGCCATGGCCACGATGACCACGGCCACGGGCATGACGATCATCATGTCGCTCCGACGGCCGGCGCCCCGGTCCTGGCGGTCAGCGGCCACGATCACGCCGGCGATCATGACCATGGCCACGACGATCATGGCCACGGTCGTGACGACCACGCCCACGATCACGACGGTCACGCCGATCCGCACGACGACCACGGTCATGGGCATCACGCCCACGACGACCACAAGGAACTTGAGCACGCCCACTAAGGGGCGCTTGCCAGACCCGCCCGCCTGACGCATTGAGGCCGCATGTTTGACGCGCTCCTAGCTCAGGTGGGCGGACTGAACGGTCCGTTCGCGGCCTTTCTCTCTGTCCTGATGATCGACCTCGTCCTCGCGGGCGACAATGCGGTGGCCGTGGGCCTGGCGGCCGGCGGCCTGCCGGCCAAGGACCGCAAGAAGGTCATCCTCTACGGGCTGGGCGCGGCCGTGGTGCTGCGCATCAGCTTCGCCCTGATCACCACCTGGCTGCTGGGCGTGATCGGCCTGCTGCTGGCCGGCGGCATCCTGCTGCTGTGGGTCTGCTGGAAGATGTGGCGCGAGCTGCGCGAGCAGATCACCCACGACCAGGCCAACGCCCAGGCCTGCCTGGACGACGACCCGGCCACCGAGCCGGTCGCCATCCAGCCCAAGAGCTTCCGCCAGGCCTTCCTGCAGGTGCTGATCGCCGACGTCTCCATGTCGCTGGACAACGTGCTGGCCGTGGCCGGCGCGGCCCGCGAGCACCCGGCCATTCTCGTGTTCGGCCTCTTGCTGTCGATCATCCTGATGGGCGTGGCCGCCAACGCCATCGCCAAGCTGCTGCACAAGCACCGCTGGATCGGCTTCATCGGCCTGGCCATCGTGCTGTACGTCGCCGCGCATATGATCTGGGAAGGCCACCGCAGCGTGGTCATCGACCTGAACAAGACCGACGCCTACAACGCCGCCGCGCCGTCGTTCGTGGACATCACCCCGCGCGAAGTGGCCGAGCACAACAGCCACAAGAAGCGCCCATGACGCGCGGCCCAGTCTTGGTCGTCCGACTGGCCGCTCTGAGCGGCTTCCTGGCCGTCGCCCTCGGGGCCTTCGCCGCGCACGGGGCCAAGGACGCCCCGGCCGCCGAGCTGCTTCATACCGGGTCGCTGTACCAGATGACCCACGCCTTGGCGGTGTTCGGCTGGCTGGCCGTGCGCCAGGCGCGCAAGGACAAGCCGAGCGGCCGGGACCTGGCGGCCCCTGCCCTGTTCCTGATCGGCACGGTGCTGTTCTCGGGCTCGCTGTACGCCCTGGCGTTCGGCGCGCCGCGCATCATGGGCGTGGTCACGCCGTTCGGCGGCCTCTGCTTCCTGACCGGCTGGCTGATGCTGGCTTGGCAGGCCGGAACGATCGCCGACCGCGAGGCCTAAGCGGCTCTGCCTCGCCGGTCCTTCGGGACCGCCAGCAGGAAGATCGCCAGACTCGAGCCCGCCAGACAAGCGAACATCACCGCCGCCACCGGCTTGGGCGTGCCGTCGTGCAGCAGGCCGCTGACCCACGAGGCCAGGGCCCCCGCCCCGAACGACACCCCGCCCATCAAGGCCGAGGTCGAGCCCGCCCGGCTGGGATCGACGCTCAACGCGCCGGCCATGGTGTTGCCGGCCATCAGGCCGTAGCTGGACAGGGCCGCGAACAGCAGCGGCAGGACCGTGAACTGGCCGCCCAGGCCGCTATAGGCCGCGACAGCCAGCAGCAGGGCGGCGACGATCGAGGCGATGCTGGCCCGCACCAGCACCTGATCGGGCGTGGACCGGCGCAGCAGCAGGCGGTTGACCTGGCTGGCCCCGATGATGCCCACGGCGTTGAAGGCGAAGATGATGTTGAAGACCATCGGCGTGTGGCCGTATGTCCCCATCACCAGGTCCGGCGCGGTCGAGATGTAGGTGAACAGGGTCGCGCCGTTCAGGGCGCCGGCCAGGCCGTAGCCGACCAGCCGCTTCTGGCTCAGCAAGGCGAAATAGGCCCGGAACGGGTTCTCCGATCGCGCCTGGACCGCTGTGGCCTCGGACCGCGACTCCGCCAGGCTCAGCGTCACCCACAGGCCGATCAGCAGGCCGAAGAGCACCAGCGTCCAGAACACCCCGCGCCAGCCCGCGAAGAACTGCACGACGCCGCCGAACTGCGGGGCCAGCACCGGCGCCAGCCCCATGATCAGGGTCATCATCGACAGGACCCTCGCCGTGTCGGCGTGGTTGAACTTGTCGCGCACTACCGCCCGGGCGATCACCGGGCCCGCGCAGCCGCCCAGGGCCTGGACGAAGCGGGCGGCGATCAGCACCTCGACCGTCGGAGCCATGGCGCAGACCACCGAGGCGGCGATGAAGATGCCGACGCCGAGCAGCAGGGGCGCGCGACGCCCGAACCGGTCCGAGGCCGGGCCGTACAGGAACTGGCCGATCGCCATGCCCGCGAAGAACGCCGCCAGGGTGGCCTGAACGTCCTCGGCCCCGGCGTGCAGGGTCCGACCGATCTCGGGCATGCTGGACAGGTACATGTCGATCGACATCGGCGCGAAGGCCGTCAGGGCGCCCAGCATCAGGACGAGCCGCCAGGGCGTGGCGGCGGGGGCGGGCTGTGCATTGTCGGTCATGGCCCCGCTTTTACGCTTGTTTTCCGCAGGGGTAAGTCCTTGACGGTGGGAATCGCGGCCTTGCCCGGCGCGAGCCCGGCCCGCAACGTGATCGCCAATAACTCAGCCCAGGCAGGAAACATCATGACCCGTCTCGCCCCGCCGATGCCCGAGCCGCAATTCGCCCAGATCAACGGGATCCGCATGGCCTACTACGAAGCAGGTCCGCGGGTCGGCACGCCGATCGTGCTGTGCCACGGCTTTCCGGAGTTCTCGTATTCCTGGCGCTGGCAGATCGCCGCCCTGGCCGCCGCCGGGCGCTGGGTGATCGTGCCCGACCAGCGCGGCTACGGCCTGACCGACCGTCCCGAGGCGGTCGAGGACTACGACATGGCCCATCTCACCGGCGACCTAGTCGGGCTGCTGGACCATCTCGGCGTCGACAAGGCGGTGTTCTGCGGCCACGACTGGGGCGGCCTCGTCGTCTGGCAGATGCCGCTGATGCATCCGGCCCGCACCGCCGGGGTGGTGGGCGTCAACACGCCGTTCCTGCCGCGCCTGCCGGTCGACCCCATCACCGCCTTCCGCAACGCGTTCGGCGAGGACATGTACATCGTCTACTTCCAGAAACCGGGAGAGGCGGACGCCCTGCTGGCGGCGGACGTCGAGAAGACCATGCGCTTTTTTATGCGCCGTCCCTCCAGTGAACAGGCCGCCTTCACCAGCGGCCAGGGCGAGCGGCGATCCCTGGCCTTGCAGGAGGGCCTCAAGCGCTTCGACAAGGCCGACACCTCGGCCCAGCTCCTGGAACCGGAGGAGCTGAAGACCTTCGTCGAGACGTTCGAGCGCACCGGTTTCACGGGCGGCGTCAACTGGTACCGCAACTTCGTGGGCAACTGGGAGAAAGCCGAGCACCTGCCGACACGGATCGACGGTATCCCCTGCCTGATGATCATGGCGGAGCACGACGTGGTGCTGCCGCCGTCCCTGGCCGAGCGCATGGGCGACCAGATTTCGGACCTGGAGAAGGTGCTGGTCGAAGGCAGCGGTCACTGGACCCAGCAGGAAGCGCCCGAGCGGGTGAACGCGATCCTGATCGACTGGCTGGGCCGGCGCTTCCCGAACTAGTCCAGTTGCTTGGGCTTGTCGGGCTTGCGGTCGCTGGCCAGCAGCTCCGCCCGGCGGCGCATGGCGGCGGCCATCTGCAGCATGGCCAGGGCCGAGGCCGGGTCCCGCTCGGCGGCGCGCACGGTATAGAGCTGGGCCGTCACCTGCAGCGGGATGACCTTGTCCAGGCCCTCCGGCCCCATCAGGGCGGCGATGGCGCGATCGAGATCGGCCAGCTGGCGGGGGCTCAGCATGGCCAGCAGTTCGTCGTCAGTGAAGTCTTCGGGATTCGGCTGGTCGGTCATCGCGATCAGAATAGCGCAAATGAGGGCGGCGACGAGACGAACCCTTCTTCGCTTCACGGCGTTCCCTCGCCGGGCGAAACGGGGTTAGGGTTGCGTCATGGATCGCAATGCTTCCGCCTCCCCGATGTCCAGCGCCGGCCGCCGAGGCCTGTTCCGCGACATCGAACCTTTCTCGTTCGGCTGGCTGAGCACCGACGGTCCGCACGAAATCTACTACGAGGAGTGCGGCGCGCCGCGCGGCAAGCCGGCGGTGATCCTGCACGGCGGGCCCGGCGGGGCGGTCAATCCCACCATGCGGCGGTTCTTCGACCCCAACAAATGGCGCATGGCGCTGTTCGACCAGCGGGGCTGCGGTCGCTCGCGCCCCAACGCCAGCCTGGAGAACAACACCACCTGGAGCCTGATCGCCGACATCGAGCGGCTGCGGCGGCACCTGGGGATCGAGAAGTGGACGGTGTTTGGCGGCTCATGGGGTTCGACCCTGGCCCTGGCCTACGCCATCACCCATCCCGACCGCGTCGAGGCCCTGGTGCTGCGCGGCATCTTCCTGCTGACCCAGAAGGAGCTTCGCTGGTTCTACCAGGACGGCGCCTCGATGCTGTTTCCCGACGCCTGGGAGCGGTTCCTGGCCCCCATCCCGGTCGAGGAACGCGGCGACCTGATGGCCGCCTACCACCGGCGCCTGACCCATCCCGACCGTCGTGTCCAGGCCGAGGCGGCCGGGGCCTGGAGCCAGTGGGAGGGCGACACCATCTCGCTGCGCGGACCCGAGGCCCGTCCTCCCAAGTTCAACGAAGAGGACTTCGCGATCGCCTTCGCGCGGATCGAATGCCACTTCTTCGCCAATGGCGGGTTCTTCGACCAGGACGGCTGGATCCTGCGGAATATCGACAAGATCCGTCACATCCCGGCCTGGATCGTCCAGGGCCGCTTCGACGTGGTCACGCCGCTGGACAGCGCCTGGTCGCTGCACCGGGCCTGGCCCGAAGCCAAGTTCGAGATCGTCTGGGACGCCGGCCACGCCTCGACCGAACCGGGGGTGATCGACGGCTTGGTGCGGGCCACGAACGCGGCCTTTAGCGTCTAGGCGTCCGCCCGGGCCCGGTGCACCAGCGCCTCGCGGATCGACACGCCGAGCAGGATCAAGGTCGTCACGATCGACAGGACAAGCGGACTGACCGCCAGGCTGACCGGCGCCAAGGCCACCATCGCCAGCACGCCGACCAGCTGGGCCCGCGCCACCACCCGGAACACCGCCCGCTTGAACAGCAGGCCGCCCAGCAGAAACAGCAAGGGCCCGCCGATCGCAGCGGCGGCGGTCTTCAGGTCGGTGTGGCCGGTCGGATGGTGGATCGTCCACTCGTCGGCGACGGCCGTAACGATGATCCCGGCGACCGGCAGCAGGTGAATATAGGTATAGGCCGCGCGCGCTACGCGACCGGGGTCCTTGGCGTGGCTGATGGCCTCGCTGGCGGCCTCGGCGGTGACGGCGAAATAGATCCACCACATGGCCAGGCTGCCGGCGAACGAGGCCAGGAAGGCGGCGATCACCATCGGGGTCCAGGCCAGGCCCGCTGTCGTCGCGCCCATGACCAGGATCGACTCGCCCAGGGCGATGATCGTGAACAAAGCGCAGCGCTCGGCCAGGTGCCCGCCCTCGACGTCCCACTCCTCAGCGCGCGTACGGCCCATGCCGGGAGTCCAGAAGCCCACCGCCGGCGAAACGTATTCCACCGCGATCGCGCCGGCCCAGAGCGCCAGGCGCATCCCGTCCCGGGCCAGGCCGCCGACGATCCACAACACGCTGGACGCCACGAACCAGGCGGAGATGCGGGTGAAGTTGCGCCTCTGGAACGGATGGTTCCGCACCGCCCAGGTGGTGAACAAGCTGCGCCCCAGCTGGATGGCCACGAAGGCCAAGGCGAAGATCAGGCCGCGTTCGCCGAACGCCTTAGGGATCGACATAGTCAGGACCATGCCGATCACCATCACCACGAACAGCATGATCCGCACCGGCGGCCGCTCTGGGTCCAGCCAGTTGGTCACCCAGGCGGTGAAGATCCACGCCCACCAGACGGCCATCAACAGCAGACCGGTCTCGAACAGGCCCAGCAGGGTCGGATGGGCCATCAGGCCGTGCGACAGCTGAGTGACCGCGAACACGAACACCAAGTCGAAGAACAGCTCGACATAGGTGACGCGCGCATGGCCGCCGGCGGCGCGGTCGCGGAGCATGTGACGGCTTGGCATGCGGCTTTTCCCTCTTCGCGAGTCGGCAGCCTAGCGATCACACGGCGAAGATCGAACGTTTTGCCGTTTAGGGCGCTTTGTGGTCATGGAGCCCTCGGATCTTCTTCCTCATCGCACCGCGCTGATCGGCGCCGCCGTCGCCCTGGCGGTCGGGCTGGTCGGCGGCCTGTCGCTGAAGGTTGGCAACCAGGACGGGCCGCACATGGACACCGCCTATGCGGGCGAGATCGTTTCTCCCGAAGCCCAGCCGATCGCCTGGCCCAGCGGCAAGATCCCCGACTATGTCCTGGGCACCGACTTCACGCGCGCCCAACAAGCCCAGCCGCCGGTGGTGGTCGCGTCCTACAACGTGCCCGAATACGTGCCAGCGACCTGGTACGAACCGACGCCCGAGCCCCAGCCGCAGGCCAAGCCCGTCAGCCTAACCTGGAGCAGCGAGCGCGCCTGGCCCTCGACCGGCGGCGACATCCTGGACACGCGGCTGCCGGAAGACCCGCCTTCCCCACCTGAACCGCCAGAAACGCCTTTGGCGATAAACGCGCCTGACGCGGTCCCCGCCGCCGCCGGCCCCCTCACCATGGCCGCCGCCAACTAGGCCAAGCTCGGCCTTTCCCTTGCAGCCAACCTCTCCAAGGCATGGCGCGTGTTCCATTTCGCGCCACAGGCGAGGCTTGGAATGGCGTACTCCGAAGAACCACAAGGCGAACGGCCCGACCTCTGGCGTAAGCTGGAAGCCCTGACCTGCGGCTTCGTGCTCTTCATGCTGTCCAACGCCTTCATCGGACCGCTGCTGGATCCCCTCCAGGCCGGCGGCGAGAATATCCCTGTCCTGCGGCTGATGTGGTTGCCGGTCTACGCCCTGATCCTGGGCCTGGCGGTCTGGCGTGCGCCGCGCGTGATGCGGTTCTGGTTTCCGGCTGCCATGCTCAGCCTGCTGATCTTCTGGGTGTTCGCCTCGGCCTCATGGTCGCTGGACCCCGGCACCACCAACCGCCGCGCCCTGGCGGCGGCCTTCACCACGCTGTTCGGCCTCTATTTCGCGTCCAGCTTCGACGGACGGCGGATGGCCGAGATCATCGCCAGCACCTTCCTGTTCCTGGCGATCGGCGGCGGTCTGGCGGCGGTGGCCTATCCGAAGATGGGCGTCCATCACGACGTCAACGCCGGCGACTGGCGCGGCCTCTGGTACGAGAAGAACCAGATGGGCGCGATGATGGTCTACGGCGCCCTGGCGGCTATGGCCGCGATCCTGGCCGGCTCGACCCGGCGCAAGCAGATGGTCGTGACGATCCTGTTGTGCGCGGCCCTGATCGTGATGACCAAGTCCAAGACCTCGCTGGTCGTACTGCTGATCGGCCTCGGCGGCTCGATGTTGCTGGCGGCGATGCGCCGCGGACCGGCCACGGCGATCATCGTGGTCTGGCTGGGCGTCACCGTCGTTGGCGTCGCGGTGATGGTGATGTGGCTGTCGCCAGAGCTGGTGTTCAAGGCCCTCGGCAAGGATCCCACCCTGACCGGCCGCACCGACATCTGGGCCGCCCTGCTGCGCCAGTCGGCCAAACGGCCCATGACCGGCTACGGATATGCGGTGTTCTGGACTCTGGATTCCGTCCCCGCCAACTGGATCCGCAAGGAGACCGGCTGGCTGGTGCCCACGGCCCACAACGGCTGGCTCGACATCCTGGCCCAGTTGGGCTGGGTGGGGGTCAGCCTCTGCGCCCTGGTGCTGGGCGGATCTCTGCTGGTCTCCCTGGTCCGATTCCGTCGGGTCGAGGACGGCTACTGGGCGACGCTGTTCCTGGCCATCTTCCTGATGACCACCTTCTCCGAGAGCTTCATCCTGGAACGCAACGGCATCGCCTGGGCCCTGGCCTGCGCGGCGGTGACGCGCCTGCTGGGTCCGGTGTGGGCCCCAACCCGCAGGGCAGAGCCGACCAAGGCGGCCGAGCAGGCCCCGCGCCGACCGATCTTCGCCGAGGCGCCGCTCGCCTGGTCCCTGGCCCCCGCCGAGCCGGCGTTCGAGATCTGGACGCCCGAGCCGGGCCGCGCTCCGGTCGTCGCCCGCTCGGCGTCGCGTCCCGCGACCTTTGGGCAACCCTTCCAGCCCACATTTGGCAAGCGCGCGGTCTCGCCTTTCGGCGCTTAGGCGTCTACTGGAGCGGCATGACCGACTACACGCCCCAGCAGATCGTCGCCCGCGGCGCGCGCGCCGACGCCGAAGCCGCCGCCGACGCCATCGACAACCATCCCGGCCTCGAGGGCGCGACCTACTCGATCCTGGAAGAAGACGAGGACAAGGGCGTCTGGCGCATCGACGCCTTCCCGACCACCGACGAGGAGGACGCGGGCCTGCTTGAGGTGCTGGCCGGCTACCCGCTGAAGGTGGTGCGCGAGCAACTGGCCGACGCCGATTGGCTGGCCATGGCGCTGTCGGGCCTGCCGCCTGTGCGCGCGGGCCGCTTCTTCGTCTACGGCATGCACGACCGCGGCCGCCTGCCGGCCAGCACGGTCAACCTGCGCATCGAGGCCGGCGCGGCCTTCGGCACCGGCCACCATGGCACCACCGTCGGCTGCCTGTTGGCCTACGACAAGCTGATCAAGGCCAGGAAGTTCAACAAGGTGCTCGACGTCGGCGCCGGCACGGGCCTTCTCGCCATCGCCGCCGCTCGCACCGGCTCGAAGATCGCGGTGGGCACCGATATCGATAAGCCCAGCGTGCGCATCTCCAAGGAGAACGCCAAGGTCAACCGCGCCAACGCCCGGTTCGTCCACGCCTCGGGCCTGTCCAACCGCCTGGTGGCCGACAACGCCCCCTACGACCTGGTGTTCGCCAACATCCTGGCCCGCCCGCTGGTCAGCCTAGCCCAGGACATCAAGAACGCCCTCGTCCCCGGCGGGACCGTGATCCTGTCGGGCCTGCTGCGCACGCAGGAGCGCATGGTCAAGGCGGCCTACGTCTCGCGCGGCTTCAAGGTGGTCAACCGCATCCACCGCGACGCCTGGGCGGCCCTGGTCCTGCAGCGGCCTTAGAACGGAACATCCGTCGACTTCCCCACGTTTCTCCGAGCGGGACACACCGCTGCAGGAGCAACGTCATGACCTATGTCGATCCCCAAGGCCCGCCGCCTGAACGCGTCGTGTCAGAGCGCGTCGTCGCCGAACGCGGCGCGCCCGAACGCGTGGTCCATGTCCGCCGTGAAGGCGGCGCGACGGGGTGGTTCGTGGCCGGGGCCGTGGCCATCGTCGCCGTGGTCGCCATCGCCTTCATGCTGACCGTGGGCGCGCGCACGCCCACCGACGACCAGATCGCCCAGGCCCAGGAACAGGGTCGCGCCGCCGCCGTGGCCGAGACCGCCCAGACTGGGGCGGCCCAGGCCACGATCGTCGCCCAGCAGGCCGCGCGTGACGCCAGCGCCGCCGCCGACAGCGCCCGCCGCTCGACGGAGGCCACGGCCGCCAACGCCGCCCAGGCGGCCCAGAACGCGGCCGCCAACGCCGCCGTGTCGCGCGACGACACCCTGGCTCCCTCCGCCGACCCGAACATCAACACCCCGCCGGCCCAACCGGTGAACTAAGCCCCTCTTCCCCCGCCCCCTTCCCTGGGCGGCGGGGGCGGATTACATCGTTGGCCATGCGCCAGACCTTCGATGAATCCACCGATCCCGGCTTCGGCCCCCGTCACGTTCCCCTGATCCGCGCCGCGATGGCCAGGCAGGGCCTGGACGGCTTCCTCGTCCCGCACGAGGACGAGCATCAGAACGAATACCTGCCCGCCGCGAACGACCGCCTGGCCTGGGCCAGCGGCTTCACCGGCTCCGCCGGGGCCGGGGTGATCCTCAAGGACCGCGCCGCCGTGTTCGTCGACGGCCGCTACACCTTGCAGGTGCGCGACCAGGTCGACCAGGGCGTTTTCGAGATCCGCGACCTCGTCGAAGGCGGTGTGCCCGCCTACCTCGAAACCGCCTCGAGGGGCGCGGTGATCGGCTACGACGCCCGCCTCCACAGCCCGCAGGCGCTGGACGGCCTCAAGGCCGCCGCCGCGAAGGCCGGCGCGGCCCTGAAGGCGGTCGCCGTCAATCCCATCGACGAGGCCTGGGGCGCCCAGCGTCCCGCCCAACCCGCCGCCCCCGTCGTGCCGCACCCCGTCAAGTACGCGGGCGAGGAATCCGCCTCCAAGCGCGCCCGCGTCGGTTCGGCCGTCGCGGCTCTGGGCGCCGACGCCGCGGTGATCACCGCCCCGGCCTCGATCGCCTGGCTGTTCAACATCCGCGGCGGCGACGTCATCCGCTCGCCCTTGCCCCTGTCGCAAGCGGTGCTGCGCGCCGACGGCACGGCGCGACTGTTCCTGGACCCCGCCAAGGTCACCGACGAGCTGCCCGCGTGGCTCGGCAATCAGGTCTCGCTCGAGACACCAGAGGCGCTCGACGCCGCCCTGGCCGAACTGGCTGGCCGGAAGGTGCTGGTCGATCCGGCTCAATCCTCGGCCTGGTACTTCGACACGCTGGCCGCCGCCGGCGCCGAGGTGGTGCGGGCCATGGACCCCTGCACCCTGCCCCGCGCCTGCAAGAACGCCGTCGAGATCGCCGGCACCATCGAGGCTCACAAGCGCGACGGCGCGGCGCTGACCCGGTTCCTGCACTGGCTGGCGACCGAGGGTCAGGTCAATCCGCCGGACGAAAAGGAGGCCGTGGCCAAGCTGGAGGCCTTCCGCGAAGCCACCGGCGTGCTCAAGGACCTCAGCTTCGACACCATCGGCGCGGCTAACGGCCACGGCGCCCTGCCCCACTACCGCCCGACCGAGCGCAGCAACGAGCGAGCGGCCATGGGCTCCCTTTTGCTCGTCGACAGCGGCGGCCAGTACTTGGACGGCACCACCGACGTCACGCGCACGGTCGCCATCGGGAAACCGACGGCCGAAATGGTCACTCGCAACACGTTGGTGCTGAAGGGCCACCTGGCCATCGCCCGTCTGCGCTTCCCGGCCGGCACCACCGGCTCGGCCATCGACGCCTTCGCCCGCGCGGCCCTGTGGAGCCACGGCCTGGACTACGACCACGGCACCGGGCACGGCGTCGGTGTTTATCTGGGCGTCCACGAAGGCCCGCAGCGGATCAGCAAGGCCCCCAACACCATCGCGCTGCAGCCGGGCATGATCGTCTCCAACGAGCCGGGCTACTACAAGGACGGCGAATACGGCATCCGCATCGAGAACCTCGAAGTCGTGATGCCGGCCGAGCCCGTCGGCGACGGCGACCGCCCGATGCACCGCTTCCACGCCCTGACCCTGGCACCGATCGATCGCCGGCTGGTCGACAAGAGCCTGCTGTCGCCCGAGGAGATCGCCCAGTTCGACGCCTATCACGCGCGTGTTGTGCGCGAGATCGGCCCGTTGGTCGACGGCGAGGTTCGGACCTGGCTAGAAGAGGTCTGCGCGCCGCTCTAGATGCTGATAGGGGACATGCCCTTGCGGCGTGTCCCTGCCCGCATCCACGGAGCGAAGACCTGGGGACACGCCGCAAGGGCATGTCCCCGGCTCGTCACGCCTTCGCCAGGAAGTCGCGCAGCAGGCCTAGATACTGATCGGGCTTCTCGACCATGGTCATGTGCGAGCAGTCCTTCATCACGACCATCTGCACCGGACCCGCCACGCCGTCGCGGATGGTCTCATGGCAGTCCAGCGTGACCTCGTCGAACTGACCGGTCGTTATGAGGGTGCGCTGGGTGATGGCCTTGAGGTCCTTGCGGCGGTCCCAGTCCTTGATCACGCCGTTGATGTAGAACTCGTTGGGTCCGTTCATCACGCGATAGGCGATCGACTTCGACAGCGCCTCGAACGAGGCCAGGGCGTCGGGCGTCGGCGGCACGCGCAGGACATGCTTGTCGTAGAACTTCTGAGTCAGATCGGCATATTCCGGCGTGTCCATCTTGCCGGCCTTCTCCAGACCGTGGAGCTTGGCCGCGTAGCCGTCGGGCATGGCGTCGATCAGGCGCTGCTGACCCGCCGAAGCCTGGGGCACGCTGGCCAGGGCCCCGCCCAGAATGATGTTGTCGATCCCCTTGCCGCGCCCTTGGCACAGGTACTCGATGGCCAGCATCGAACCCCAGGAGTGGCCATAGAGCACCAGCTTGTCGAGCTTCAGCGCGCTCCGCACGGCGTCCAGCTCATCGACAGAGCGCTGGACCGTGTAGATTTTCTCGTCGGTCGGAGCGTCGGCTTTCCCCGTGCCCAACTGGTCGTAGAAGATCACCGGCCGGTCGTCGGCCAGGGCCTTGAGCGACAGCAGATAGTTGTGGGCCGCGCCCGGCCCGCCGTGCAGCGTCAGCAATGGTGTCTTCGAACCCGACCCGAACCGCCGCCAATAGATGCGACCGCCAGGAACCGGGGCGTAGCCCTCCTCGTCCGGCGTCCGCGCGAAGGCCGCCCCGGCCGTCAGACCCAGGCTCGTCGTCCCGAGGGCCGTCGCGCCCACGAGAGCGGCGCGGCGCGTTAGGTTCTCGATCGTCATGCTGGACTCCCCGTTCGGCGCGAGCCTAGCCGACATCGCAGCGCCTGTCCGCCCTCGAAACCTAGGTCCCGCGAGGCTTGGCCCGCGTCGTCGGCGCCGCGCCCGCCGGGTCGTCCGGCCAGACGTGACGGGGATAGCGCCCCTTCATCTCGACCTTCACCTCGCGCCACGAGCCCTTCCAGAAGCCGGGCAGGTCCCTGGTGATCTGGATCGGCTTGTGACCAGGCGACAGCAGGGCAAGCACTAGAGGCTGGCCGCCGACCCTTGGATGCTCTGTGATCCCGTAGAGCTCCTGCACCCGCACATCGATGCGCGGCCCGCCGTCGGCGGCATAGTCGATAGCGAAGCTGGAGCCCGTCGGAGCCGTGAACCGGGCCGGCGCCTCGGCGTCGAGGCGGCGATGAAGGTCCCAGGGCACCAGGGTGCGGATCGCATCGGTCAGGGCGCCGTCGGGCAGCTGGCTCAGGGCCGAGCGGCCGGCCAGCAACGGCTCCAACCATTCATCCACCCGGGCCAGGAGGGCGGCGTCCGACAAGTCGGGCCAGGTCTCGGCGTCCCGCTCGCGCAGAAAGGCCACGCGGCGGCGCAGGGCCTGGGCGCTCTCGCCCAGCGGCACGGCAGACAATCCCTCGCGCGCCACCTGGTCCAGCAGGGCCTTGGCGACCAGTTCCGGATCAACCTTGTCCAGTAGGCGCGCCTCGAGCACCAGCTTCCCCAGGCGCAGCAGGCGGCGGGCGCGAACCTTGCCCTTGGCGTCGGGCTCAAGACGGTCCTCGGCCACCAAACGGTCGGCGAAGGCCTCGCGCAAGGCCGCCTCGTCCAGCGGCGCGGCCAGCAGGATGCGGTCGCGGGCGTCGCCGCCGCCCAATTCGCCCACCGCCAGCCAGGTCTCGCGGGCCAGGGCGTCCGTGGGCTCCAGATAGACCCCACGCCCGCCGGCCAGCTGGTACTCGCCCGGCTTGCCCCGCGCCTTGGCCACCCGCTCGGGATAGGCCTCGGCCAGCATCAGGGCGTCGTCCAGCGGCGCGGCGCCGGATGCACAGCCCGCCGAGCGCGCCCAGCGTTCCGACAGGGTCCGGGCGTCCCGCGCCCTCGGCGAGCGGTCGCGCTCGAAGCTCTCCAGCCGGTGGCGCAGATCGACGTCTCGCCCGCCCAGACCTTGCTCGCTGAGCACGGCGGCGATCTTCGCCCCGCGCTCGGCCTGATCCGAGGCGGCGGCGCGCACCACCATATGGGCCAGGCGCGGGGCCAAGGGCATGTCGGCCAAGGCGCGGCCGTGGGCGGTCAGACCGCCCTGCCCGTCCAGGGCCTGAAGACGATTGAGCAAGGTCCGCGCCTCGCTGAACGCGGCCGACGGCGGCTTGTCGAGAAAGGCCAGGTCATTGGCGTCGCGCGCGCCCCAGCGGGCCAGGTCCAGGGCCAGGCGCGAGAGGTCGGCCTCCAGGATCTCGGGCCGGGCGAAGGCCGGCAAGGCGCGGGTCTCCGGCTCGTCCCACAGGCGATAGCAGACGCCCGGCTCGGTACGGCCGGCGCGACCTCGGCGCTGGTCGGCGGCGGCGCGGCTGACACGGACGGTCTCCAGTCGGGTCAGGCCGCTGGACGGATCGAAACGCGGCACGCGGGCCAGGCCGCAGTCGATCACTACCCGCACGCCCTCGATGGTCAGGCTGGTCTCGGCGATCGAGGTGGCCAGCACCACCTTGCGACGCCCCGGCGCGGCCGGCGCCACAGCGCGGTCCTGTTCGGCGGGCTCGAGCGCGCTGTACAGCGGGGCGATATCGACATCCGGCCGCCGCAGCCGCTCGCGCAGCAGGGACTCGGTCCGGCGGATTTCGCCCTGCCCTGGCAGGAAGACGAGCAGGCTGCCGGTCTCCTCCGCCAGGGCTCGCTCGATCGCCCTCACAGCGCGCTCCTCCAGCCGCTGACGCTCGTCGCGGCCCAGATAGCGGGTGTCGATCGGGAACATCCGGCCCTGGCTCTCCACCACCGGGGCTTCGTTCAACAAGGTCGAGATCCGAGCCCCGTCCAGGGTGGCCGACATCACCACGATCTTCAGGTCCTCGCGCACCAGCCCTTGCGCGTCGCGGGCCAGAGCCAGGCCGAGGTCGGCGTCCAGGCTGCGCTCATGGAACTCGTCGAAGATCACCGCCGCAACACCGTCCAGGCCCGGATCGTCCAGAATCATCCGGGTGAACACCCCCTCGGTCACGACCTCGACCCGGGTCTTCGCCGAGACCTTCGACTGCAGCCGCACGCGGAAGCCGACCGTCTCGCCGACGCTTTCGCCCAGACTCTGGGCCATGCGGGAGGCCGCGGCGCGGGCCGCCAGACGGCGCGGTTCCAGCATGACGATCTTGCCGCCAGCGGCCCACGACTCATCCAGCAAAGCCAGGGGCACGACGGTAGTCTTGCCCGCCCCCGGCGGCGCGACCAGCACGGCGGACTCCCGCGCGGCGAGCGCGGATTTCAGGGCCGGCAGGGCGTCATGGATGGGAAGGGTCACGCGGCGTGGTTTAAGGGCGAGGAAAGAAATCACCAAGCGCCGCCCGTCGAACAACGGTCTCCTCGCCAACGCCCAACCCTGAGGCAGCAACGGTTAGGAAGCGTGCTGCGACGCAACATCGGCCCGGCAAGCCATGGCCCATATTGCGCACAGCGGGGGGAACAATTACGGACGCCCTCCACTTGACCTTGACCGCCTGCCGTTAACCGGGCCAGGGTCCGCAAAATTTATCTACGCGGCCCCCGGGGGCGGCCGCGGGTCCCTGGAGGAAATATGTGGCGCGTTAAGTCGCTGGACGCGATTCTAGCAACGGCCGAGAAGAAGTCGTTGCATCGCTCGCTGGGTCCCTTGCAGCTCACCTTGTTGGGGGTGGGCGCGATCATCGGGACCGGCATCTTCGTTCTGACCGCCGCCGCCTCGCAAAAGGCCGGCCCGGGCATGATGGTGAGCTTCATCATCGCCGGCGCGGTCTGCGCCTTCGCCGCGCTCTGCTATTCGGAGCTGGCCTCGATGGTGCCGGTGTCGGGCTCGGCCTACACCTACACCTACGCTGTGATGGGCGAGCTGCTGGCCTGGATGGTCGGCTGGGCGCTGATCCTGGAATACGCCGTGGCCGCCAGCGCCGTTTCGGTGGGCTGGTCAGGCTACTTCCTCGGGATGATCGAGCACGCCCTGCATTTCCATTGGCCTGACGCCTTGAGAGCCGGACCCGCCTGGTCGCTCAACGGCTTCGTGCCGGTCGCCGACTTCAGCCACGGCATCGTCAACATCCCGGCCATCGTGGTGGCCCTGGCCGTCACCGGCCTGCTGGTGCTGGGCACGACGGAAAGCGCCACGGTCAACGCCGCGCTGGTGGCCATCAAGGTCACCGCCCTGACCGTCTTCGTGATCCTGACCCTGCCCCTGCTGAAGAGCGGCAACTTCACGCCCTTCGCCCCCAACGGCTGGTTCGGCCCGGCCGGGACCACGGGCATGGGCGTGTTCGGGGCCGCGGCCTCGATCTTCTTCGCCTATGTCGGCTTCGATGCGGTCTCGACCGCCGCCGAAGAGACCAAGAACCCGCAGCGCAACGTGCCGATCGGCCTGATCGGCAGCCTGGGCATCTGCACCATCTTCTACCTGCTGGTCGCGGCCGGCGCCGTCGGCGCCATCGGCGCCCAGCCCGTCGTGGGCGCCGCGGGCGAAGCCGTGGCTCCCGGCTCGGCCGGCTTCCAGGCGGCTTGCGGTCTGGCCGCCAACGCTGACCGCTTGGTCTGCTCGAACGAGGCCCTGGCCCACGTCCTGCGTCAGGTGAACTTCCCGCTGGCCGGCTACCTGCTGGGCCTGGCGGCCAACCTGGCGCTGCCCTCGGTCATCCTGATGATGATCTACGGTCAGACCCGCATCTTCTTCGTGATGGCCCGTGACGGCCTGCTGCCGGAAGGCTTGGCCGCCATCCACCCCAAGTGGAAGACGCCGCACATCGTCACGATCGTCACCGGTCTGTTCGTGGCGATCGCCGCCGCCTTCTTCCCGGTCGGTCAGCTGGCCGACATCTCCAACTCCGGCACCCTGTTCGCCTTCTTCATGGTGGCGATCGCGGTGATGGTGCTGCGGGTGAAGGACCCCAACCGTCCGCGTCCGTTCAAGACGCCGGCGGTGTGGCTGGTGGCCCCGATCGCCCTGGCCGGCTGCGCGTTCCTCTATTTCAACCTGCCGCTGGAATCGATCCTGGTCCTGCCGATCTGGGGCGCGCTGGGTCTGCTGATCTACTTCGCCTACGGCTTCCGCAAGAGCCACGTCGGCCGGGGTCTGGTCGGCGAGGTTCACGAACTGGACGCCGACGCTCCGCCCACCGGCGTTCCCGGACAGGACTAGGCTTGGCAAGGACTGAGATTAGGACTTGAACACGCGTTCATAACGCGTAGTTCGGACGGGCGGGGATCCTCGGGTCCCCGCCCGTTTTGTTTTGGAGCCGCCTGGGAAGGTTTTTAGGTCATGGCCGACATGCCGATCCGCGCCGTAGAAGACGTTGCCGGTCACCGCGAAATCGTTACAGGCGCTGAC
>JAGIBE010000143.1 GCA_017744495.1 Caulobacter sp. | reverse complement strand
GATCGAGCCCAATGCGCCCGTACTGGGCCGCCGCACCGGATCCGCCAACCTCCAGGCGCGCACCGTCAGGGGCGGCGCGACAGGCTGGATGGCCTCGATCGCGGAAAACCTGCCCATCGGCGATGATGCGGCCATTCGCCTGGTGGCCTATCGGCGAGACAACGGGGGCTACATCGACAACGTCCGACTGGGCCGCAACGACACCAACAGCGAGCTGACCCAAGGCGTCCGCGTGAGCGTGAAGGTACGGATGACCGATCGTCTCGATGCCTCGGGTTTCGCCGTCTATCAGCAGCGCCGGATCGGCGACACCTCGGTCTGGAACGGCGCCCTCGCCCCCAATCTTTCCGATCGCTACGCCCTGAACAGCAGCGATCATCGCATCGCCCTCAGCGGCATGACCCTGGCGCTGCGCCTGCCGCACGCGGCGATCACGAGCACCACGGCCTATTACGACTGGACCCTGGGCCGGCGCCTGGACTGGACCCAGGTTGTCCTGGGCCTGGCCGACGACCCGGACGCCTGCCGCCGCTATGCCGCGATCAGCGGGACCTGCTCGCCTGACCAGATGACCGCCTACGCCGCCTATGCCGCCAGCCGTGCGCCCAGCGCCCTGGTCCAGAGCACCGGCATCCGCTCGCTGGTCCAGGAACTGCGGGGCGACGGCGACCTGGGTTCAGGACGCTGGTCCCTGGGCGTGTTCCTGGAACGTCGCCGCGAACACACCCAGAGCGCCGCCCGCGTGGTGGACCAGGAGGGCCAGGTGGTTGAGGCGGCCGGCTATACGGGCCTGCGCACCCTGGGCTCGCGCTTCGATCAAGCC
>JAGIBE010000142.1 GCA_017744495.1 Caulobacter sp. | reverse complement strand
GGACCGGGTGGTCGGCGTGCTGCCGGACCGGATCATCAGGCCGCCGTAGTGGCCGAAGTCGGCCGGCCACCAGTCCTGCGAGTCGGTCATCAGCGCGCGCAGGTCCTTCTTCAGCTCGTGGTAGTCGAGCTTCTTGAATTCGGCGGCGTAGTCGAAGCCTTCGTCGAGCGGGTTGGAGCGCGCGGAGTGCTGGTTGAGCAGGTCGAGGCGCAACTGGTTGGGCCACCAGTCGCGGTTGGTGGTGCCGCCACCGGCGGCGGAGTGGTTGAACGGGCACTTCTTCTCGTCAGACATGGATCGTTCCTCAGGTCGCGTGCTCAGGGGCCCGGTCGAGCGGACCGGGGACCGATAGATGGAATCGTTCGCCGATGACGGTTGTAAGGTCGGTCGTCCTCCGTACGTGCGCCAGGCGGGAAAGCCCGTCCACCATATGCGCGGCCGGCGGACCCGTGAAATCGAATGATCCTAAAGATTCCATGCGCAACGGCTATTGTAGGTGTGTGCGCCATTTGCCATCTCGATGGAGAAGCGGTGCATTCCCGTGCCGCGGACGGGTCCGGCCGCACTGCCACTGACTCCAGGTTCCCCCTGCCATGACCACCCGTGCTTCGCGCCTGCTGCACCTGCTGGACGACCTGCGCCGCCGCCGCCGGCCGGTGCGCGGCGCCCAGCTTGCCGAACAGCTGGGCGTGAGCCTGCGCACCCTGTACCGCGACATCGACGCGCTGCGCCCGCTGAGCTGGACCGACCTGGTCGCCCGCCTCGCGGCGGCGCGCCACTTGCGTTCGCCGTACGGCGCAGCGAACCCGGGGGGCGAGGCGAGCTTCGACGCCGGCTCGGCACGCC
>JAGIBE010000141.1 GCA_017744495.1 Caulobacter sp. | reverse complement strand
AGGAGCAGCAGGTCGGCCTGCGCACCACGCTGGACGTGCTGAACGCCCAGCTGGAGCTGTCGAACGCCGAACTGGCCCTGGTGACCGCCCGTCGCGACGAGTACGTGGCCAGCACCTCGCTGCTGCAGGCCATGGGTCAGCTGGACGTGACCAAGCTGGCGTCGGGCACGGCCGCCTACGATCCCAAGACCTCGTACGACCGTGTCACGCACAGCGCCGGCTGGGTGCCGTGGGAACCGGTAGTCCAGGCGATCGACAAGGTCGGTGCGCCCTCGACCAAGCCGCAGCCTGCCTCTAAGTAGGTTTCGCGCCCGCGTCGATTCCGCCCAGGCGCGGACTTACGCTTGCTTAACACGCGTAAGTCTGCACCATCGCGGCGAAGCGCGTCCTAGAGCGCGCAAGGATTCGTACCTCTTTACGACGGCCCCGCATCATGTCCGATCAGAGCTCTCAAGAACCGACGATGGAGGAGATCCTCGCCTCCATCCGACGCATCATCTCGGAGGATGACGCGCCGGCGGAGCCTGCGGCCGAGGCGGCTCCGCCTCCGCCCGAGCCGGAGCCCGAGCCCGAACCCTTCGTCGAGGACGACATCCTCGAGCTGACCGATCCCATCGCGCCCGAGCCTGAGCCCGAGCCGCTGGCGACCGTCGGCGACATCGACGTCTATTCGCCGGAGCCCGAGCCGGAACCGGTCTACACGCCGCCGCCGGCCGCCCCGCCGCCGATCTTCGATCGCGACGAAGTGGCCGAGACCCTGGTCGGCGCTACCGCCTCGTCGGCCGCCGCCAGCGCCTTCGGCAGCCTGAGCTCGGCCCTGCTGATGCCCAAGGATGCTCGCACGCTGG
>JAGIBE010000140.1 GCA_017744495.1 Caulobacter sp. | reverse complement strand
GACCACCAGTTCCTCGACGACATTGGCCTGCGGGTCGTCGATCGCCTGGGCCGACGCGCCCGTGGCGAAGGCCAAAGCCAGAACGGCCAATATCGAACGCATCTCAAATCCCCCGTGTGTCGCGCAACCTTCGCGGGCCGATGCGGCGGAAGCTTGGCCTTATTCGGGCGCCGTGACGGTGAAACCCTTGGCGCGCAGGCGGTCCAGCACCCCGCCTTCGGTCAGCAGCGAGCGCAGCTCGATCACCGCCACCGCCTTGCCGGGCTTCTTCAGGGCCGTGGTGATCGCGCCGACGGCGTCGTCCTGGCCGTCCTTGAACTGTCGGGCGATCCAGGGCGTGGAGGCCAGGCAGCGCTGATAGCCACGCTCAGCCGAGACCACTTCCTTCACCTGGCCCTCGGCCCACTGCTCGGCGACCTCGCGGACGCTGGCCAGGCCGTTCTCGGCCTGCTTCAGGCCCGCGTCCAGGCACAGCTCCTGCAGCGGCTGAGGGGCCTCGGCCAGCGACTTGACCATGCCGATCAGGTCATAGTCGTCCAGCTTCTTCACGCGGGGATGGACGGCGACCTCCTTGCTCTTGGCCAGGTCGCGGAAACGGTCGGTG
Source organism: Caulobacter sp. (assembly GCA_017744495.1). Lineage (GTDB taxonomy): Bacteria > Pseudomonadota > Alphaproteobacteria > Caulobacterales > Caulobacteraceae > Caulobacter. Next base: position 270 of record JAGIBE010000140.1, on the reverse strand, counting down.
AACTTGCCCAGCATGATTGAGACGCCGTCGCCGCCGCGGCTGTTGGCGATGATGAAGCCCGCCAGGGCCGGCTTGATGTCGTCATGCTCGCTGAGCGGCTTGCCCCGCGCCTTCAGCTGCTTTTCCAGCCGCGCGCGCAGGTCGGGCGGCAGGGTGTCGCGCATCGGCGTGGCCATGGTGAACTGCTTGCCCTTGCCGGGGATCAGGGCCAGCAGGCTCAGGATCCGCACCTCGGGCTGCTGGCCGATGATCAGGACATTGGCCCCGTCC
>JAGIBE010000139.1 GCA_017744495.1 Caulobacter sp. | reverse complement strand
GGTCGGTATAGGCGGGGGCGGTCATGCGGTGAGGCTTAGCCCCCGGCGCGGCGGGGCTCAACCGGTCCCGCGCGCCGAATACCAGGCGATCAGGTTGGCGAAGACGCCGATCATCACGCTGAACGCCATGATCATCACCCCGCCGATCCGGAACGCCGAGGCGGCGTCTTCCGAGACGCCGCCTCGGCGGAAGACGGTCGGCCTGAAGGCCAGCACGAAGCCGCAGACGAAGACCAGGCCGGCGATCGCGTCCAGAGGCCACAAGCGGATCATCGGAAACTCCGTCCAGCGCCGCCCCGCCGGTGTGGAACGCGGCGCCCGGCGATCGGGCTTGATGAGCGTCAATAATCAATCCGCTCATCCCGGCGAATGCCGGGACCCAGATGGAATGGCTTTGAGCCTGACGCCATGGGCGATGAGCTCATCCAATCATCCACACCGTTATAGGATCTGGGTCCCGGCATTCGCCGGGATGAGCGGAGTTTTTGGGGTTACAATCGTCCCCGCCGCCCGCCCTTGAGCTTATCCAGCGCGCGGCGGGCGATTTCGGCCTGCGTTGGGGCGCTGGCGGGAGCGGCGGCGGCCGGCATGATCGCCTGCAGGTCCGCCATCGCCTGGGTGGCGTGCAGGCCGGCGGCCGCGTAGTCCCGCAGAGCCGCCTCTCGCGGCTTGCCTCGGGCGGTGGGGACGGCCAGGGCGATCTTGCGGGCCATGGCGGCCACGTCGCCGATGGCCTTGGCCTTGTCGCGGGCCTGGCGGATTTCGCTCGGGTCGGTGCTGCGCTCCAGGATCGCCCAGACCGCGTCGAGCGCGGCCATCAGCTTCAGCTGGAAGTTCACGGACCAGGTGGGGGTGTCGGCTTGGGTCATGCCGAT
>JAGIBE010000138.1 GCA_017744495.1 Caulobacter sp. | reverse complement strand
GAGACAGAGATCACCCGCCTCTTGGGCGGTGAGCTGAAGGTCGTCTCGACCCCGGGCGAGGGCTCGACCTTCACCCTGTACCTGCCGCTGAACTTCAGCCCGACGGCCCAGCCCACGCCGATGCTGTCGCCGCGCGCGCCCGTCGCCCCGTCCTCGACCTTCACCTTCTCGACCGCCGACGCCCCGGCCTATGAGCCGGTCGAGACCGTCGTCGACGACCGCGACACCGTCACGCCCGAGGACCCGACCGTGCTGATCGTCGAGGACGACCCGCGCTTCGCCTCGATCCTGCTGGCCCTGGCCCGCGACAACGGCTTCAAGGGCGTGGTGACCAGCGAAGGCTCCTCGGTCCCGTCCCTGGCCCGCCGCTTCGCCCCCGAGGCCATCCTGCTGGATGTCGGCCTGCCCGACATGGACGGCCTGGCCCTGCTCGATTTGCTCAAGCGCACGCCCGAGACCCGGCACATCCCCGTGCAGGTGATCTCGGCCGACGACCGGGGCGGCCTGTCCCTCTCAATGGGCGCCCTGGGCTTCACCAGCAAGCCGGTCGAGCAGGAGGCGGTGGTCTCCACCCTGGACCGCGTGCGCCGCCTGGCCGACCAGCCCGAGCGCACCCCGATCCTGGTCGGCGGCGACAAGACCACGGCCGAGTTGCTCAAGACCGTGTTCGGCACGGTCCGCACCGAGACCGACCTGGAGACCCTGCCGCCCGAGGCCTTCACTGGTGAGCAGGGCTGCCTGGTCGTCGCCGTCGGCGGTGGTTCGGTCGGCGCGACCCTGGACCTGCTCAAGCAGCGCGGCGCGGTCTCGGGCTCGACGGTGCTCTACGCCGCCAGCGACCTGGACGCCGAGGACGAGCGCCGCCTGCGCCTGGCGGTCTTCACCGGCGCCGCCCGCCTGGCCCGCACCGCCGAGCAGCTGATCGACCACGTGGCCCTGATCCAGCACGCCCCGGTCGAGCGCCTGCCCGACACGGCCCGCGCCATGCTGACCAAGACCAAGCACGCGGACGCCGTCCTGACCGGGCGCACCGCCGTGGTCATCGACG
>JAGIBE010000137.1 GCA_017744495.1 Caulobacter sp. | reverse complement strand
GCCCGCGGGCAGGCGCGCGGGATCGAACGCCAGGTCGGCGCTGCCGAGGAAGAAGTATCGCGGCGGATCGAGCTGCGGAACCATCGCCACAAGCGGCGGTTCGGCGACGACCTGGGCGAAGCGCAGGTCGAGGCCGGCCGCCCGCGACAGCGCGATGATCTCCTGGCCCAGCACGTCGTCGCCGACCGCGCCGCCCCAGCCGGTCGGTACGCCGAGCGTGGCCGCCACCCGCGCCACGTTCCAGCACGCGCCACCGGCCACGCTGTGCCAGGTCGCCTCGCCGGTGCGGACGAAATCGGTCAGCGCCTCGCCGAACACGACCAGGCGGGGCAGGGCGGCGTCGTGCATGACCGGCGTCAGGCCTCGGATGGGGCGGTTTCGGAGACCACGGCATGCCGGCCGAGCACGCCGGCCTTCACCAGCAGCCCGTAGCAGGCGATCCAGCCGTAGCAGACCGTCGGCACCAGCAGCGCCAGCGCCAGGCCGATCCGGTCGGCGACCAGGCCGGTGATGAGCGGCACCACTGCGCCGCCAACGATGGCCAGGCAAAGGATGCCCGAGGCACCGGGCGTGTCCTCGCCCAGCCCGTCGATCGACAGGGTGAAGATGGTCGGGAACATCACCGAGTTGAACAGGCCGATCGACAGGATCGCCACCGCCGCCGCCGTGCCTTCCAGCGTCGTCGCCGCCAGCAGTGCCAGGACGCCGGCGCCGATCGCGCAGGCGGCCAGCACCAGGCCGGGGGCGACGAAGCGCAGCACCCACGAGCCGATGAAACGGCCGACCATCGCCAGGCCCCAGTACACCGCGATCAGGTTGCCGGCGGCGTGCTCGGAGCCGGTCGCGCCGACCATGATCAGGTAGTTGACCAGCGAGCTGCCGATGGCCACTTC
>JAGIBE010000136.1 GCA_017744495.1 Caulobacter sp. | reverse complement strand
AGCGCGCGGTGGCCACGTCGCCGGGCGAGGCCGCGCGCGGTTTCTTCGCCTGGCTCGGCGCCACCCCGCTGCCGCCCCCGGTGCTGCTGCTGCAGGGCGGCACCGCCGCCTTCGCCGCCGCACATGGCCTGCACGAAGCGGGGGTGTGGCCGCTGGAATCGCCGATCCGCCACGCCCAGCTGGAAGCCTGCCTGCGCAGGGCCAGCCTCAAGCGCCTGGATGCCGACGCGCAGGCCGGCGCCGCCGCGCCCGACAGCGGCCCGACCGGCAACAGCCCGGCGGTGCAGCGGCTGCGGCGGATGATCGGCCAGGTCGCCCCGTTCGATACCACCGTGCTGGTGCTCGGCGAATCGGGCACCGGCAAGGAAGTGGCCGCGCGCGCGATCCACCAGCATTCGACGCGCCGCGACGGGCCGTTCGTGGCGATCAACTGCGGCGCGATCCCGCCGGACCTGCTGGAAAGCGAACTGTTCGGCCACGAGAAGGGCGCCTTCACCGGTGCGCTGAGCGCGCGCAAGGGCCGCTTCGAAATGGCCGAGGGCGGCACCCTGCTGCTGGACGAGATCGGCGACATGAGCATGCCGATGCAGGTCAAGCTGCTGCGCGTGCTGCAGGAGCGCAGCTTCGAGCGGGTCGGCGGCAACCAGACGATCCAGTGCAACGTGCGGGTGATCGCCGCGACCCACCGCAACCTCGAGGACCGGATCGCCGACGGCCAGTTCCGCGAGGACCTGTTCTACCGGCTCAACGTGTTCCCGATCGAGATGCCGGCGCTGCGCGAACGCACCGCCGACCTGCCGGCGCTGGTGGAAACCATCGCCGCGCAGCTGGCCCGCACCGGCCGCGGCGAGATCCGCTTCGCCAGCGATGCGCTGGCCGCGCTGGCCGGCTACGCCTGGCCGGGC
>JAGIBE010000135.1 GCA_017744495.1 Caulobacter sp. | reverse complement strand
ATGATCGGCCAGAACAGCAGGCGCAGCAGATAGCGATCGATCAGGCGCAGGCCGGTTGCGCCGCTGGCGTGGGCCTTCTTGGATTTGTCAGGCTTGCTCACGCGGCCGCCCAGGCCTTGGCCAGCGTCCCCGCCAGGCGTTCGGCGGCGTCCAGGTCCAGATCCACGGTCGCGCCCAGGGCGGGCGCGGCCGGCCAGCCGGCGTCGGCGAAGGTCAGCCCTTCGTGCGTCCGGGTCCCCTCGTACCGGGGAATGACGTGGAAATGCACGTCCCTGTCGACCATCATCAGCATCAGGTAGTTGATCTTCTCGTAGGCCACGAACCCGCCCAGCAGCCGTTCGATCCCCTTCACCGCCACGCCCAGGTCGGCGAAGGCGGCGGGACTCACCTGCGCGAAGGATTCGACCGGTTCCTTGCATACCAGAACCAGCGCGCCGAGTGTGGGTTGCTTGGGCCGCACCAGCACCAGCCAACTGTCGGTCTCGGCGACCTTGGTGCGCGGATAGCCGAAATTCTCAGCTGTGGGATTGGTCATGCTCGGCCTCGCCTCGGGGCGTTCGCCGCCGTCGTCGCTACAATAGGGACGCGCCCTTTTCGAGGGAAGCGCCAACCGCGCGCCGGGCCTTGTTGGGACGGGGAAATGTCGCGGTCGCGTCAGGTCGCTCGGCCGGCCTGCAGCAGCACGTAGCGGCCCAGTTCCTCGATCCTGCCGGTCCTGGCGTCCGGGCCGCGCGCGACGACCTTGACCTGGATCCCGCTGGGCGAGCGCTTGATCTCGATCGCATGCCATCGGGCCGCGGGATGGTGATGGCTTCCCGCGGCCGAGGCCGACGGCACGCCCAGCACCGGGATCGACGTTCCATCGGGACCTGGGATGGTCGCCGTCAGCGCCTCGTGGGCGTGGCCGTGTAGGACCAGGTTCACGC
>JAGIBE010000134.1 GCA_017744495.1 Caulobacter sp. | reverse complement strand
CCTTCCGTCTGGCCGATGTCTGGCTGGGTACGACAGATCGTTTCCAGGCGGCACACCGCTTCTACGAGAAGAACGGCTTTCACCGCATTCAGGTCTCCGACCTGCCGGAAGCCTTCCCCCGCATGGCCGTGGACACGGTGTTCTATCGGCTGGCGCTCTAGGTCTTACCGCCGCCCTGGATCCAGCAGGGTGTTGACCACCGGCGCGCCCGCCGCGCGTCCGCTGATCGGGTCGCACCACGAGAACCGGCCATTGGGCGCGTCGGTGCGGCGGCCCGCCAGGCCGGCTTCGTAGAGCGACTGGCCAAGGTCCACCCCGTCGAAGGAGACCACGGCCAGCTCGCGATGGAACTCGTCGAAGCCGCCCACAGGCTCGATGGCGACGGCCCGGGCGTCGCGGACTTTGCCACGCACCCATTCCACGGCCTGCAGCGCCGCGGCCGCTTCGGCCCAGCAGCGGGCGTCGGGCACGCCTTGGGGAGCGTAGGCGTTGGACAGGCGCACATGGCGGCCGTCGATGACCATGGCGTCGGCGCTCAGCACCCGCACGCGATCGCCCAGCCCAGGCGGAGCCTGGATCGACGAAGGCGGGTCAGGCGTCTTCTGGCAGGCGGCCAGCAGCAGGGCCGCCAGAAGCGGCGCGACAAGACGGCTACGGATCACTTGGGCCTCCCGGACTGGCGCCAATCTACGGGGCCGGACCGTGCGCGCCTAGCCCGGCGGGGGCGCCGCGCCGAAAAGCGCGTCCGCAAACAGGTCCAGGGTCTTCTGCGACATCGAGGTGTTGTTCAGCACCACCACGGTCTGGCGGGTGTCGAAGCGATGGCCCAGAACCGAGCGGAAGCCGGCGGTGTTGCCGGTCTCCCAGCCGGCCCGATAGGTCCTGCCGCCGATCGACAGGGTCCGGACCCGCCCGCCCAGGGCGTAGC
>JAGIBE010000133.1:6997-76094 GCA_017744495.1 Caulobacter sp. | reverse complement strand
GGGTGTAGGTCTGGACGCCGAAGAAGTCGGCGTGGGTCCGCGCCACCTCGACCCAGTCGCCGTAGAGCCGGCGCTGATAGACCTCGACCAAGGCAGGGTCGGTCGCCGACTGGATGTCCTGGGTGGTCAGGGTCACGCCGACCGGCAGCTGCGGCCGCGCCTGCTTGATGGCGTCATAGGCCTTGCGATGGGCCTCGATCATGATCGGCGTCACCACATGGGGATCGGCATAGGCCAGGCGCGAGAAGCGCGGCGAGTCCGTGGCCTTGGCCGCCGCGGCGAGGGCCGCCTTGACGACGGGGATCGCCGACTTAATGCCCGGCATGAGATCGACCAGCAGCCGGATGTTGGCCTCGTTGAAGGTGGTGACCTTGTCCATCAGCGGACCCAGGCGCTCGACCACCTTCTTGCAATAGCGGGCGAAGAGATCGGGCGCGTCGGCGACCTCGAAGCCGCCGCGTTTGGCGAACCACAGGGGCGTGGTGAAATGGTTCAGGGTGACCATGGGCTTGAGGCCGCGGGCCCGGCAGGTCTCGAGCACGCGGGCGTAGTGGTCGAGTTCGGCCTCGGAGAAGAAGCCCTCGCTGGGCTCGATCCGCGCCCATTCCACGCCCATGCGGTAGCAGTTCAGGCCCAGGCCGCCGGCGATGGCGAAGTCCTCGGGGTAGCGATGATAGCTGTCGCAGGCGTCGCCCGAGCGCTCCTTGAACATGCTGGGCTGGATGTTCTCCATCAGCCAGGCGTCGCTGTTGGTGTTGCCGCCCTCGCTTTGATAGGCCGAAATCGCCGTGCCCCACAGGAAGCCGGGAGGCGCGGGGCGCTTGGCCTTCTGGGCCGCACCCGAGGCGGCCGGGGTCAGGGCCAGCGCCGCACCGGCCAGGATGTCCCGGCGTCCGACGCCGAAAGGCTTGTGGCTACTCATACTCGTTTCCCCCGTTTGGTCCGATCGTACGCTGAAAAAGAAAAAAGGGCGGGCGCCGTGACGCCCGCCCCGAGGGAGGAAGGAACTAGAAGCTCTTCTTGACGCCGATCTCGAACGTCCGGCCCAGCGGGTTGCCGGTCCACGGGTCGTAGCCGAACTCCTCCTGGGCGGGCGGCGGATCGCGGTCGAAGATGTTGGCCACCGTCGCCGTCAGGGCCAGGTCGCCCTTCAGCTCCAGCCGGTAGGTGAAGTCGGTGGTCACCCAGGTCTCGCCGTTCTCGCCGTACTGGATGCCAGCCCGCTCGTCCGTGACGGCCGAGACGTAGTTGACGCCCAGGCGGAAGTTCTGATTGCCCAGGGCGTAGTTGACGCCGAGGTTGGCCCGCCACTTCGGCGCGGCCTGAGCGAAGGTGGCGAAGTTCAGCGTGCCCAGCCGGTCGTCGCCGGTCGAGATCGTCACGCCGTCCAGGGTGGTCGGGCCGGTCTTCAGCTCGGTTACCCGGGTGGCGGTCAGGTTGACGTCCAGATTGCCCGGACCGACCGGCAGGCCGTAATTGGCCTGGATGTCGAAGCCCTTGGTCGTCTGGCCGGGGCCGTTGCCGTAGCGGGTCGATACCGCCGAGAAGGTCCCGACGCCGCTCATGCCCACCGCGCAGCCGGCGTTGAACGTGATGCGGCGCAGCAGCGGCTGGACGGCCGGATCGCAGGTGGTGATCGTGCCGCCCGCGCCGTTGAACACCAGGCTGGCGATCTGGTTCGGGTCGGCGACCTGGCCGATCTGGTCCTTCGTCTTGATGTCGAAATAGTCGACGATCAGGCGGAAGTTGTGATCGTCGGCGAAGCCGCGGCTCTGCCAGATCGCGCCGAGGTTCGAGGTCTTGGCGTTCTCGGGCTTGAGGTCGGCGTCGGTGATGAACTGGGCGGCCAGCCAGTTGCTGGCGGCGACGGTGTAGGTCCGCGCGGCCACCGTGATGGCGCCCGGCGTCACGCCCAGCGGCGGGGTCTGGTAGTTGGTGCCGTACGAGCCGCGCAGGGTCAGCGGACCCCAGACGTTCCACTTGCCCGACACCTTGTAGACGGTCGCGCCCAGGTCGTTGGAGAACTTCTCCTTACGCGCGGCCAGCTGGATGTCGACGTTCGAGAGCAGCGGGATCTGCAGCTCGCCGAACAGCGAGTACTGGCTCTGCTCGGCGACCGACGGGATCGTCGGGGCGAACAGCACGAACGGGCCCGGCGCGTCGGGCGTGCACCCCCGGAAGTTCGGGTCGGTGGTCGGCAGCGGGGTGGGGCTGAGATTGCCCGAGCCGGCGCCGTTGGCGCTGGTGGTGGTGCTGGGCCACTCGCACTGGATCGAGCCGTTGTTGAACGCGCTGGGCACGTTCACGCGGTTGGCCATCGAGCGGTATTGGGCGCCCAGGGCCCAGCCCACCTCGCCGCCGCCCAGCTTCAGGCCGGACAGGCCGTTGAACACCAGGTCGGCGGTGAAGTTGTGGCTCAGGGTCTCGACCGCGCGCGGGTCGAACATCCACAGGGCCAGGTCCTTGGGGTTCTCGGCGCCGGCCACGTAGTTCGGGTTCGCCAAGCCCAGCACCGGCTGGCCCTTGAACGAGCTGGAGAAGGGGTTCCAGTACATGCAGCCGTTCTTGCCGGCGGCGGCCGCGTTCTGGGTGCCGAAGCGGCTGGGGTCCAGGTCGGTGGCGTGGCAGTTGGGACCGCCGAAACCGTTCAGGGCTTCCTGCAGGCGGAAGCCGATGGTGTCGGCGTGGGTGTTGTAGTTGTAGGCGTCGTTATAGGTCAGGGCGAAGTCGTAGCCGACCTTCTTGGCGAACGGGGCCAGGTCGCCCAGGTCGCCGGTGAGGCCGCCCGAGATGCGCCAGACCTTGTTGTCGATCCGGTCGGCCACGCCGTAGCCGTCGCCGCCCGAATAGTACGGATTACCGCCGTGGCCGAAGAGGCGGTAGGTCACCGGCGTGAAGCCCTGGGCGCCGACAATGCCGTGGTCGGCGGCGAACTGGGCCGCGAACGGGTTGGTGATCGGCACGTAGAACTGGTTGACGGCGCCGGTCGCCAGGGCCGGACCGCGCGAGACGGGCTGGGCCGGGGAGCCCATCACCTGCGGCAGGGTCACGCGACCGTATGAAGCGTCCATGTGGAACTTCATGTTGTCGGTGATGTCGGCCTTCAGCTGGGCGTAGAGGCGGTAGGTGTCCTGGTTCTCCACCAGGCGGTAGTACGAGATGTAGTCGTAGGCGCAGGTGTAGGCGTTGTCGTAGCGGCCGCCGACCGCCGCGCAGCTGGCGGGCGTGAAGTCCGAGACGATGCCGCCCACGGCCGGGCCCCATTCGCCGGTGTCGGTGGCGCTGGGGACGGCGGGCAGGGCGCCGCGCGGGATCCAGCCGGTCAGGTTCGTCAGGGTGGACCACGGGGCGGGGTTGTAGCCGGGGCCGGGCTTGAGCGAGGCCTTGGTGAAATCGCGTTCCATGGTGTTCAGGCGCGAGCGATGCTCGTACTCGCCCGAGACCAGCAGGTTGACCCGGTCCTCGCCGATCCCGCCCATCACGCCGACCGAATAGTCGCCCTTGGAGCCGTCGATGTACTTGTACTGGGCCTGGGCCTCGAGGCCGACAAAGCGGTCGCGGGTGATGAAGTTGACGACGCCGCCGGTGGCGTCGGCGCCGTAGATCACGGCCGCGCCGTCCTTGAGGATCTCGGTTCGCGCCAGGGCGATCGAGGGCATGTTGGCGGTGTTCTGGTTCATCCGCCGGCCGTTCAGCAGGACCAGGGTCTTGTCCGCGCCCAGGCCGCGCAGGTTGAAGTTCACCGAGCCCACCAGGGCGGGGCCGCCGAAATAGTAGGACTCGCCGGTGGTCGGGCCCGAGATGGTCAGGCTCTTGGCGAACTCCAGGGCCGACGGCGAGCCCTGCTTCTCCAGCGTCTGTTGCGAATAGACCTCGACGGGGAGGGCGGCGTCGAGCGCCGAGCCCCGGATGTTCGAACCCGTGACGACGATTTCCTCGACCTGGGTGGACTTGTCGGCCGAGGCGCTCTGCGCCCAGGCCGGCGCCGCCAGACCGGACATCCCGATCAGAAGCGCGACGGCGGATACGCTCGTAAGCCCGATTTTCATTTGGCGTTTCTCCCCTTTGAGATGAGTCTCTAGACGCTCATTCTCACAAGAGTGAACGTTGCTCTATTTGTTGCGGTGGTGTCAATCGGGGATCATTTGCCGAATGGTCGTAGGTCGGCGGCGGCGGCGTTGCCGTTATGGGAACATTGACACCAGCGCGTCCGCCCACGACTAGGCGGGACTGGCAATCAGGAGCACGGGTTTGGCGGGAGCGGCGGCGGAGCAGACCAAGGCGGGGCGGCGCACCAAGGCCGAGCAGCGCGCCCAGAGCTTGGAGCAGATCCTGGACGCGGCCGAATACCTGTTTTCGCGCAACGGCCTGTACGGCGTGACCCTGCGCGACGTGGCCCAGCGAGTGGGTATCCACACCACGCTGCTGAACTACTACTTCAAGGACAAGGTGAACCTGTTCGAAGCCGTGTTCGCGCGGCGAGCGGGCGTGACGTCCGGACGGCGGATGATCGCCCTGGAGGAGTACGAGAAGACGGCCGGCGACAGCCCCACGGTCGAGGGCGCGCTGCACGCCTTCCTCGATACGGACCTGGACCTCTATTACGAGGGCGGCGAGCACTGGATGAACTACGCCGCCTTCTGCGCCCGGGTCAGTAACACCCCGGAAGGCGCGGCCCTGATGGACGAGCACTTCGATCCCGTGGTGCTGAAGCTGGTGGGCATCCTCAAGCGGGCCCTGCCGACCTACGACGAGGAAGAGATCTTCTGGGGTTACCATTTCGTCAGCGGCGCGCTGATGAACACCCTGGCGCGGACCGGGCGGATCGACCGCCTGTCCAGCGGCGTCTGCCACTCGGACGACTTCCCGGCGATCAAGAAGCGGATCGCGCGGTTCATGGCGGCGGGCTTCATCGCCCTGAAGGCGTGAAGCCCGCACGCCATCAGGCCGCCCCCGCGGCCCGCTCGGTCTCTTTCTCTTTGCGTTCGGATTGGGCGAAGATCCGCGCCAGCCAAAGGAACAGCGCAACCGCCAGCACGTAGAACGGCACCAGGGTGTAGAGGGCCATCTGCAGCGAGTTGTGCGGATGGCTGGCCCGGAAGAAGTCGCTGGCAGCGCCGACATAGGTGGGCCCGAGGCCCAGGCCGATGAAGTTCATGACCAGCAGCAGCAGGGCGCCGGACATGACCCGCTGCTCGGGCCGCACCTCCTGCTGCACCAGGGTCACGGCCGAGGACAGGTAGAAGTAGTTCAGGAAGGTCGGGCCGCACAGGAAGGCCAGGGCTACCGGCCAAGTGGGGGCCCAGACGAAGCCGATATAGAACGGGATCGACAGGACCAGCGAGATCACCGGCGCCATGGCGTAGGCGACCTTGGACGTCTGGGTGAAGCGGTCGATCACCCGGCCGGAGACATAGATGCCGGCGCTCATGCCGATCCCCACCACCAGGGCGTACCACAGGGCGACCTCGTGCAGGGCCATGCCCTTCTCGCGCATCAGGAACAGGGTGGTGAAGTTGCCTAGGCCATAGGTGACGAACTGGGTCGCCCCGCTGCCGAGGGCCGCCAGCACCAGGGTCGGGCGCGAGAAGAACATCTTCAGCGTCGACCAGAAGCCCGCCTTCACGGGCGCCGCCCCCCCCAGGCCGTCGAGACCGCCGCGCGGCGGTTCCTTGACGATGAACGGCAGGACAACCGCCGTCAGGACCCCGACCGCGCCGAGGAAGATGAAGGCGTGGCGCCAGTCGAAGGCCGCCGCGATCGCCGCGCCGAAGGCGATGCCCAGCGCCGCCCCGATCGGCGGTCCCAGGTTATAGATGCCCAGCGCCGTGCCGCGCCTGCCGGGCGGGAAATAGTCGGAGATGATGGCGTAGGAGGGCGGCACGCCGCCGGCCTCGCCGAAGCCCACCGTCATCCGCGACACGGCGAACTGCGCGTAATTGGCCGAGAACCCGCAGGCCGCGGTCGCCGCGCTCCAGATACCGCACGCCACGGACAGCACCGCGACGCGGTTGGTGCGGTCGGCCAGCCAGCCGACCGGAATGGCGATGAAGCAATAGAACATCGCGAAATAGAGGCCGCCGATCAGGCCCAACTGGCCGTCGGTGACGTGCAGGCTGTCCTGGATCGGCTTGGCCAGGATCGACATCAGCTGTCGGTCCAGGAAGTTCAGGACATAGACGAACCACAGCATGGCCAGGACGATCCAGGCGCGGCCGCCGACGGCGGTCGAAGGCGCGGGTTCGTCGATCGGGCGGGGGGAGGGCGAAGCGGTCATCGGCCCGCCTGGACTAGGGTCGCGCGGACGGAGTCGTCGCGCGTTGCACTGATGATCTTCAAAAGGTTTCCTCCGGCCGCCGTTTTCCAGCTTGGCTTTCCATGAGCATGCGCTGAAATCGGAGCAAAGATCAAGTTCACACGCATGAGAGTGAACATTGACATGGGGCGGATTTCTCGGGCACGCTGTGGGCGCAACGTCGGCGCTAACGATCGACGCCACAAGCGGGGAGACACATCATGCGGGCTTGGAAGACATCCTTGGCGCCGGCCCTTTCGGCCCTGGCGCTCGCGGCCCTGACGGCGGCGCCCGCCCTGGCGCAATCTCCCGTGATCAAGACGCCCGCCGGCGCGCTGCGCGGGGTCGAGCAGGACGGCCTGCGGGTGTTCAAGGGCGTGCCCTATGCCGCCGCCCCGGTCGGGACGCTGCGCTGGAAGCCGCCGGTCGCCGCCCCGGCCTGGAGCGGGGTGCGCGACGCCTCGGACTTCGGCCCCGTCTGTTACCAGCCCAAGCCCCGCCCGGGCGGCATCTACAGCTCGACCCTGAAGGCGATGAGCGAGGACTGCCTGTCGCTGAACGTCTGGGCCCCCGACGCGGCCAAGAAGGCCCCGGTGCTGGTCTGGATCCACGGCGGCTCGCTGATCGGCGGCGCCAGCAGCGAAAGCATGTACGACGGGACCGCCCTGGCCAAGCAGGGTCTGGTGGTCGTCTCGATCAATTACCGCCTGGGCGTCCTGGGCTACATGGCCCACCCCGAGCTCAGCGCGGAGTCGCCCGACCACGTCTCGGGCAACTACGGCCTGCTGGACCAGATCGCCGCCCTGAAGTGGGTGAAGACCAATATCGCCGCCTTCGGGGGCGATCCGTCGAATGTGACCATCGCCGGGGAGTCGGCGGGCGGTCTCAGCGTCATGTACCTGCTGGCCTCGCCGCCGGCCCGGGGGCTGTTCCACAAGGCCATCGCCCAGAGCGCCTACATGGTCTCGACCCCGCCGCTGCGCGAGCCGAAATACGGCCACGTCCCCGCCGAGACCATGGGCGCGCTGACGGCGCAGAAGCTGGGCGCCAAAAGCCTGGCCGATCTGCGGGCCATGGACCCCGAGGCCCTGACCACCCAGTCCCTGGCGGTCGGCTTCCAGACCTTCGGCGCGATCGACGGCAAGGTGCTGCCCAGCCAGCTGGTCGACGCCTTCGACCGCGGCGAGCAGGCCCATGTGCCGGTCCTGGCCGGATTCAACAGCGGCGAGATCCGCTCGCTGCGCTTCCTCGCCCCGCCGCCGCCCGCCGACGCGGCGACCTACGAGGCCGAGATCCGCAAGCGCTACGGCGACAAGGCCGACGAATTCCTGCGGCTTTATCCATCCGCCGACCTCGCCGAGGCCATGCTGCTGATCCCGCGCGACGCCCTCTACGGCTGGACCGCCGAGCGGCTGGCGGCGAAGCAGACGGCCATCGGCCGGCCTGGATACCTCTACTACTTCGACCACGGCTATCCGGCGGCCGACGCGGCGGGGTTGCACGGCTTCCACGCCAGCGAAATCCCCTACGTCTTCGGCTCGATGAAGACCACGCCGCCGGCCTGGCCGAAAAACCCCGACACCCCGGCCGAGGCCAAGCTGTCGGCGGCCATGACCCAGTACTGGGCCTCGTTCGCCCGCGACGGCGTCCCCAAGGCGGCCGGCGAGCCCGCCTGGAAGCCGTACGGGACCGAGCGCGCCTACATGGCCTTCACCGACGGACCCCAGCCGGGGGTTCACCTCCGGCCGGGCATGTACGAGCTGAACGAGACAGTCATGTGCCGCCGTCGGGCCCAGGGCGACACGCCGTGGAACTGGAACGTCGGCGTCCTGGCGCCGCCCCTTCCCGCCGCCTCCGCCCAGTGCCGATAGCCCGCCCCGCCGACAGCCAGTTTGATGAATAGAGTACCGATGATCGACGGTGAGATGCAGGCGTTCGCGCTGACGCTGGACAAGTTCCTGGAGCACGCGGCCAAGTGGTGCCCGGACGCCCAGGTGGTGACCGCGCGGGACGGCGGGGCGATCGACCGGATCGGCTACGCCGACCTGCTGGTCCGTAGCCGCAAGGCCTCGGCGCTGCTGGCGGGACTGGGCGTGAAGACCGGCGACCGCGTGGCCACCTTGGCCTGGAACAGCCAGGCCCATGTCGAGGCCTGGTACGGCATCATGGGCATGGGGGCTGTCTGCCATACGCTCAACCCGCGCCTGACCGCCGAGCACCTGGCGGCGATGGTCGTCCAGTCGCAGGCCCGGGTCCTGATCGCCTCGGCCGACCTGGCGACCCTAGCCCGCCAGATCCTGGAGCGCGCGCCCGGCATCGAGCACCTGCTGCTGATCGACGCCGTTGACGGGGCGGTCCCGGACGGCCGGGCCGTGCTGATGGAGCCGCTGCTTCAGCAGGCGACGGACGAGGTCGCTTGGGGCCAGTTCGACGAGACCGCGCCCTGCGGCCTGTGCTTCACCTCCGGCACCACCGGCGCGCCCAAGGGCGTGACCTACACCCACCGCTCCAGCTTCCTGCACACCCTGCGGGCGCTGCAGGCCGACGTGATGGCCATCTCGGGCGCCGACACCGTGCTAGCGGTCGTGCCGATGTTCCACGCCAACGCCTGGGGCCTGCCGTTCGCGGCGCCCGCCGTGGGCGCCAAGCTGGTCCTGCCCGGACGCCAGGCTGACGGCACGAGCCTGGCCCGGCTGATCGCCGACGAGGCGGTGACGATCGGCGTCGGCGTGCCCACCGTCTGGCTGGGCCTGGTCGAGCACTTGGAAGCCACGGGGGGCGAGCTGCCCTCGCTGAAGCGCATCATCGTCGGCGGCGCGCCGATGGCCCCGGCCCTGATGGAGCGCCTCGAACAGCGCCTGGGCGTGCGGGTCCAGACCAGCTGGGGCATGACCGAGCTGTCGCCCTCCGGCACCGTGGCGCCGCTGAGCACCCCGTCCGAGGCGGCGGTCTCGGGCCGTCCGGCCATCGGCATGGACCTGCTGCTGACCGACGCCGACGGGACGCCTCTGCCCGAGCAACGGGACGTCGAGGGCCACCTGCGGGTGCGCGGGGCGGCGGTGATCCAGCGCTATTTCGGCCACGACGTCCCGGCTGTCGACGCCAATGGCTGGTTCCCGACCGGCGATCTGGCGCGCATCGACGGCCAGGGCAATCTGATGATCACCGGCCGGGCCAAGGACCTGATCAAGTCCGGCGGCGAATGGATCAATCCCGCCGAGATCGAGGCGGTGGTCGGGGCCCTGCCCGAGGTGTCGCTGGCCGCCGTCATCGGCCGGTCCGATCCCAAGTGGGGCGAGCGGCCGATCCTGCTGGTCGAGACCCAGGGCGAGGTCAGTGACGAGGTTCTGCTGGCCTCGCTGCGCGGCCGCGTCGCGCCGTGGTGGGTGCCGGACGCCGTCTATCGTCTGCCACGCATGCCGCTGGCCGCCACTGGCAAGATCGACAAGCTCCGCCTGCGTTCGGAGTACGGCGGGGGCTGACCCTGGTTCCTTTCGCACTTGCGAAGCTGCACCGCAAAAGATATTCACTAACGTTAGAATTAATAATGCGGACGCGGGGTTCGCCAAGTCGGGGTGAGGAGAGATCCAATGTTATTGCAAGGACGCGTCGCGATCGTCACCGGAGCGGGCGGGGGTCTGGGCCGCGCCCACGCGCTGTACTTGGCCAGCCAGGGCGCCAAGGTGGTGGTCAACGATCTGACCCAGGACGCTGCGGACCGCGTGGCCGCCGAGATCGCCGCCGCCGGAGGCGATGCGCTGGCCGTCGCCGCTTCGGTGACCGACGAAGCCGCCGTCGGCGCGATGGTCGCCCGGGTCAAGGACCAGTGGGGCCGGATCGACATCCTGATCAGCAACGCCGGCATCCTGCGCGACAAGAGCTTCGCCAAGATGGACCTGGCCGACTTCCGCCTGGTGGTCGACGTCCACCTGATGGGCGCGGCGGTCTGCGCCAAGGCCGTCTGGGACACCATGCGCGAGCAGGGCTACGGCCGCATCGTCATGACCACCTCGTCGTCGGGCCTCTACGGCAACTTCGGCCAGGCCAATTACGGGGCGGCCAAGATGGCGCTGGTCGGCCTGATGCAGACCCTGGCCATCGAGGGCGAGAAGTACAACATCCGCGCCAACTGCCTGGCCCCGACCGCCGCCACCGGCATGACCGAGGGCGTGCTGTCGGAGGAGAGCCTGCGGCGCCTAGATCCGGCCCTGGTCAGCCCCGGCCTGCTGGCCCTGGTCCACGACGACGCCCCGACCCGCGCCATCCTGTGCGCCGGCGCCGGCCACTTCGCCACCGCCAACGTCACCCTGACCGATGGCCGCTACATCGGCGGTTCGGCCGACGCGGGCGAGCAGGTGATCCGCCAGTGGGACGCCATTTCCGACCGCGCCGGCGAGATCGTCCCGGCGTACGGCTTCACCCAGGCCGAACGGGAAGTCGCCAGCGCCGGCCTGATGGCCAAGGCCGTGGGAGCCCGCTCGTGACGCGCGACGCCGTCATCGTCTCCACGGCGCGTACGCCGATCGGCCGCGCCTATCGCGGGGCGTTCAACGACACCCCGTCACCGACCCTGGCCGCCCACGCCCTGACCGCCGCCGTTCTGCGGGCCGGCGTCGCGCCGGACGAAATCGAGGACTGCATCCTCGGCTGCTCCCTGCCGCAGGGCGTGCAGGCCACAATTGGTCGCATGGCGGCCTTGCGCGCTGGCTTCCCGGTCACCGTGCCGGGCATGACCATGGACCGCCAGTGCTCCTCGGGCCTGATGACCATCGCCACGGCCGCCAAGCAGGTCATCGTCGACCGCATGGACGTGATCGTGGCCGGCGGGGTCGAGTCGATCTCGATGGTTCAGACGCCGCAGATGCGGGTCGATGTCGATCCCGGCGTCGTGGCCCTGCATCCGGACGCCTACATGCCGATGCTGGACACCGCCGAGGTGGTCGCCGCCCGCTACGGCGTCACGCGTGAGGCCTGCGACGTCTATTCGCTGGCCTCGCAGCAGCGCGCCGCCGCCGCCCACGCGGCCGGCCGCTTCGGGGCCGAGATCGTGCCGATGACGGCGACGATGAAGGTCGTCGACAAGGCCACGGGGGCCGTCTCGCACCGCGAGGTGACCCTGGACCGCGACGAGGGCGTGCGTCCCGAGACCACGCTCGAGGGCCTGACCGCCCTGAAGGCCGTGCGCGAGAACGGCGTGGTCACGGCCGGCAACGCCAGCCAGCTGTCGGACGGCGCCTCGGCTTGCGTGGTCATGGAAGCCGGTCTGGCGGCCAAGCGCGGCCTGGCCCCGCTGGGCCGCTATGTCGGCATGGCGGTGGCCGGCACGAAGCCCGACGAGATGGGCATCGGCCCGGTCTTCGCCATCCCGCGCCTGCTGGAGCGCTTCGACCTTTCGATCGACGACATCGGCCTGTGGGAACTGAACGAGGCCTTCGCCTGCCAGGTGCTGTACTGCCGCGATCGTCTGGGCATCCCGGACGAGCTGCTGAACGTCAACGGCGGCGCTATCGCCATGGGCCACCCCTACGGCATGTCGGGCGCCCGGATGGTCGGCCACGCCCTGCTGGAGGGCAAGCGCCGGGGCGCGCGTCACGTCGTCGTCACCATGTGCGTCGGCGGCGGCATGGGAGCCGCCGGGCTGTTCGAGGTTCTGTGATGTGAGGGGGCGCTTCGGCGCCCGTTCTTTTTGGGCAAGAGCGCGATACGACGCTCGCTCCGGGAGGATGAGCGATGAAGGCTTTGTCGAAACTGCTGCTGGGCCTGGCGGCCCTCGTCACCATCGCGGCCCGCGGCGCCGCCCTGGCCGGGGCGCCGGACCCGACCGTCCGGCATCCGGACTACGCGGACCCTGCCCTGTGGCTGTGCCGTCCGGACCTCGCGGACAACCGCTGCAAGGTCGACCTGGACGCCACCGTCGTCGCGCCCAGCGGCAAGCTGACCCTGGAGCGCTACGTCCCGGCCAATGACCCCAAGATCGATTGCTTCTTCGTCTATCCCACCGTCTCTAACGATCCCGGCTGGATCTCGGACTTCTCGCCCGATGCGGCCGAGTGGGACGACATCAAGGTGCAGTTCGCCCGGTTCGGCTCGGTCTGCCGTCAGTTCGCGCCGCTGTACCGCCAGGGCACGCTGCGCCGCCTGCGCTATCCGGCCGGCGGCCCCAAGCCGGTGGGCGACCCGCCGCCGCCCGGCCTGGGCGGCTATGCCGACGTGGTCGACGCCTGGAACTGGTACCTGGCCCACGAGAACCACGGACGCGGTGTCGTGCTCATCGGCCACAGTCAGGGGACGGTCATGCTCACCCGGCTGATCGCCGAGGAGATCGAGGGCAAGCCGATCCAGAAGCAGCTGGTCTCGGCCCTGCTGATGGGCGGGTTGGTAAGCGTGCCGCCAGACAAGGACGTCGGCGGCTCGTTCAAGTCCACGCCGCTCTGCCACAGCGACACGCAGGTCGGCTGCGTGATCACCTATGTCACTTTCCGCGACCGCCTGCCGCCGCCGCCGACCTCGCGGTTCGGCAAGGCGCATGACGGCCTGCGGGCCGCCTGCGTGAACCCCGCCGCCCTGGCCGGCGGCAGGGGCCAGCCGGAGTCGTACTTCATCACCAAGGGCTTCCTGAACGGCTCGGGCGGCGACATCCCGCCCGCGTGGGTGCGGCCCGCGCGGCCGATCCCGACCTTCTTCGTCAAGACGCCGGGCCTGGTCACCACCGAGTGCGTGCGCAACGGCGACTTCGACTATCTGGCCCTGCACGTCAACGCCGTCCCCAGCGATCCCCGCACCGACGAGCTGGGCGGCCAGATCATCCGCCACACGGGCGTGGACCTGTCCTGGGGACTGCACCTGATGGACGTCGACCACTCGATCGGCACGCTGATCCGGGTGGTCGGCAAGCAGGGCGAGACCTGGCGGGCGGGGCAGGCGAAGGGCTAGAGCCTATCGACATTCACCCTTTTAGGCTGCCGAACATCTCCAAAGCCCCCTTTAGCCGTCATTCCGGGCCTTGTGCCCGGAACCCCTGGTTCAGCTCGCAAGTGAAGTGCATTGGCGCGCCAGCGCGCCACCCTACTGCCCCTGCGGTGGACAGAGGGATCCCGGGCACAAGGCCCGGGATGACGGACATTTGGGGAACTTGTTGGCTGTCGATGTAAGCGCCCGCGCCGAACGGTCACGAAGTTGTCGCGCGTCTGTCACGACCGGCCTTTAGCCCCGCCGAACGAAAAAGCGGGGCCTGGAATCATGTTCGACCGTCTTCGTCTGGCCGCCGCCGCGTCGGGCTTGGCCCTGGCTCTGGCCTGTGGGGCCCAGGCCGCGCCGGCGCCCTTGCCGCTGCATCAGGCCAGCGGCCCCTGGCCGTCCGGCCACGTCCAGGGCGTCGCAGTCGATGTGCGTGGCGGCTACGTCTACTACTCGTTCACGAACCTGCTGGCGAAGTACGACTTCGACGGCAAGCTGATCGGCACGCTGGTGGGCTGGACCGGCCATCTGGGCGACCTGGATTTCAATCCGGCCGACGGCAAGGTCTACGGCTCGCTGGAGTACAAGGAAGACAAGGCCTTCTATGTCGCCGTGATCGACGTGGCCCGGCTGGACCGGGTGGGCGTCGAGGCCGGCAGCAGCGAGATCTTCCGTACCGTCTATCTGCCCGAGGTGGTCAAGGACTACGCCGCCGACCTGAACGGCGACGGCCGGTTCGACGGCGACGACGGCAAGTTCAAGGGCGACGTCACCGCCTCGCCCGATCACCGCTACGACTGTTCGGGCATCGACGGGGTCAGCTTCGGCCCGGCGTTCGGCCATACGGGCGGCAAGCGCTACCTGACCATAGCCTACGGGATCTACGGAAACACCAGCCGCGCCGACAACGACCACCAAGTGCTACTTCAGTACGACGTCACGGACTGGGCCCGCTACGCCAGCCCGCTGACCGAGGCCGCGCCGCATCGCAACGGCCCCGAGGCGGTCAAGGCCAAGGTCTTCGTCCGCACCGGCAACACCCGCTACGGCGTGCAGAACCTGGCCTATGACGAGGCGTCCCAGCGCTGGTTCATGGGCGTCTACCAGGGCCAGAAGCCGGGCTTCCCGAACTATCTGCTGTACGCGTTCGAGGCCCGCGCCAAGCCGGTGCCCGGCGACCTGGTGGGCGTGCCCGGACCGGGCGGCAAGGGCCGGGAGCAGGGGCCTCTTCTGCCCCTGGCCGACGACGGGCTGAAGGACGCCGCGACCGGCGTGCGGGGCTGGAACCAGAAGGCCGATGTCGGCCTCCAGCCGGTGGGCCACGGGCTGTTCTATCTGGCCGTGAACGCCAAGGTCGACGGCAGGCAGACCGCCGACCTCACCCTGATGCGCTGGACCGGCGACGCGCAAAAGCCGTTCGTCCCGGTGACGGCGGATGAGCGCGACACCCTGGCCTCCGCGCCACCGAAGGTTGGAGCGACCCCGTCCTCGTCCATCCGCGTGCAATGAGGGCGGAGTGTCACAATTGGCGGCTAGGCAGGGCGACGATTTCGAGCGGCGCCGTACGCGCCAGGACAGTCTCCAGTCAGCGGATCGGGAATGAGCGACGCCGACAGGCAAAGGACGCGGTGGTTCCTGCGGAACATCCTGCCGCACGAACCCGCGCTTCGGGGATGGCTCTCGCGGAGCGCGCCGCCGGGCGTCGATCCGGGCGATGTCATCCAGGAGGCCTATACGATCCTGGCCGAGCTGGAGAGCGTGGACGGGATCATCCATCCCCGCGCCTACCTGTTCCAGGTGGCCCGCTCGGTGATCGTCCGCCATGTCCGCCGGGCGCGGATCGTGCCGATCCACACGGTCGACGACCTGGAGCGGCTGGAGCATCCGGACGACGCCGCCTCCCCCGAGCAGCACACCATCGACCGGGACGAACTCAGGCGGCTGGCCCATGCGATCGCCGCCATGCCGCACAAGACCCGCGAGGCGTTCGTGCTACGGCGGGTGAAGGGCTTGTCACAGCGCGAAATCGCCGCCCGAATGCGCATCTCCGAGAATACGGTCGAGACTCACATCTCACGCGGCGTCTCATTCTTGATTGATTGGTTCGGGCGTAGCGGAAACAGACGCTCCCAAACCTCTAGGAACACGGAACCGGAGATTGCCGCGCTAGATGGCCGAGCGAGACACCAGTCGAGACATTGATCAGGCGGCGTCCGACTGGACGGCGAGGCTGGATCGCGGCCCGCTGACCCCGGAGGGGGAGGAGGCGTTGCAGGCTTGGCTGGACGGCGATCCCCGCAGCCGGGGCGCCCTGCTGCGCGCCCGCGCCTTGTCGATGTTCAGCGAGTCCGCCCAGGCCCTGGGGCCCGACTTCGATCCGGCCGACTTCGAGGAGCCCCCGCCGCCGCGCTGGGCGGGCCTGTCGCGCCGCCAGGCCTTGGCCTGGGGCGGCGGAGCGGCCGCCGCGGCCTCGCTGGTCGCCCTGGGCGTGGGCCTGCCGGCCGCCGCCGGGACGCTGATCAGCACCGATCGCGGCGAGATCCGCCTGGCGCCGCTCAAGGACGGCTCGACGGTGCTGCTGAACACCGAGACCCGGATCCGCGTGAAGTACAGCGCCGGCGAGCGTCGGGTCACCCTGCTGAAGGGCGAGGCCTATTTCTCAGTGGCGCGCGACGAGACGCGACCCTTCGTCGTCGAGGTCGACGGCCGCCGTCTCAGCACGGTCCAGGCCGGGTTTCGGGTCCGCAAGCTGGATGCTGATCCCGTCGATGTTTTGGTCAACCAGGGCGAGGTCGACCTTGCCGCGCCCAGACGGGCGACGGTCGAGACCATGGCTCTGACCGCCAACACCCGCCTGACCCTGTCCGCGCCCGGCGTGGGCCGACCCGCCGTCGCCGAGCGTCCGCAGCCGATCGCGCCGGAGGCAGTCACCCGCGAGCTGGCCTGGCGCGAGGGCAAGCTGGCCTTCGAGGGCGAGACCTTGAAGCAGGCGGCCGACGCCTTCGCCCGCTACAGCGACACCCGCATCCAGGTCCCCGACCCCGACCTGGCGCGCGAGCCGGTGACGGGCTTGTTCGCCGCCAACGACCCCGCCGGCTTCGGCCGCGCCGTCGCCCGCGTCTTCGACGCCCGGCTGGAGCAAAAGGGCGACGAGGTCATCCTGACCCGCGATCGGACCCGCGCCAGCGGCTCGCATTAGGCGCTGCTCCAAGAAGTTTTTGTTACAAAATAGCGGAAGCCATCGGCTGACGGCTCTCAACCGCGAACGTCGCGACCAACGCGGCGATTGGGGGCTACCGCCGATGAATTCCCGTTACTCCGTCCTCAGCTGTGGGGCCGCCGTGATCGCGCTGGCGATCGCCGCGCCGGCCGTCGCGCAGGACCGCATCTTCGACATCCCGGCTCAGTCGGCGGTGCGCGCCATTCCCGAACTGGCGCGCCAGGGGCAGGTCCAGATCGTGGCCCCGGCCCGTCACCTGGACGGCATTATGACGCCGGCCGTGAAGGGCCGCATGGACGTCCGCACGGCGCTGAGCCGCCTGATCGCCGGCACGCCGCTGCGCATCGACTCCGACGACGGCCAGATCATCACCCTGAAGTCGACGCTCCAGGGCGCGTCCGACAACCCGGCCCAGGGCGTCGGCGGCGTGCGCGGCCGCATCCTCAACACCGCGACCGGCGAATATGTCCGCAACGCCGAGATCCGGGTCGAGGGCACGAACATCGTCGCCTTCTCCGAGGACGGCGGCGACTTTCGGCTGACCAACGTGCCGGCGGGCGACGTCACCATCGTGGTCAAGTACACGGGCCTGGAAGAGACCCGGGCCGTGGCCAGCGTCGCCGCGGGTCAGACGGCCACGGTGGCTTTCGAGCTGCGTCCGCAGTCCTACGCCGCGCGGGACAGCGAGGTGGAGGCGATCACCGTCGCGGCCAAGCGCGAAGGCCAGGCCGCCGCGATCATGGAACGCCGCGCCTCGACCAACGCCAAGAACGTCGTCGCCGCCGACAACTTCGGCGCCCTGACCATGGGCGACGTCGGCGAGTTCATGAAGAACATGCCCGGCCTGTCGCTGGACTACACCGAGGTCGACGCCACCGCCGTCCGGATCGGCGGCCTGGACCCCAAGTACTCGACCTTCACCACCGACGGCGCCCGCATGGCGACGGCGACCTCGAACAACAATAACGGCCGCCAGAACTCGTTCGAGCAGATGTCGATCACCGGCATCGACTCCATCGAGCTGAACAACACCCTGCAGGCCAGCATGGACGCCGACGCCCCCGGCGGCTCCATCAACATGCGCAGCAAGTACGCCTTCCAGCGCAGCAGCCGGCTGCTGCGCTTCCAGCTGGGCGGCGTGGCCACTTCGGACTCCAGCCTGGCGCGCAAGTACCTGCCGGACGACGAGAAGCACGCGACCATCTATCCGTCGGCCCAGGTTGGCTATGCCGACGTCTTCCTGGAAGGCCGCCTCGGCGTGGCGTTCAACGCCAGCTACAACGCCAACTATGTCGAGCAGGACCGCATCCAGACCGACTGGTCCTACCTCGCCAACGGCCGGGTGCTGCCCTACCAGGTGATGTGGCGTCCGGGTCCGAAGCTGACCCACCGGCAGGCCGCCAACCTCAGCGTCGACTTCAAGATCAACGACCAATGGGCGCTGTCCTTGCGCAGCACCTACTCGTTCTACGACGTCGAGTACTTCAACCAGTACACCTACCTGATCTTCGGCACGGCCACCGCCACCCAGGCGACGGCGGACTCGACGCCGACCCACATCGTGGTCAATCCGAACGGGACGAACACCCGCCTGCACACCCAGTATTCGCACCGCTACGCCGGCACGCCGTCGTGGCTGTTCGCGCCCAAGCTGGAATATCGCGGCGACACCTGGGAGGCCCTGCTGCGCGGCAGCTATTCCAGCTCGCAGTTCAATTTCCGCGACAATTCCAAGGGCTTCTTCCAGCGCACGGACAGCTATCTGACCCGCATCGGCTTCACGCTGGATCGTGCGTCCATGGACTCCAACGAATGGCTGCTGCAGCAGACCGCCGGCCGGTCGTGGAGCGACCCGACCAATTTCAACCGCGACGACGACATCGGCAACAACATCCGCACCGCCGAGTCCGACGCCCAGAACCAGATGTACGGCCTGAACTTCGACTTGAAGAAGAAGCTGGATCTCGGCGCGGTGCAGCTGAAGGTCCTGGCCGGCGCCACATACCGGACCAACGTCTGGAAGACCAACGAGGGCTCGTACCAGCAGTTCCAGTACGTCGGCCCGACCCACGACCTGACCCAGAAGGCCCCCGAGGCCGTCATCCCCTGGACCCGGAACTACAACTTCCACATCCAGGGCTTCGATGCGGGCAACCTGAACGCCCAGGATTGGCGCGCCGACAGCAACTACGCCGTCTACGACATCTACAGGGAGCATCCGGACTACTTCGTGCCGGACACCGTGGGCAATCTGAAGCGCCGGCTCGACAACAACAAGAAGGTGGGCGAGGAGGTCAACGCCGCCTATTTCGAGATGCAGCCGCGTGTCGGCAAGGCGCAGTTCGACCTGGGTCTGCGCTATGAAAAGACCAAGACCGACGCCCGCATCGCCGACATCCGTCCGGCCAAGGACGTCACGGCCGCCGGCCTGTCGACCAGCACCGTCGAAGGCCTGCTCTACCAGTATCGCAACGGAACCTACACGACCCGCCACGGCGAGTACGACGACTGGTTCTGGAGCGGGGGCGCGAAGTACGACTTCACCAAGAAGCTGGTCGGCCAACTGGCCTTCAGCCAGTCGATCCTGCGTCCCGACTACGGCAATCTCGGCGGCGTGGTCGCGGTCGACGACACCAACCAGATCGTCACCGTCCCCAACCCGCTGCTGAAGCCCGAGCACTCGACCAAGTACTTCGCCAGCTTGCAGTACTACCTCGAACCGTCGGGCGTCGTCGGCGTGTCGGCCTACCAGCTGGAGGTCAAGGACATGCAGGTGACCGGCTACGAGTTCTCCGACCCGACCCAGGTCGGCTACAGCCCCGACGACTACCCCGGCTACCGCTATCGCAGCGCCACGAACCTGCCGGGCGTGAGCATCAACCGGGGCGTGACGCTGGAATACGACCAGCAGATGACCTTCCTGCCGGGCGCGCTGCGGGGTCTTGGCCTACGTGGCTCGGTCACCCTGATCGACCCTGACGGTATCCGGGTGAACATGCCCAAGACGGCCGCCAACTGGGGGCTGCGCTACAGCTACGGCAAGTTCGACTTCCAGCTGACCGGCAACGCCCAGGGCAAGTATCGCACCAGCGCCCTCAGCGCCACGCCCACGACCTCGCCGAACGGCGTCCTGTACCATGACGCCCGCCAGCTCTGGAACATCAGCGCCAGCTACAAGATCGACAGCCGCTTCGAGGTGATGCTGGCCGGCCGCAACATCTTCAACGCGCCGGACGTCATCTACTCCAACATTCGCGACCGGGTGCAGCAGTACAGCATCTACGGCTCGATGTGGAACGTCGGGATCAAGGGCGTTTTCTAGCCCTCCCGCGCCCTGGATCGGCGGTGTTCCCCTGCCGCCGACCCAGACTGGCCGCGCGCCCGAGAGCGGTGCGCGCGGCCGCCTTCTTCTCCCCAAAAGTCAGCCCCGGAGGCCCGTCGTGGTCCTGAACATCGATCGTCGCAGCTTCGTCCTGGGCGCTGGTCTGGGGCTGGGCGCGCTGAGCCTTTCGGCCGGCCGGAGCCTGGCCGCCGAGATGCTGGGCGCGACGGGCTTCACCCACAGCGTAGCGAGCGGCGAGCCGGGGCCGGACGTCATGCTGCTGTGGACGCGTTACGTGCCGACGAGCGGCGACAGCACCGTCCGGCTGGATGTCGAACTGGCGCTCGATCCCGACTTCGCCAAGGTCGTGGCCGGAGGCGTCGTGCGCACCGGGGCCTATCGCGACTGGACCGCCAAGATCACGGTCGATGGGCTCAAGCCGGGGACCGTCTACTGGTACCGCTTCGTCGCGCCGGATGGGAGCAAGTCGCCGGTCGGCCGCACCAAGACCCTGCCGATGGGCGAGGTCCCGCGGTTCAAGCTGGCGGTATTCTCGTGCTCGAACCTGCCAACCGGCCTGTTCAACGCCTATGGCCACGCCGCCGCCCGCCCCGACCTGGACCTGTGGCTGCACACCGGCGACTACATCTACGAATACGGTCCGGCCTCGATCCATGCCGAGGACTGGGCGCCCGGGCGCGCCGAGCAGTTGCAGCCGGCCAACGAGATCCTGACGATCCAGGACTATCGCCTGCGCTACGCCTGCTATCGCGCCGATCCCGACCTGCGGCGCCTGCACCAGACAGCGCCGATGGTGGCCTTCTGGGACGACCACGAGTCGGCCAACGACAGCTGGGAGGGCGGGGCGCAGAACCACCAACCGGCCGCCGAAGGCGACTGGAACATCCGCCGCGCCGCCGCCGTGCAGGTCTATCGCGAGTGGATGCCGGTGTCGGACGAGCCGTGGAAAGCCTATCCGATCGGCGCCCTGGCCACCCTCTACCGCACGGAGTCGCGCCTGCTGGGCCGCACGAAGCAGGCCGACATCGGCGCCGCCTTCCGCGCCTCGGACCCCGACGCCGCCCTGAAGGCCTTCCGCGACGGGCCTTGGCAGGACCCTTCGGCGACCATGCTGGGCTCGACCCAGGAAAGCTGGTTGGCGCACGAGTTGAAGGCCAACGCCCGCTCCACCGCCTGGCAGCTGGTCGGGATGGGCACCATCCTGGGCCGCACGGTGATGCCCAAGGACGCCGTGAGCTGGCTGCGCCCCGAGGTCTCGGAGAAGAAGGTCGCTGGCTATCGCAACAACATCCGCGCCGCGGCGCTGGGCCTGCCGATGTGGATGGACCGCTGGGACGGT
Organism: Caulobacter sp.; assembly: GCA_017744495.1. Lineage (GTDB taxonomy): Bacteria > Pseudomonadota > Alphaproteobacteria > Caulobacterales > Caulobacteraceae > Caulobacter. The sequence goes on along the minus strand of JAGIBE010000133.1, from coordinate 54,940 downwards.
TATCCCGCCGCCCGCACGCGCTTGCTGAACTCCGCCCAGGCGGCCGACGCCGACCTGGTGATGCTCTCGGGCGACAGCCACAACGCCTGGGCCTATGCGCTCAGCCAGGACGGCCGTCCCGCCGGCGTCGAGTTCGCCGGCCACAGCGTCACCTCGGGCGGCGCCGAGGGCGACTTCGGGGCGGACCCCAAGGTGGTGGCTCAAGGATTCGTCGCCGCCAATCCCGAGCTGAAATGGGCCGACACCAGCCGGCGCGGCTATATGATGATCGACATCACGCCCCGGCGGGTGACGGGCGAGTGGCTGTTCATGCGGACGATCAAGGCCCGCGACCTGACGGTGGCCGACAGCCACCGCATGTCGGTCGAGCGTGGACGCCGGGCCTTTAGCTAGCCCGGCGCCGCTGGGGATCTTCCGGGCGGCGGGCCTCGATACCTAAGGGGCCTCACCCCGACTTCTTCGGGGCCGGCGGTTCGCGTTTGGCGTCGCAGGGGCCGCTGGTCTGCTTCAGGCCCGAGGCGCCGACCGTGCTCCACGAGCCCTGGCCGGTGGCCCGGTCGATCCGCAGGGTCAGGATCAGCGACGCTGACGAGATCTGGCCCTCCAGCTTGTCGCGATCGACCTTGCAGGCGAAGGTCTCACATAGGTTTGGCCCGAACGTCTTGTCGGTCGCCCGCTGCTCCTGCAGCACCTTGGGCGCGACGCGGAAGGTCCGCGTGGCCTGGGTCGCGCTGTCCGTCCGGCAACGCAGGATCCAGGCGTCACCGGCGGGCGCGGGGGCCGCGAAACCGGACGCCGCAAGGGCGAGAAGCAGGGCGGCCGACAGCATCGAGAACCTCCGGGTTTGACGCATCATGCGCCGCTCGGACCCCCAAGCCTCCTAGGTGAATGCCTGAGATACACTGGAGGTTTATGCGGATGGCGCTTCGTGGCCTTCGGGTGTCTGTTCCTCGTGTTGAAACGAACAGTCGGGCGCTGTTCGGGCGGGGGCTGTCCCTTGAGCGAAGGGATGATCGATCCAGGTGAAACCCTCGTCCTAGTCCGAGTTGGCGTTGAGGGGCGTTGAGGGGCGAGGTTTCGCGAAGGCGGTCGCGTGAGCGGGCCTGCCCCCATCCTGCCTCGTGGCCTGCCGACAGTCGCGCAAGGCTCCGGCCGAGCGCGGCGTGTGTCCACAGGGAGGGGCGTGAATGCTGCGTATCTTGATCGCCGACGACCACGAGCTGGTCCGTCGAGGGGTTCGAAACGTCATCGAGGACCATCCGGGCTGGATGGTCTGCGCCGAGGCGTCCGACGGACAGCAGGCCTACGACCTGGCGCTTCAGGAAAAGCCCGACGTCGCCATTCTGGACGTCTCGCTGCCGATCCTGAACGGCGTGGCCCTGACCCGGCTCCTGCGGAAGGAATGTCCCAAGATCCGGGTCCTGCTGTTCACGATGCACGACGACGACGAGACCGTCAGCAGCGCCCTGGCGGCGGGCGCCCGAGGCTATGTGCTGAAGTCCGACACCGGGACGAACCTGGAGGGCGCGATCTCGGCCCTGCACGTCAACCGGCTGTACTTCTCGTCGCCGGTTTCGGAGCTCTTGCTCTACGCCGCGCTGAACGAACGCAAGAAATCGAGACTGGAAAGCTTCACCACCCGCGAGCTGGAGGTTGCTCAGCTGATCGCCGAGGGCAAGGTCAACAAGGAGATCGCCCGCCAGCTGAAGATCTCCATCAAGACCGTGGAGAGCCATCGGGCGGCGGGGATGCGCAAGGCGGGGGTGCGAACCGCGGCGGCTTTCGTGCGCTTCGCGATAAAGCACAAGATGATCCAAGCCTAGGTGGCCGCCTCCGTCGCCTCCGGGTTCGGCCTGATATCGCCCTCGCCGTGATCCCGAAACACTCCGTGTGTCCGGAGGCGATCGGTGACCAAACAGATCTTCAAGCCACGAGGCCAGAACACGACCCGCGCCATCGCGGCCAACGTGTTTTCGCTGTGCTTCCCTCTGTTCCTGGTCGACGCGGTGCGCAGGGTCCATCCCGTGGCGCTGCAGCAATTCCACCTGCTGCCGCCGGACGGCGCGGACCTGGCGCCGGGGCTGCTGGAGGACGATGCCTGCGTGGTCATCGCCAGCGCCTGGATCGACCTGACCGACGGGCCCGTGGTGCTGCACCTGCCGCACACCCACGGCCGCCATTTCGACCTCACCCTGATCGACACCGCCGGCGAGCCGTTCGCCAGCCTGGGGACCCGCACCGACAACGACGACGGTGTGGACGTCTGCGTGGTCGGTCCGCGCTGGAACGGCGAGGTCCCGCATAGCCACCTGGCCCGCCGCGCCCCCAGCGACGCCTGCTGGGCGATCAGCCGCATCCATGCCCACTCGCTTCTGGACCGCCCCGAGGCCGAGACCATCGCCCGCAACCAGCACATCAGCTCGCTGGGGCGGCGGCTCGACCACCGCACCGACCACGTCACCAACCTCGAGCCGCCGGCGGTGTCCAGCCTGCGTCAGGTGATCGAGCTGGGACCGGCCGTGTTCTTCCATCGCCTGGACTCCGTGCTCGACCGCGCGCCGACCGGTTTCGAGCGGTCGGTGCGGCCGCTGATCGACCAGTTCCGCCGCGACCTGGACGGGCCGCCGCCCGCCGCCGCCTGGTCGCCGGACCTGGCCGAGGCGATGGAGCTGGGCTTCGCCGACGGCCTCGCGGCGATCCGGGCGGCCACCGCCGCGATCTCGGAAGGCCGGGGCGTCGGGTGGCACGCGGTGGCCGTGCCGCAGCACGACGACTCCGGCGCGTCGCTGGCCCAGGCCGGCCGCGCCTATTCCAGCCTCGGCGCCCCCGCGCGCGACGAGCTGCTGACCCTGATCTGCGAGCACGACGGCCACGGTCGTCCGCTGCGCGGCGGTCGCGGCTCGCGCCTGCGCTTCCCGCTGGACGGCCTGCCGCCGGTGCGGGGCTTCTGGCGTCTCTACACTCGGCCGACCGCCTCGGGGGACAGGCGACACGGGATCGGCGACCGCGACGACCTGAGCCCCGACGACGACGGCGCGCTGAGCTTGATCATCCACGACCGCCCGCCGCCCTCCGACGACCTGGGCAACTGGCTGCCCGCGCCCAGCGGCGAGATGTGCCTGGTCATGCGGCTCTACGCCGCCCGGCCCGAGGCCCTGTCGGGCGACTGGCGCATGCCGCCGATCGAGGTCGTGGACCTGGACATGGAAGAGCCCGGAGCGGGCTTGCCGTCGTCCGAAAGTCATAAGTCCAACAGGAGGACTCCGCCGTGAGACCACTGCCCCTCGTCGCCTGCTGCGTCCTGAGCGTCGCGGCGGCGGCTCTTCCCTCTCTGAGCACAGCGCAGACGGCGTCGAAACCCACGGCCGCGCCCGCGACGGCTCCGGCGACGACCCCGGACACGGGCCCGCCGACGCCGACGGTAGATCCCGCCGCCCGCCAGGCGCTGGAGCGGATGAGCGCCTATCTCGGCACGCTGACGACCTTCGAGATCAAGACCCAGACCACGCTCGACATCGTCACCGAGATCGGCCAGCGCGTGCAGATCGACGGTTCGGCCCACTACAAGGTCCGCCGTCCGAACGGCTTCGTCATCGACGTCGTCACCGACATGAAGACGCGAAGCTTCTACTACGACGGCAAGAGCTTCACGGTGTTCTCGCCCAAGCATGACTTCTACGCCAAGGTCGACGCGCCCGAGACCATCCTGAAGACGCTGGACGTCCTGTGGGATCAGTTCGGCCTGGCCCTGCCGTTGGAAGACCTGTTCCGCTGGAACGACACCAAGAGCCGGCGGTCCGAGGACCTGAGCAGCGGCTTCCTGGTTGGGCCGGCCACGATCGACGGGGTCCTGACGAACCAGTACGCCTTCCGTCAGGGCGACGTGGACTGGTCGGTGTGGATCGAGCAGGGCGACCGCCCGCTGCCGCGCAAGCTGCTGATCATCGACCGGTCCCAGACCGAGCAGCCCGCCTACATGGCGCGCCTGGCCTGGACCCTGAACCCCACGTTCCCGGCCGACACCTTCACCTTCAAACCCGGGCCGAACGCCAAGTCCATCCGGATGAGTACGCTCGAGACCAACACCGAGACCGGGAGCAAGCCATGAAAGTCCGCATCCCCCATGTGATCGCGATCACGGCCGGCGTCGCCGCGTCGATGATCATCTATGTCGACGCCGCCGACGCGGGTCGAGGCGGCGGCGGCCGAGGCGGCGGCGCGCGCGGCGGCGGCATGAGCAGCATGAGCCGAGGAGGCGGCGGCTCCTCGTTCGGCGGCAGCAGCCGATCCAGCTACAACCGGGGTCCGTCGGGCGGAAGCAGCAGCTTCAGCCGGCCCTCCGCCGGTCGTCCCAGCACCGGCGCGGGCGGAGGTCTGGGCGGCGGCTCGACCGCGCAACGGCCCAGTGGCGGCGCCGGGGCGGGGTCAAGGCCCTCGGCGGGCACGCGACCCGACGGCGGCCGGGGCGACGCCGGCGCGCGCGGCGATCGCCAGTCCGGCCGCCAGGACAGCCGGACGGATCGCCAGGACGGCCGGACGGACAGCCGGGGAGATCGGCAGGCCGGCCGCGACGATCGGCGCGCGGACCGTCCCGATCGCGGCGACAACACGATCGGCGGCGGCGACCGCAACACCAACATCAACAACAACACCAACATCAACATCGATGACGGCTGGGGTGGTTGGGACGACGGCTTCTATCACCCGATCGCGGCCGGGATGGTGATCGGCGCGACGGCGGCCGTGACGGCAGCCGCCCTGACGCCCTATCCCTACTATGGCGCGGCCTACTATTCGCTGCCGGCGGGATGCGGCGGGTATCCGTACTATGGACACTCGTACTACCGCTGCGACGGCTACTATCTGGAACCCCGCTACGAGGGCGACACGATCGTCTACGTCAACGTGCCCGATCCCGCCTCGCCGGAAGGCAAGGCCGCCACGCAAGGCAAGACGACCTCGTCCGCGCCCGTCCCGACGCCGACCACCCCGCCTCAGAACTAGCAGGGCGGCTGGCGCGTCGGAAACGCGCGCTCTACTGCCCTTTTCGGATCGCCCCCAAAGAAATGGCCCCGCGCGAGGCGGGGCCAGTGAGGAGGCTCGAGACCCCCTAGTCCGCCGTCTGGGGGAGGGGAGGCGGACGGTCCAGGATCGCGCCCGGCGAGGCGCGTGACGCGGGGTTGAGGGTGCGTCTGACGCGCGCGCGCCGGGGCGACGGCGAGCAGCCGACCGGCAAGGTGGCCAGGACCACCGTGCCGACCCCGGGACAAGAGATCTCGACCCTTCCCTTCAGCTGGGCCGCACGGGTGCGCATGCCCGCCAAGCCGACGCCGGATTCCAGGCAGGTCGGCTCGCCACGGAGCAGGGCCGCGACGCCCTGGCCGTCGTCGCTGACCCGCACGGTCAGGACGCGGTCCTCGCTGACCAGCTCGACGTCGGCGTGCCGGGCTTGGGCGTGGCGATAGACGTTCGAGAGCGCCTCCTGGACGATACGGTAGGCCGCGTGCTGCACGTCCGGCGGCGAGGCGTCGACCGGTCCCCGGATCAGGACGCCGGCGGTCAGGCCCGTGCGGGCGCCAAAGCCGTTGACGAAGTCGCGCACCGCTCGCGTCAGTCCGTTCTGCTCCAGGCCAGCCGGCTTGATCAGGTAGGAGAGGACGCGGATCTCCTTCACCACCTCGCCGACCGACAGGAACATGTCGTCCAGCACGCCGGCGGCCTTGTCGCCCGAGACCAGCGGCCGCAGGCGCCCCAGTGACAGGCTCAGCGCCGCCAGGTGCTGGCAGGTGGAGTCGTGCAGTTCCAGAGCGATGCGTACGCGCTCCTCCTCCTGGGCGGCCAGCAGGTCGCGGGCCCGCGCGGTCGATGGCCGCGCCTTGGGCGCCTTCAGGCCCATGCCGAGCGGCGGGGCGGACGGGGCCAGGCCGCCATGGCCGCCGAAGATCGACGGGGGCCACACGGGCGGGGCCACGAGCGTCTGGTCGAGCCGTTGGGGCATCTCAAGCGTCCTTCGCTGGCCTCTCCCGACAGAAGAGAAAATCCAAGACCCGCCTCCGCGCGGGCCGTTCCACTGGAAAGCGGGTTACTTGGGCGGGGCGCCGGTCGGCAGCCCCTCGTCGTTGACCGGCGCCTGCGCCTTCAGCGCGTTGAGGCCCCGAATGCTCAGCTCGGCCCACTGCTTGACCAGCCGCCGGAAGTCCGTGCGGTTGGTGACGCGGTTGCGCTGGCCGTAGGTGTTGTCGCCGGCCAGGCGGCGATCCACGGCGCGGCCCAGCAGGGCGCCGGTCTGGGAGTCCCGCACCTCGACGAAATAGGTCGCCTCGCCGGCCTCGTTGGCGAAGCTGTAGGTGCGGCCCGCATCCATGGTGTCCGGGGCCGAGACGCGGATGTTGAGCACCCCGGTCCGCAGCCACAGGACGTCCGGTCCGGCCTCGGTGACCACCGGGTAGCCGCCTTTGTTGAATTCTTCGGTGAAGATGTCGCTGGCGGCGGCGACGCCCGCGGTGACGGCCTTCTGGACGTCCTTCTCGGAGACGTCCCGTGAGATGCTCATGCTCTGATTGTTGTAGTCGCGCCGCCAGTTCTTCTCGAAGCTGACCTCGGTCGGGTCCAGCTTGACCTTGGTGTAGCCCGCGAAGCTCGCGCCAGGGGCCAGGTAGACCAGGTCGAAGCGCTTGGTCTTCACCTGGACCAGACCGTCCCAGGTCTTGGGCGGCTTGGCGGCGAGGGCGGGGGCGCCGACGGCGAGGGCGAACGCCAGGAACGCCGCGGGGATGAGCTGTCGACCATCCATGTCTTTCGGCCTCGATCTGCTTAAGCCAAGCATCGCCATGCCAGGGAGGATCGCCATCGGGGAAAACCCTCGGGGCGGCGCCGTACACACCGAGGAGGCGCATCAGGCCAGTCCCGCTATCAGAAGGCGTAGCGCAGGCGCATGGCCACCACGTCCAGGGTTTGCCCGATCTGAACCCCCACCGGGGGTGTTGTCGGCGCGGGGCCGAAAGGCTCGGGATCGGCGGGGCTTGCTGGGTTCAGGCGGTCCACCCGCACATGCATGGCGTTCAGCATCAGGCGGATGCGGTTGGACGGGTACCAATTGAGCGCCAGGCTCAGGATGGACTGGTCGCCGCCGCGCACCCCGCCGGGCGGCGGCGGGGCGCCGGGATCGCCGGCGTGGGAATTGGCGTCCATCCGGCTGTAGCGGGCGGCCAGCTCCCAGGCGCCCCAGCCGCCTTCCCGTAACGGCCGCTTGGTCAGGGGACGGCCGAACACCGCGCGGGTCGAGTCGAACCGCCGCGCCTCGCCCGTCAGCATCCAACTGCCCTCGACGTAGAAGCCGAAGAAGCGCGGGTCGCGCGGCAGGTCGCGGGACGAGCGCTCGACCGCGAAGTGGAAGGCCTCGGCCTGGAGGAACAGGTTGCGGCGGCGGGCGGCGAACTCAAGGCCCAGCACCCGGACGTGATGGGCGACGATGTCGCCGGTGTCGAGCAGGGGCGTGTCGTCGACCCGCACCTCGGGCGTGGCCTGCAGCCGCATGGCGAACCCCGGGGTTTTGCCGTCCTGGGGATCTCCGGGCGACAGCACGTAGATCAGCGAACCGCCCAGGTGCCAGCTGGAGTCCTTCGACGGATAGAAGGCCCGCGAGGTCCGCACCACGACGGCCGATTTCGGCGAGGTCTCGTCGTCCTCGTGCAGGACGGGGCCGGTCAGGCTGACGGCGGTCATCCAGCGGCGGGTGGCGCGCCTGACGGTCACGCCCAGCCGGCCGTCGCCCCCGCCCAGGCCGCGCGCCAGGTTCGCCGCCGTCGCCCGCTCCAGGAACGGGTTGGCGTCCGTGCTGGTGGCGTCTTCCATGTTGGCCAGCTGGGGGTAGGCGCCCGCGATGATCACCCAGGGCGCGAAACGGCTGTAGCGGGCCCAGACCTCGGCGATGCGGGCCTCGCCCTGCTCGTCGCGGCCGCCGACGTCGAACATGGCGCGGTAGGAGAGGTCTTCGCCCCACTGGCCTTCGCCGCCCAGGCGAGCCTTGCGCAGGTACGAGCCGTCGGCCAGGGCGCGGGCGTTCAGGGTGTCGCCGCTGCCGATCGCGCCGCGCCGGAAGTCGGTCTCCGGCGGGCCGGCGGGGTCCTGGCTGTAATCGGCGGCGTCGTACTGGATGTAACCCCGAAAGGTCCAAGGCCCCAGGCTGAAGTCCTGGTCCAGCACCGACAGCAGTTTCAGGGGCACGACCAGTAGGGCGTGGGGCGTCTCGCCCTGGTCCTCGGTCGTGGATGTCTGCGGCTGTTGTTGGGCGGGGGGCGTCGTCGCGGGAGCCGGAGCAGCCGGATCCATCGGCGCTTCCACGGCGAGCGCCGCCGCGACGAGCAGGGCCAGGCTCAGGCGAAGCCTCCGACCAGGCCTGGGCGCGCGCCGGGGGGCGGAGCCGCTGGACGGGCCGCGACGAAGGTCCGGGCGTCGGTCATGGAAATCTCCGGGTTCGTCCCGCTTCGAGATCACGGTCGGACGGCACGCGCGCGCGGGCCATCGGGCGTTTTCCCGAGCGCCTGGGGAGCCGACGCCCGAGCCGCGCCGGCCCGCACCAAGGCCCCGTCGGCGCGAGGCAAGTCCCGGGGCATCCACCTGGGGTGGTCTCAGGCGCCCACCTGATACTCCCAAGTTCAGGTTGGCTCCTAACTGCCCAGATCACGCGTGGATCACGCGCGCCGGTCGTCGCGAAAGACGAGGGACCGGAAACGGGTAGGGTGAGAAGGGGATTACAGATGAAGACTCCCTATGGGCGCCTTGGGCCGCATCTGCTGGCCGCGACCGCGCTGACGGGTGTTCTGGCCGGCGTCGCCGGGGTGGCGCGAGCCCAGGATGCTCCGAGCTTCGAGGTCTACGGCTTCGCCCAGGTCGACTTCACCCAGGACTTCAATCGTGTGGATCCGAACTGGGACGACGCCCTGAGGCCGTCGAAGATCCCGACGACCCAGGGAACCTTCGGCGACAACGGCCAGACCTCGATCAGCGTCAAGCAGAGCCGGTTCGGCGTGAAGGCCCAGCAGGACATCGCCGGCAAGCCGCTGTTCGTGAAGTTCGAATTCGACCTGTTCGGGGTCGGCGGTGACGCCGGCCAGACCACGTTCCGCCTGCGCCACGCCTACGGGTCGTGGGGTCCAGTGCTGGCGGGCCAGACCAACAGCGTGTTCATGGACGGCGACATCTTCCCCAACACCATCGAATACTGGGGGCCCACGGGGATGGTGTTCCTGCGCAACCCGCAGATCCGCTACACCTTCACCTCCGGCGCCAGCCAGTTCGCGATCGCGGTCGAGAAGCCCAGCAACGATATCGACACCGGCAATATCCGCACGGTCTCGCCGGAGCTCGGCGCCAATATCCGGGGCGACGAAAGCCTGCCCGACCTGACAGGTCACTACCGCTATCAAGGCGACTGGGGCCACGTGCAACTGGCCGGCATCCTGCGGCGCGTCGGCTACGACACCGCTGGCACGCCCGACAATAAGCCCAAGAACACCAAGCTGGGTTGGGGCGTGAACGCCACGTCCAACGTCAAGGTCGGGGCCAAGGATGTCGTCCACCTGGGCGTCGTCTATGGCGAAGGCATCGCCAGCTACATGAACGACGGCGGCACCGACCTGGGGCCGGAACTGGCCAAGGGGGTGACCCCGCCGGTTCCCACCCCGCCGCCGCCCGGATCATTGCGTGGCGACGTGCTGCCGCTGCTGGGCCTGACCGCCTATTACGACCACTACTGGAACGACCAGTGGTCCAGTTCGATCGGCTACAGCCTGACCAAGGTCGACAACACCGACTTCCAGGAGCCGACGGCCTACAAGGCCGGCCAGTACGCCTCGGCCAATCTGCTCTACACGCCCGACCCCCGCATCCTGATCGGCGGGGAACTGCTGTGGGGCCAGCGCGAGGACTTCAACGACAACAAGGGCGACGACCTGCGGGTGCAGGTGTCGTTCAAGTACAGCTTCTCCAGCAAGGATTTCCGCTAAGCGGCGGATGGGAGACGATCCGATGATGCAAGCCAACGCTTCCCGCCGCGACCTAGCCCGCGGCCTGGCCGCTCTGGGCTTCGGCCTGACAGCTGGCGCCGGCCTGGCCGCGGCCCCGCCGTTCGCCCAGGCCCAAGCCGCCGGCGCCGCGACGGCCGCCGTCAAGGCCGCCTACGACAAGTACAAGGGTCTGCAAGAAGGCAAGAACGCCGACTACATCCCGGCCCTGGCCAATGTGCCGTCGAACTATTTCGGCATCGCCCTGGCCACGCCGAAGGGCGAGCTGGCCACCGCCGGCGACATCGAGCCGAAGTTCTCGATCCAGTCGATCTCCAAGGTCTTCACCCTGGCCCTGGTGTTCCAGGAACTGGGCGAAGACTACGTCGAGGACGACATCGGCGTCGACGCCACCGGCCAGGTGTTCAACTCGATCACCGCGATCGAGCAGTACCGCGGCAAGGAGATGAACCCCCTGGTCAATCCGGGCGCCATCGCCACCACGGGCCTGGTCAAGGGCACGCCCGACGAGGTCTGGAAGAAGATCCTGGCCCTGCACTCCGATTTCGCCGGCCGCCAGCTGACGGTCGACGAGGAGGTCTACAAGTCCGAGGCCGCCACCAACCAGCGCAACCGGGCCATCGGCGCCCTGATGTGGGCCTATGAGCGGTTCAAGAGCGACCCGCTGGTGGCCACCGACATCTACACGCGCCAGTGCGCCATCGCCGTCAACGCCAAGGACCTGGGCAACATGGCCGCCACCCTGGCCAACGGCGGCAAGAACCCGCTGACCAAGAAGCAGGTGATCGACCCCAAGCACGTCTCTCGCCTGCTGGCGGTGATGGCCACCGCCGGCCTCTATGACGACAGCGGCAAGTGGCTGTTCCACACCGGTCTGCCCGCCAAGAGCGGTGTCGGCGGCGGGCTGATCGCGGTGTCGCCGGGCAAGTTCGGGATCGGCACCTTCGCGCCGCCGCTGGACGCGGCCGGCAACAGCGTGCGCGGCCAGAAGGCGATCATCGACATCTCCAACGCCCTCGGCGGCAATCCTTACGACGCCAAGCCGGTCTGACCGGGACGAGGTGAAGTCCATGCGACGCTCAGCGTATCGGCGCCGGGGCTGGTCCGGCGCCGCGACCGCCTTCGCCTGCGCCGCCGCCGGCTTGATGCTGGCGGGCGCGGCGAGCCCGGTCCTGGCGCAGGAGGCGATGTCCACGGCGATCCCGCCGCCGCCCGCCGCCAGCCCCGAGGACCTGGCGGCCATGCGCCGCGAGCTCCAGGCCCTCAAGGCCGAGAACGAGGCGGCCAAGGCGGCCGAGGCCGCGCGGGCCAAGCGCATCGACGCCCTGGACGCTCAGCTCTCGTGGGCCGCCGGCCAGGCGCCCCCTCCGCCGAGCCCGACCTCGTCGGGCGGCGAAGACATCGTGCGTCTGCCCGCGCGCTCGCCCGAGGGGCCCGAGCCCGGCGCCCGCTGGGGCGGCTTCGAGCCCGGCAAGGGCGTGATCGTGATGCGGTCCGACGCCGGCGAAGTCGATCTCGGCCTGGTCAGCTACCTGCGCTACCTGAACCAGCACGGGATGGACAAGACCTACACCAGCGCGTTCGGCCAGAATTTCGACGTCACCCCGCGCGAGGACTTCCAGCTGGCCAAGGTGCAGATCACCCTGCGCGGCTGGCTGTTCGATCCGCGCTTCGGCTACAACGCCTATGTCTGGACCTCGCAGGCCAGCCAGGGCCTGGGCGCCCAGGTCGTGGTCGCCGGCAACATCAACTGGACGTTCGCCGACTGGCTGAAGGTCTATTTCGGCATCCACTCGGTGCCGTCGACCCGCTCGACCAACCGGACCTTCCCGTACTGGCTGCGCAACGACAACCGGCCGATCGCCGACGAGTTCTTCCGGGGCTCCTACACCCAGGGCATCTGGGCTGAGGGCAAGATCGCCAAGGGCCTGGAATACCGCGTGATGGTGGCCAACAACCTGAGCGCCCTGGGCGTGCAGGCCCGCCAGCTGGACGCCAAGCCCAACACCTGGTCCGCCGCCCTGACCTGGATGCCGACCACCGGCGAGTTCGGTCCGGCCAACGGCTACGGCGACTTCGAGCAGCACCAGAAGCTCGCCACCCTGTTCAGCGCTCACTACACGCGCAGCACGGAAGACCCGCAGTCGCAGCCCGGCACGGACTCGATCGAGAATACCCAGATCCGCTTGTCCGACGGCACACTGCTGTTCAGCTCCACGGCCTTCAACACGGGCGGCCAGTCCAATGCGTGCGAGCAGAAGAGCGTCGGTTGCAATCGGATCCTGGAGGCGCGCTACCAGATGGCGGCCTTCGACGCGGCCTTCAAATACAAGGGCTATGCGGTCGAGGCGGAGTACTACGCGCGCTGGCTCGACAACTTCAAGGTCGAGGGGACCATGCCCTGGACCAGCCTGTACGACCACGGCTACTCGCTGCAGGCCTCGGCCATGGTCATCCCCAAGACGCTGCAGGTCTACGCTTCGGGCTCCCAGATCTGGGGCCAGTATGGCAATCCCAACGACCTGGCCCTGGGCATCAACTACTTCCCCCTCCAGCGGCGGGATCTTCGGGTGAACGCCATGGCCCTTTGGGTCAAGAACTCGCCGGTCGGCTACACGGCCTACCCCGTCCCGGTGGGCGGCAACGGCTTCACCTTCGTCACGGACTTCTCCCTCGCCTTCTAGGACCAGGAGGTCTCGATGCCTCGCCGACTCTTCGCCGCCTCGGGCCTGGCGTCCCTTTTCGCGGTTTGGGCGCTGGTCGCCGGCTACGCCTCGGCTCAGACCGTGCAGACCCCGAAAAGCTGCCAGTTCAGCGACAGCCACTTCCACCTGACCAACTACATCCAGGAGGGGCCCTCGGCCGGCGAGGTGCTGAAGCTGATGGGCGACCGGGTGTGCCGCACCACCCTGTTCGGCATTCCGCTGCAGCAAGAGTGGTCGTACCGCGAGAGCGGGAATATCGCGCCCAGCTACTATCTCGAGGCCGACGCGCCGCTCTACTACTACTCGTTCACCGACGCCCAGATCGCCCTGCAATACCGCGCGCTGACGCCGGAGCAGCAGAGGCGGGTCGATCCGATGATCACCGGCTTCAACCCGGCCGACATGTACGCCGCCGATCACGTGCGTCGGGTGCTGACCCTGTTCCCCGGGGTGTTCACCGGGATCGGCGAGTTCTCGGTGCACAAGGAGTTCGTCTCGCCCAAGATCGCCGGCGGCGGGGCCAGCCTGACCGACCCGTCGCTGGACCGCCTGCTGGACTTCGCCGGACAGGCGGGGCTGGTGGTCATCCTGCACAACGACATGGTCCGGCCCTTCACCAAGGACGCCAAGGTCCGGGGCTATTTCGACCAGCTGACGGCGCTTTACGCCCGCCATCCCAATACGACGATCATCTGGGCCCATGCGGGCATGGGGCGGATCGTCCAGCCGGTGAAGTCCGAAGCGACCTATCTGGAGGAGATCCTCGCCAACCCGGCCATGAAGAACGTCAACTTCGACATCTCGTGGGACGAGGTGGCCAAGTACCTGGTGGCGACCGACGAGACCTCGACCCTGGCGGCGGCCCTGATCAACAAATACCCGGACCGTTTCCTGTTCGGCAGCGACGTGGTCGCGCCCCGCTCCCCCGAGCAATATTTCGCCGTCTACGAGACCTACAAGCCGCTGTGGGCCAAGCTGACGCCCGAGGCGCGCGAGAAGGTTCTGAACGGCAATTATCAGCGTCTTTTCGACGCTGCCCGGGTCAAGGTGCGGGCCTGGGAACAGGCGAACGCGCGGCCATAGGAATCCAGAGGTCCAGTTTCGGGTGAACTGAGATCTAGGCTCAGGTCTACACCTGATAGGTCTTGTCCGCCCCGGCGCCAAACTCCTCATCGAGTTTTGCAAAGAGCTGGGAGATCCAAGATGGGTCATATTCTATCGGGCGTCGCGGCTGCCGCCGTGATCGCCGGCGGGCTGGCCCTTAGCGGCTGCGCCACCGAGCAGTATGTCGACGAACACGTGGCCGCCGTGAACACCCGGGTCGACGCCGTCGACTCGAAGGTCACCGCCCTGTCGGGGCGCGTCGACCAGGTCGCCGGCGCTGCCCAGGCGGCTCAGACGCGGGCCGATGACGCCTACGCCCTGGCCAAGGGCAAAATGTCCCGCACGGTGGTCAGCGAGACCGATTTCGTGAACTTCGACACCAACAAGTGGGAGCTGTCGGACGAGGCCAAGGCCACCCTGACCGCCTTCGCCGAGCGTCTGAAGGGCGACAACAAGAAGGTCTTCATCGAGATCGTCGGCCACGCCGATCCGCGCGGCGAGAACGACAAGAACCGTGTCCTGGGCGAAAAGCGCGCCCTGGAAGTGCGCCGTTTCCTGTTCAGCCAGGGCATCCCCCTGGTCGCCATGGAGACGGTGTCCTGGGGCGAAGAGCAGCCGGTCGCCACCGGCAATACGGCGGAGGATCTGGCGGCCAACCGCCGCGTGGTGCTGCGTATCGTCGAATGACGCCCCATGGCGCGCGGTCCTTTCCGCGCGCCGCCTCCGGTCTCATGCCCCCGGCCGATCAGGCGTCCACCCGATACCGGCGATTCGAGGTTCCGGGAAAGCATAGCCCCGAGGGGGCTCCCTCGCTTTTCTGGAGAACAGCATGAGCAAGACGCAGCTTGCCGTGGTAGGGATTTTCGGTTTCGCCGTCCTCACCGCCGGCGCCGCCGCCGCCCAGGACAATCCGTGGAACGGGTTCTATATCGGCGCGAACGTCGGTGGGTCGAAGGCCGACACCCACATGAAGATCAAGGCGGCTTCGGGCAACGGCACGGTGATCATGCCGCCCGGCGACGCGGCCCTGATCAATTCGATCGGATCGACCAAGGACAACGACACCGGCTTCAGCGGCGGCCTCCAGGGCGGCTACAACTACCAGGTCGATTCCTGGGTGTTCGGCCTGGAGACCGACGTCGGCTTCTACGACATGGGGCAGAGCCGCTCGAAAAGCTTCCAGTCGCCGCTGTTGATCACCCCGCCGATCACCTTCACGATCCAGCAGAAGATCAAGACCGACTGGATCTGGACCCTGCGTCCGCGCATCGGCTACGCCACCGACAGCTTCATGATCTACGGGACGGCGGGCGTCGCCGTGTCGGAGATCAAGCTGAGCACCAGCTACAGCGACACACGCGCCACGCCGATCACGGCCTCCAACAGCGAGTCCGACACCAAGACCGGCTGGACCGCCGGCCTGGGCGGCGCCTATGCGCTGAATCCCAACACCTCGATCCGGGGCGAGTGGCTCTACACCAACCTGGGCACGGTCAAGTCCCAGACCACGGTGGGCAGCAACTACGCCACCCTCAGCTCCGAAGCCGACACGCGGGGCAACCTGATCCGCGTCGGCCTGGACTACCGGTTCTGACGACAGGCCGCCTGCAAGGCGGCGCTGAAGGAAGGGCTCCCTCGCGGGGGCCCTTTCGCTTTGCCGCGGCGACGGTCGCGGTGCGCCGAACCGACGGAACGGCCTTGCGGTCGCGGCCAAGGGCGGCATAACTGTTACCGTTATCATTCGCCAGGAATGAAACGGGAGGACGCATGGGACTCGGGGACGTCGCGCGACGCGCGCGGGCAGGGCTGGTCGCTGGATGGACGGCGTCGCTGGCTGTCCTGGCCGTGGCGGGCGCCGCCCAAGCGGCCGCGCCGGTGAAGATGGCCCTGACCTTCGACGACCTGCCCGCCCACGCGCCCCTGCCGCCCGGCGTCACCCGCATCGAAGTGGCGGGTCGGCTTCTGGCCGCCTTCCACGACGCCAAGACGGGTCCGGTCTACGGGTTCATCAACGGCGTGCAGGAGGAGCGCGAGCCGGACTCGATCGGCGTGCTGTCGCTGTGGCGCGCGGCCGGCCATCCGCTGGGCAACCACACCTGGACCCACATCAATCTCAACACCAACAGCCTTGCCGACTGGGAAGCCGACCTCGTCCGCAACGAGCCGCTGCTGGAGCAGCACATGGCCGGCCAGGACTGGCGGTGGGTGCGCTATCCGTTCCTCAGCGAGGGCGAGACCCCGGAGAAGCACGCCGCCGCCCGCAAGGCGCTGAAGGCCCGCGGCTATCGCATCGCCAGCGTGACCATGAGCTTCGGCGACTACGCCTGGAACGAGCCCTACGCCCGCTGCATGGCCAAGGGCGACATGGCGGCCGTGACGGTTCTGGAGGCCAGCTACTTGAAGGCCGCCAAGGACAGCCTGGACTTCGAGCGCGCCCTGTCGGCCAAGCTCTACGGCCGCGACATCCCCTATGTGCTGCTGATGCACGCCGGCGCCTTCGACGCGCGAATGATGCCCAGGCTGCTGAAGCTGTACCAGGACAACGGCGTCAGCTTCGTCGGCCTCCGGGAAGCCGAGCGCGACAGGTTCTACGCGGCCGACTTCAAGACGGAAGCGACCGCCGTCCCCACGACGCTGGAGGAGGCCGCCAAGGTCAAGGGCGTCGCGCTGCCGGCGCAGGCTCCGCCCTGGGGCGGAGCGGAACTCGACAAGATGTGCCGCTAGGGTCTTCGACCAAGGTCGGGGTCCTGCCGGATCCCGCAGTCACGCAGGATGAACCGGGACTTCGGCCCGCCGAAGACCGCTTGAGAACGGGGAAGCGTTCATGAAGCCCTTCGAAAACGACATCGACCGCCGTCGCCTGCTGGCCGGCGGCGCGGCGGTCGCCGGGAGCCTGATCCTGCCGCTGGTCGCTGTCGCCGACACGCCGTCGGAGACGGTCGAGATCGAGGTCGCCGAGGGCCGTCTGCGCGGCGTGCGCGCCGGCGGCGTCGACGCCTACAAGGGCGTGCCCTACGGCGCGAGCGTGTCGGGCGCCGACCGCTTCAAGCCGGCTAAGCCGGTCGCTCCGTGGACCGGGGTGCGGGACGCCACGCGGCTGGGCACGCCTACCCTGCAAGACCCGACCACGGTCTACGGCCTGAACGAGCCGGCCCCGGGCGAGGACTGCCTGGTGCTGAACGTCTGGACGCCCGCCGGCGGGGGGAAGGGCAAGCCGGTGATGTTCTACAGCCACGGCGGCGGCTACACGACCGGCTCGGGCGGCAGCACGGCCCAGGACGGCTCGAACCTGGCGCGTGAGCACGATGTGGTGGTGGTGGCCCACAACCATCGCCTGGGCGTCCTGGGCTATCTGTACCTGGGCGAGCTGGGCGGGGCCGAATACGCAGGATCCGGCAACCAGGGCCTGTCCGACATCGTGCTGGCCCTGAAGTGGGTCGCCCGCAACATCGAGGCCTTCGGCGGCGATCCGAAGAACGTCACGATCTTCGGCGAGAGCGGGGGCGGGGCCAAGACCTCGTGCCTGTACGCCATGCCCTCGACCGCGCCGTTGTTCTCCAAGGCGATCATCCAGAGCGGGCCGGTGGTGCGGATCGGCACGCCCGATGTCGCCGCCCAGACGACGCGGTTCTACCTGCAGGAACTGGGCATCGCTCCGGCCGACTGGCGCAAGGTGCTCGACGTCCCCGCGCCCCAGATCCTGGCCGCCCAGAAGGCGCTTCAGGCCAAGCATCCGGGCGACAGCGGCGGATGGAAGGGCATCCAGTCGCTCAATCCGGGCTCTTACGGTCCCATCGTCGATGGCGACCTCTTGCCCCATCATCCGTTCGACCCGACCGCTCCGGCCAGCGCCGCCGACAAGCCGCTGATGATCGGCTGGCTGGACAGTGAGGCGGCGTTCTTCGCCTGGACCAGCAAGGACGTCGAGGCCTTCCGACTGGACGAGGCGGGGCTGAAGGCGCGGCTGGCGCCCCGGCTGGGCGACAAAACGCAAGCGGTGATCGACACCCTGCGCTCCGACCGCCCGGGCGCGACGCCGAGCGACCTCTACCTGGCGGCTCTCAGCTACTACGCCATGGGTGCGGGCTCGGTGGTCACCGCCGAGCGCAAGGCGGTCCAGGGCCGCGCGCCGGTCTATGTCTACAACATCGCCTACCGCTCCAACCGCAAGATGGAGGGGACCGACATCGAGTTGGGAGCCATGCACGCCAGCGACATCCCGCTGGTGTTCAACACCGTGGCCTCGCCCACCACCCTGGCCGGCGACCGCGCCGACCGCTTCGCGGCGGCCAAGAACATCAGCGCCATGTGGGCCAATTTCGCGCGGTCCGGACGGCCCTCGGCGCCGGGACAGCCCGCGTGGCCGGCCTACGACCTGAAGAGCCGCCAGACCATGGTGTTGGACGTGGCGTGCACGGTCGTGCCCGATCGGTTCGGGGCGGAGCGGGCGTTGTGGTCGAAGCTGGATCCGGCGGGATAACGATCGGGGACACACGCTCATCCCATCGCCTCGCGAAGGCCGCGGGATGAGTGTGTGCCCCCAGCCCTCGTACGAAAAGCGGGGCCGCCATCGCAGGATGCCGGCCCCGTGAGGTGTCCACGGGCGGACGGGCAAGCGAATGACCGCTAGCCTGAAAAGCCCACGATACCGGTAACATCGTTCCGGGTCCCGTCAACGGGCTTTCTTGTAGAGCTTCCTGGGAAGAGTTCGATCTCGCCTGTAAGGTGGTTTCCGCAACGGCAGCGTGAGCGGCCGTGGTCGGATGAGGCGCGGGAATGCGGCGCCCCGTTCTGTGTCAGGACTGCAACAGCCTGTCCGCCTTGTGAAAAAGGCCTTTGCGTCAAAAAAGCGGCAACCCGCTTATTTGCCTAGGTTTATGCCCATTTGTATTAGAAATGGGCAGATACAGCGCTGTCAAAATCGCTTTTGGTTCGCTTGACCGCTTTTGTATACTGATGTTACCGCTAACTCATTCGCCGGTATTCCGCTGTTTTTGACGAAAGTCGCAAAAGCAGGCGGGGAATCGTATCGGCGTTGAAACAAGAATAACCGAAGCCCCTCGCGGGGGGCGACTTGTGCGGGGAAACGGCTATGAAGCGACACCGTCGCCTGAACACCTCTGCGTCCTTGCTGGCGCTGTCCGTGGCGATCTTCGCCGGCGGTCAGGCGCAGGCCCAGAGCCAGAGCAACAACGACAGCAGCACGGTCGACGAGATCATCGTCACCGGCATTCGGGCTTCGCTGGAGCGCTCGATCGAGATCAAGCGCAGCAACAGCGGCGTCGTCGACGCCATCTCGGCCGAAGACATCGGCAAGTTCCCGGACACCAACCTCGCCGAGTCGCTGCAGCGGATCACCGGCGTGTCGATCGACCGGACCAACGGCGAAGGCTCGCAGGTCACCGTCCGCGGCTTCGGCGGCGGCTTCAACCTGGTGACCCTGAACGGCCGCACCATGCCTTCCGCCAACGTCGCCACCGTCGGCGGCGATGACTCGGCCGACTTCGCCAGCGGCACCAGCCGCTCGTTCGACTTCTCGAACCTGGCTTCGGAAGGCGTCTCGACCCTGGAAGTCTACAAGACCGGCCGCGCGGGCATCCCGTCGGGCGGCATCGGCGCGACCATCAACGTCAAGACCCGCCGTCCGTTCGACGCGCACCAGAGCGGCCTTTCGGGCAGCATCGGCGCCAAGGCCGTCTACGACACCAGCATGGACAACAAGCTGGAAGACACGTCCAAGGTGACCCCGGAAGTCTCGGGCCTGCTGAACTGGACCGACGCGGACGAAAAGTTCGGCGTCACGCTGTTCGGCAGCTATCAGAAGCGCAACTTCACGAGCACCAGCGCTACGTCGAACGACTGGAACATCCGCACCTATTCGGACTTCATCAACCCGGCGAACGGCTTCGTGCGTAACGGCGGCGCCACCCAAATCACCAACGCGCCGGCCAACGGCAACACCTACGTGGCGATCCCCAACGACAGCCGCTACCACTTCTCGCAAGGCAGCCGGGAGCGCATCAACGCTCAGGCCGCGGTGCAGTGGCGTCCGACGGAAAACATCCTGATCACCGCCGACGGCCTGTACGCCGACAACAAGTCGTTCGAACGCCGCAACGACCAGACCAACTGGTTCAACCGTCCGTTCGACAAGGTGACCTTCGACAAGAACCCGACGGTCGCCACCGCGGTCTTCCTGCAGGAAACCCTCAGCGGCACCAAGGACACGGGCTTCGAGCAGCAGTACCGCGCCAACGAGGACAAGCTGAAGTCGTTCGGCCTGAACGGCGCCTGGGACGTCACCGACCGCTTCAAGGTCACGGTCGACGGCCACATCTCGAAGGCGGAGAGCAACCCCGACGCCCCGAACGGCACCAGCATGACCTCGGTCAGCATCGGCGCGCCGATCATCTCGTCGCACTCGGTGGACTTCAACGGCGACATCCCGGTCCAAGCCGTGACGATCAACGACGCCCTGCCGCGCGGCAACGGCAACGGCGTGCTGGACATCGGCGACCTGGGCAGCCAGGTGGCCCGCACCTCGGCCCAGAGCCAAGACCAGAAGATCAAGGAATTCCGCGCCGACGGCTCCTATGAGCTGGACGACGCCGGCAGCAAGTTCGACTTCGGTTTCGACTACCGCGACTCGAAGATGAAGCAGACCACCCTCAACACCCAGCAGGACCTGGGCAGCTGGGGCATTTCCAACCCGCGCGACGTGCAGCAATACGCCGGCAACCTGGTCAAGCAGTTCTGCCTGGCCTGTCGCTTCGACACCTTCGACGCGCATCAGAGCGGCACCGGCCTGGTCGCCTTCCGCGCCGACGCCATCGCCCTCTACAACGCCCTGTCGCCGCCTTATGTGGCCAAGGGCAACGCCGTCGGCGTCACCGCCCAGGACGACAACCGCGTCAATGAAAAGATCTGGTCCGTCTACGGTCAGCTGACCTGGAAGGGCCAACTGGCGGATCGTGACGCCAGCATGGTCGCCGGCGTGCGCTACGAACAGACCGACTCCGAATCGGTGTCGCTGATCCGTACGCCGCAGGCCATCGTCTGGACCGCCGACAACGACTTCCGTATCGACACCGCGGCGACCTATTCGCCGATCTCCGGCAAGAACAGCTACAGCAACCTGCTGCCCGCCCTGGATTTCCAGATCGAGCTGGTCAAGGACCTGATCGGGCGCTTCTCGTTCAGCCGCACGATCGCGCGGCCGGACTACGGCAACCTGTTCGCCTCGGTCACGCCCGGCGCGCCCAACCGCCCGGTCGCCAACGGCGCCATTCCTCTGGGCACGCGCGGCAACCCGGAACTGGAACCGCTGATCTCGGACAACTTCGACACCTCGATCGAGTGGTACTACAAGCCCAGCAGCTATATTTCGGTCGGCTTCTTCGAGAAGCGCGTGAACAACTTCGTGGGCACCGGGACGTTCAACCAGAACCTCTTCGGCCTGCGTGACGCCAGCTCGGGCGCTCCCGGCACCCGGTCGGGCGACGCCAAGGCGTCGCTGGCCACGATCGGCGCCGACCAGAGCGACGTCAATCTGTTCACGATGACCTCGCTGATCAACACGACGGGTTCGGTCGCGGCCGCCACGGCCGTGTTCCAGGCCAACCGCGGTCCGAATGGGGATCTCAACCAGGCCTTTGTCGACCAGGTTCTGGCCGCGACGGACGTCTCGCCCAACGCCGCCGATCCCCTGTTCGTCTTCCAGGTGGCTCAGCCGATCAACAACAAGACCGGCAAGATCCACGGCTTCGAAATCGCCGCCCAGCACTTCTTCGGCGACACTGGCTTCGGTCTCGGCGGGGCCTACACGAAGGTGAGCGGCGACGTGGACTTCGACATCGGCGCGAACCCCAACCAGGACCAGTTCGCCCTGCTGGGTCTGAGCGACACGGCCAACGCCACCTTCATCTACGAGAAGTACGGCGTCTCGGCCCGGGTGACCTACAACTGGCGTCAGAAGTTCCTGCAAGCGACCAACCGCGGCGGCTCTCGCAACCCGGTGTTCGTCGCCCCGTTCGGCGAGGTGGACTTCAACGTCAGCTACGACGTGACGCCCAAGCTGGCGATCTCGCTGGAAGGCGTCAACCTGACGAACGAGAGCCTGCGCACCTACGCTCGCGACAAGCACGAGCTATGGAACGCCCAGGAACTGGACCGGCGCTTCCTGCTCGGAGCGCGCTACAAGTTCTAAGGGGGCGAGCGATGGTCGGGTCCCAAGGCGTCTTGTCCAAGGGGGCCGACCTAGGTCGGGGGAAAGGGCCGCTGTTCGCAGCGGCCCTTTCTTCTCTACAGTAGCCCGACATCGCAACAGCGTAGCCGGGGCCGAAAGGCGTACATGACGAACAGAGTCCTGCTCAACAACGTCGACCACGGCGACCTGCGCGTCGCCACGGGGCACGGTCCCGCGTTCGGCGACAACATCAACCAGGTGCTGATCTTCCCCACCGAGTTCGAGGCGGTTCAGCGCGAATATCCGATCTTCTTCCGCAAGGACGCCGACGGCGCGTTCCAGTCGGTGGCCCTGCTGGGCCTGGATCGGGACGAGAACCTGTTCCTGGACGGCGGCGGCTGGAACGCCCGCTACGTGCCGGCCATCCAGCAGCGCGGACCGTTCTCGATCGCCCTGCGCGAGCGCGGCGCCGAGCCGATGATCCATGTCGATCTGGACCATCCCCGCGTGGTCGCCGGAGCGAGCGAGGGCGAGCCGGTCTTCCTGCCGGCCGGCGGCAACTCGCCCTATCTCCAGCACGTCGCGCGCCTGCTGGGCGTGATCTATGACGGGCTCGAGTTCAGCAAGGCGATGTTCGCCGCCTTTGAGGCCGCGAACCTGATCGAGCCGGTCGACGTCGAGATCAAGCTGGACGAGCACACCCAGTACGACCTGCCCGAGCTCTACACGATCTCGCAGGACCGGTTTGCGGCGCTGGACGGTGAGGCCCTGCAGGCGCTGCATCGCTCCGGGTTCCTGGCGGCGGCCCAATGGGTGCTGTCGTCTCTGGGCAATGTCGCGACGCTGGTCGAACTGAAGAACCGCAAGCGCGTCGGGATTTGAGCGGGGGGATCCGATGATCGACATCGCCCGCAGGACGCCGGTCGTCGAGGGGCTGAGGCCCGACCAGATCCCGTTCGACGATATCCTGACCCGGCAGTCGCCGACCATTTTCCGCGGCATGGCCCGCGACTGGCCGCTGGTGCGCGCCGGCCTGGTCTCGCCTCGCGCGGCCATGGACGAGCTGCTGTCGCACGATCGCGGCGAGCGTTTCGTCGGCTATACTGGCGCGCCCGAGATCAAGGGCCGGTTCGGCTATGACGAGGCCGTCACCCGCCTGAACTTCCAGACCGAGCGCACCCCGCTGCCGGCCTTCCTGGAGCGCATCGAGCAGACCCTGGACGAGTCCGGCGCGCCGTCGCTCTACATCGGCTCCAGCGACATCGACGCCTATCTGCCGGGCCTGCGGGCCGAGAACGACCTGGGCCTGGACCTGACCGGCCTGGGCGACCCCACGCCCCTGGCCAGCATCTGGATCGGCAACCGCACGGTCGCGGCGGCCCACTACGACATGTCCAACAACATCGCCGTCTGCGCGGTGGGCCGGCGGCGCTTCACCCTGTTCCCGCCCGAGCAGGTCGAGAACCTCTATCCCGGTCCGCTGGACATGACCCCGGGCGGCCAGGCGGTCAGCATGGTCGACTTCGACGCCCCGGACTTCCAGCGCCATCCGCGCTTCAAGGACGCCCTGGCCGCCGCTCAGGTGGCCGAGCTCGAACCGGGAGACGTGCTGGTCTATCCGGCGCTGTGGTGGCACCAGGTCGAGGCCCTGGCCCCGTTCAACGTGCTGGTGAACTACTGGTGGAACGCCGCGCCCGGCTTCATGGACTCGCCCATGAACACCCTGCTGCACGGCCTGCTCAGCCTGCGCGACCGACCCGACTTCGAGAAGCAGGCCTGGAAGCGCCTGTTCGACTACTACGTCTTCGGCCCGGCCGACCGGCCGGCCGCGCACCTGCCCGAGGGCGCGCGCGGCGACCTTGGCCCCATGGACGACCGCAAGGCCCGGCGGCTGCGGGCCTATCTGCTCAATCGCCTCAACCGCTGACGACCAGGAGAACGCCCGTGCAGGAACAGGTCGTGAAGAGGGTGGTGGTCGCCGGCGGCGGCACCGCGGGATGGATGGCGGCCGCGGCCCTGGCCAAGCAGCTGGGCCCGCTGCTCGACATCACCCTCGTGGAATCCGACGAGATCGGCACGGTCGGGGTGGGCGAGTCCACCATCCCCACGGCTCGCACCTTCAACGCCCTGCTGGGCGTCGACGAGCCGGCCTTCATGCGCGCCACCCAGGCGACGTTCAAGCTGGGCATCTCGTTCGAGAACTGGGCCCGGATCGGCGACCGCTACATCCACTCGTTCGGCCAGGTCGGGAAGTCGAACTGGATGGGCGGCTTCCATCACTTCTGGCTGCAGGCCAAGGCGGCCGGGTTCGGCGGCGAACTGGGCGACTACTGCTTCGAGCTGAAGGCGGCCGAGGCGGAGAAGTTCTCGGTGGGCGAGGGCCCCGAGCTGAACTACGCCTATCACCTGGACGCCACGCTCTACGGCGCCTTCCTGCGCAGGATGAGCGAGGCCCTGGGCGTCAAGCGGGTCGAGGGCAAGATCGCCGGCGTCCGACAGGACGCCGAGAGCGGCTTCATCCAGGCCCTGGCCATGGAGAACGGCGATCTCGTCGAAGGCGATCTCTTCATCGACTGCACGGGCTTCCGAGGGCTCCTGATCGAGCAGACCCTGAAGGCCGGCTACGAGGACTGGAGCCACTGGCTGCCGACCAACAGCGCCCTGGCGGTCCAGACCAAGTCCACCGGTTCCGCCGTGCCCTACACGCGCGCGATCGCCCATAAGGCCGGTTGGCGCTGGAAGATTCCGCTGCAGCATCGCGTCGGCAACGGCCTGGTCTACAGCAACGAGTACATGTCGGACGACGAGGCGCGGGCCACCCTGCTGGAGGCCCTGGACGGCGAGCGCCTGATCGAGCCGCGCGTCATCCGCTACCGCACCGGCCGGCGGCTGAAGACCTGGTCCAAGAACTGCGTCGCCCTGGGCCTGGCCAGCGGCTTCGTCGAGCCGCTGGAATCGACCTCGATCCACCTGATCATGATCGGCGTGACGCGGCTGATGCAGCTGTTCCCGTTCACCGGATTCAGCGAGGCGGTGATCGCCCGCTACAACCAGCAGGCCGTCGACGAGCTGGAGAAGATCCGCGACTTCATCATCCTGCACTACAAGCTGACCGAGCGAACCGACAGCCCGTTCTGGGATCGCTGCCGGACCATGGACGTCCCCGACAGCCTGGCCCACCGCATCGAGCTGTTCCGCGAAAGCGCTCAGGCTTTCCAGGCGCCGGGCGAGCTGTTCCAGGTGGACTCGTGGCTGCAGGTTATGCTGGGGCAGCGGTTGGAGCCGACCGGCTATCACCAGATGGGCCGCCTGATGCCGCCCGACCAGCTGCGCGGGGCGCTGTCGGACCTCGGCGCCAACATCGCCCGGGCCGTCGGCGGCCTGCCCGGACACCAGGCCTTCCTCGAGCGGTATTGCGGGATTCCGGCGTCCTGACCGCGGCTGACGGGGACACACACTCATTCAAAGGCGGCGGCTAACCCTGGCGAGGCCGCGGGATGAGTGTGTGTCCCCAGCCGTTGCTACCGCCCCCTATTCCGCCGCCTGCAACCGCACCGGCTTCGCCGAGACCGCCGCGCCCACCAGCGGCAGGCGCACCTGGACCAGCAGGCCTTCGCCCGGCAGGCTCAGGCGGATGTCGCCGCCGTGGGCGCGGACCACCGACCGCGCCGAGCTGAGGCCCAGCCCCACGCCCTGCTTGCTGGAGGTGCGGGCCTCGACGCCGCGATAGAACGGGGTGAACACCCGCTCCAGCTCCTCGGGTTCCACGCCAGGACCCCGGTCGCGGATTTCGACCACCGTCTCGTCGCCCTCGACGTGCAGGGTCACGCGGGCGCTGTCGCCATACTTGACCGCGTTCTCGACCAGGTTGGCGAACACCCGCTGCAGGCCCAGAACCGAGACCTCGACCTCGGCCGGTTCGCCGGGTTCCAGGGCCACGTCGGCGCCGGTGACCTCGGCCTCGTCGATCACGCATTCCAGCAATGAGCGAAGGTCCACCCGCTGGCGGGCGCCGGCCTCGGCGTCCTCGCGCATGAAGGCCAGCACCGAGGTGATCATCGCCTCCATCTGGTCCAGATCCTGGCTGATCTCGCGGCGCAGGGCGGGCGAGGCGCGCTCCAGGCGGAAGCGCAGGCGGGCCAGGGGCGTGCGCAGGTCGTGCGAGATGGCGCCGATCATCGCCGTGCGGTCGGTGATGTAGCGGCTGAGCCGGCTCTGCATGACGTTGAAGGCCCGAACGGCGCGGCCGACCTCGGCGGGACCGTCGGAGACGATCACCGGTTGGGCCGGGTCGCGACCCAGCCGCTCGGCGGCGGCGGCGAAACCGGCCAGGGGCGCGGCCAGGCGGCGGGCGAAGATCCAGCCCAGCGGCGCCACCACGGCCAGCGACAGGGCGAACCACATCAGCACCCGGCGCTGCCAGCTGTTGGGGAAGGCCTCGGGCTGGGGGCGCAGGGTCACCCATTGGTTCGGGCCGACCCGCAGGGCGGCCACGAAGTCGCCCTCGATGAACGGCGGAGGGGCCAGGCCGAACAGGCTGCGCGTCTCGGGCGCGGCCAGAGGGCGGCCGACGGGAACCTCGGATACGGGGGCGGGCGCGGCGGCCTTGGGCGTGACCAGGACGACCGCCGGGGCGGCCTGGACCGGCTCGGTGACCGGCACGGTCCGAGCCAGCGGCTGGGGCTGCGGGGGCGGACGCCGGGGCGGCTCGCGGGCGACCGCATCGGCCACCGGGTCCAGCGGCGGGGCGGGCGGGGCCACGCCGCGCAGGGAGTCGGGCAGGGTCATCTGGCGCGAGCGGAACGGCGCGGTGAACAGCGGATCGCTCCCCCGATCCGCACGGCCAGGCGCCTGGTAGCTGAAGATGCGCTGGTCGGTCGCCCCGGCCGGTCCGAAGGTGGCGCGATAGACCTGCTGACCGCCGCCGGCCGGTCCGGGAAAGCCTTGCGGGCCGCCGATCATGACGCCCGTCATCCCGCCCCCTATTCCATTGGGCCCCATGCCGACCCCGCCTGGTCCCGGCCCGGCCGGGAGGGTCTGGGCCTCGGCATAGGTGGTGAACAACAGGGCCAGGGGCGACGGGCCAGGACGGCGGGTCTCGGCGCCGGCGAACGGCGGGGGCGCGTAGAACAATAGCCGGACATTCTCACGCGGGACCTTCAGCAGCCGGGCGAGGTCGGCGCTGGTCTGTTCGGAGGCCACCCAGCCGGGGCTCTGCAGGCTGGGCGGCTGGGTCTCGATCGTGCGGACCAGGGGGCGGTCGCTGTCGCTGTCCGGCATGGCGCCGCGCAGGCCGGCGGCGATGTCGGCCAGACTGTGGTGCATGGGCGGGGCGGGAGGCAACAGCACCGTCAGGCCCAGGGTCACCGTCTGGGCCACCACCACGGCGGCCAGCAGCAGGGCCAGGATCTGCACGGCGATCGGCGGGCTGGGCCATCGCTGGGCCAGGCGAGCCAGAAAAGCGCGCCGAGCTGTTCCCCCCGGGGCGGTCATTCCAGCGTCACCCTGGCGTCCAGCATGTAGCCCATGCCGCGATAGGTGCGGATCAGCGGCGCGTCGCTCTGGGCCTCGATCTTGCGGCGCAGGCGGCTGATGTGCAGGTCGACCCGGCGGCCCAGGTTCTCGACCGTCTCGCCGGCGATGATGGTCAGCAGCTCGTCGCGCGACACCACCGAGCGGGCGTGGTCGACCAGGGTCGACAGGATCGTGAACTCGCCGGGCGTCAGCAGCAGCAGCACGCCGTTGGGCGCGGTCAACTGGCGGGCGCCGACGTCCAGCCGGAAGCCGGCGAACAGGCGGATGTCGCTGCGCGGACCCTTGCCCCCGGCCCGGCGGCGCATCAGGGCCTTGACCCGGGCCAGCAGCTCGCGCGGGGGGATCGGCTTGACCACGTAATCGTCGGCGCCCAGTTCCAGCCCGACGATGCGATCGACCGGATCGCCCAGGGCGCTGAGCAGCAGGATGGCCGGACCGTCGGTCCCCGCCACCTGGCGGCACAGCGACAGGCCGTTCTCGCCGGGCAGGTTGACGTCCAGCACCATCACGTCGACCGGACGGGTCTCCATCACCTCCCGCGCGGCGGTGACGGTGGCGGCCTCACGGACGGTGTAGCCCTGGGCGTCCAGATAGCCGGCCATCTCCTGACGCAGGACGTCGTCGTCCTCGACCAGCAGGACGGTGGCGGTTTCGGGAAGCGCGCGCGAGGTCATGAGGCTCCATACAGCCGTATTATGGCCACGCCTGGACCTTCGCCATGGCCGCCATGGTCGCGGGCGTGCGTCCCGTCCCCTAGGAGAGCCGGGTTTGTTTCGTGCGGATGTCGTGAAACGCCCTGAGGACCGACCAATTGTATCGGTTCGTATCGGACGTGAAAACAAAGGCCCGCATAGCAGAGGTTTCGGCGTCCCGACCGAAGGGGCGGCGAAGGCGGCGCGTTGCACTTTCCGGTGTTGACTCAGTCAACATGTAGGTTACTTGACTCAGTCAATACGTGTCGCGGAGCCCCATCCCATGATCCCGGAAACGGAAATCGACGCCCTGCGCGCGTTCAACCGGCTCTACACGCGCAAGCTGGGCCTGCTGAACCCGCGCCTGGACAACAGCCCGTTCTCGCTGACCGAGGCGCGGATCCTGTATGAGCTGGCCTATCGCGACGACCCGAGCGGGGCCGAGATCACCCGCGCCCTCGACCTGGACCCGGCCCAACTGAGCCGGACCCTCAAGCGCTTCGAGGCGCGGGGGCTGGTGGAGACGGCGCCGCATCCCGGGGGCGGGCGCAGCCGCTCGATCCGCCTGACCGCCACCGGCCGCGAGACGTTCACGGCCCTGGAGCGCAACACCCGTGACGCGGTCGGCGACCTGCTGGCGTCGTTGCCGGCGTCCGGACGCGAAAGCCTGCTGGCGGCCACGACCGCCATCCGCCGGGCGTTCGACGCGCCGCCCGACGCCGGACCGGTTTCCGAGGTCGTGTTGCGTGACCCACGGCCCGGTGACCTGGGCTGGATCATCCATCGCCAGATGGTGCTCTACGCCCAGGAGTATGGCTGGAACCAAGACTATGAAGCCCTGGTCGCCCGCATCCTCGCCGACTTCGTCCAGATCTTCGATCCGGCGCGCGAAGCCGCGTGGATCGCCGAGCTGGATGGCCGGGTGGTGGGCTCGATCTTCTTGGTGCGCGGCGACGAGGCCGAGGTAGGCAAGCTGCGGCTGCTCTATGTCGAGCCCGATGCCCGGGGGCGTGGCGTGGGCGCCATGCTGGTCGACGCCTGCATCGAACGCGCCCGTGCGGTGGGCTATCGGCGCCTGGACCTGTGGACCAACAGCGTGCTCACCGCCGCCCGGCGCATCTACCAGCGCGCCGGCTTCGTCCTGGTCGACGAGTCGCCGAACCATCAATTCGGCAAGGATCTGATCAGCCAGACCTGGTCGCTGGATTTGGGGTAGGGGAGCGCGAACACCCATAGACCCACCTACTCCTGCATCCGGTCCACCCGCGCCGCGAAGATGTAGCCGACGTGGCGCACCGTGCGGATCAGGTGGGCGCCGCCGTCGATCCGGTCCAGCTTGCCGCGCAGCCGGCTGATGGCGACGTTGACCTGCTGCGGGGCGGGACGGGCATGGGCGTCGGGCGGGCCGTGGCGCAGTTCTTCGCGGGTCAGCACCTGGCCCGGCCGATCGACCAGGGCCCACAGCACCAGGAACTCGGCGGTGGCCAGCGCCACCGCGCCGCCGCGCGGGTCCAGCAGGGTCTGGGTGGCGACGTTCAGCCGCCAGCCGTCGAAGCTGTAGACGGGCGCGGTGTCGCGCGTGGGCTCGTCGGGCCGACTGTCGTCGTGACGGCGCAGCACCGCCCGGACCCGGGCCAGCAGCTCGCGCGGGCGGTAGGGTTTGACCACATAGTCGTCGGCCCCCAGTTCCAGTCCCACCACCACGTCGCACTCCTCGCCGGAGTCGGAGACCACCATGATGGCGGGCGGGGAGGGCAGGCTGAGCAGGCGCGAACAGATCGACAGGCCCGAGGCGTCGGGCAGCATCATGTCCAGCATCACCAGGTTGACCTGGGTCTCGCGCAGGATCTGCTCCATCTCGCGGGCGGTGCCGGCCCCCAAGGCCGTCAAGCCGTAGCCCGATAGGAGCCCGGCGATGTCGTGACGGGCGACCGGGTCGCCGTCGAGGATGAGGATGCGCTTTTCCACGGCCTAGAACATCGCCCTCCCGGTCAGACGCATGGTGTACTTGGTCTGCTTGTGCGAGGCCTCCGCGCCGCCTTCGAGGGCGACATAGGACAGGGCCGAGCCGGCGCGCAGAGCGAAGCCCAGGGTCACCGCGCCGTCATCGTAGTCGGAGGCGACCAGGGTGAACGGCGAGCCGCCCGCGAAGCTGGCGATGGTGTCGCCCATGGCCCCGGCCAGGGTCTTGCGATAGCCGATACGCAGTTCGGGCCGCACCCAGACGTCCTTGCCGTACTGCTTGCCCAGCACCAGGCCGAGGTCGCCGCTGAGGTTGTCGGCCTTGCGCGAGGCGACGGTCAGGTCGAAGCCGGCGCCCCCGCCGTGCTCCTTGCGCTCGCCTTCCCACAGCCAGACATAATCCAACCGGCCCTCGGGACGCAGATAGACGTCGCCCAGTCGAGCCTCGTAGGCCACGCCGGCGAAGGCGTTGGCCACTATGCCGTTCCAGGCGGCGGTGTTGGTGATGCTGACGTCGGCCGTGCCGTCGCCGTCGATGTCGGCCGTGACCAGGGCTC
The DNA here is from genome assembly GCA_017744495.1 of Caulobacter sp. Classification (GTDB taxonomy): domain Bacteria; phylum Pseudomonadota; class Alphaproteobacteria; order Caulobacterales; family Caulobacteraceae; genus Caulobacter. The sequence continues at coordinate 24,175 of JAGIBE010000133.1, read as the reverse complement.
GATCGCCGTTGAAGCGGCTGTAGCCCGCCCCCCCGCCGAGATTGAAGCGCCAGCCGCCGACCGATCGCCGCCAGTAGAGGCCGGCCTGCAGGATCGAGGCGGTGGTCTTCTCGCCCGCTTTGGCGACGGTGTCGTGCTCCTCCAGGCTGACAGCCGCCAGGGTGACGCCCAGCGCCCCGCCGGCGTCGCCCATCGCCTCGTAGCCGACGACCATGCCCAGGGCCTGAGTGTCGGACCCCTGGGTGTCGCCGTCCTCGCGACGGACCAGGGCGTTGATCTCGTGGACCCAGACGCTGTCGGGTCCATAGCGGTCGTTGACGTCGGGCCGCACGGCGGTGGCCGCCGAGATCTGCTGCTGCACGGTCTGCAAGGCCGCGAACAGGCCCTCGCCCTGGCTGGGCAGCATCTGGTCGTAAACGCCGTAGAAGCCGTCCTGCGTGCTCTGGTTCAGGAAGGCGCCGGCGATGTCGGTATCGTTCGACAGAGCCGCGAACACCGCGTCATAAGCCGCCGCCTGGCTGCGCGACATGTCCGCCTCGGCCGCAGTGCGTCGGCGTACGTCGATATTGACGTCGTTGCCCGAGGCGTAGGCGTTGGCGACGTACATGTAGGACACGTGGCCCAGCAGATCCTGGTCGATCGTGCCGGCGGTCAGGCTGTTCGCCTGGATCACCGTATAGGTGGTCGGCGTCGTCAGCAGGCTCTTGAAGTTCAGGCCCAGCTGGGCGCCGGTCTCGAGGGTGGCGGTGTCGACCACCAGCTTGGTCTGGGTCCCGGCGATGGGATCGACCGTGAAGACCATGACGCTCTGGGCGCCCAGGCTCAGGCTGGTGGCCTTGATCGTCTCGGTGTTGGTCAGGCCCAGCGAACCGTTGCCCACCTTGATGTCCAGCAGGCCGTCGCTGTCGTGCAGGGCGCCGATCATGTAGCCGGTGCCGTCGATGGTCAGCTTGTCGGCCCCGTCGCCGAACCAGACGTCGCCGATCAGGCCGCCGTTCAGGATCGACAGGTTGTCGGCGCCCGAGCCCAGGATCACGCGGCCGCGGATCATCGGCTCGTCGGCGTCGTCCACGCCGTCGCCGTCCGTGTCGGTGTCGGCCACGCCATCGTCGCCGTCGTCGCCGTCGTTGACCCCGGTCTGGACGATGGTCACGCCGGTGGTGTTCTTCGACAGGTCGATGGCCGTCGCCACGCCGTGGATCACCTCGTTGGAGGCGTCGGTGTCGTCGTCGTCGGTGTCGTATTCGTCGTCGGTGGCGTAGACATAGGCGGCGATTGTGCCGGTGTTGTTGATCGTCTTCAGCCCGCCGGTCTCGTCGATGATGGCGTAGGAAGAGCCGCCTTCGCCGGCGACGGTGGCCACGATCGAGCCGCCGTTGGTGATGCTGGTCATGGACGAGCCGGCGCCGATGCTGACGGCCTTGGCCGTGACCGCCGTGTCGCCGGTCACCGAGGCGCTGATCGCGCCGGTGTTCCACAGGGTGTCGGCGATGGCGCCGGCGTTCAGCTTCAGGCCGACGGCGTCGCCCTCGTAGGCGCTGGCCGTGATCGAGCCGCTGACCTTTACCCCGCCGGTGATCAGGGTCGTCTGGCCGGCGTCGCCGCCGAGCTGCACGCCGGTAGCGCTGATCCCGTCGTGGATGCCCGCCGCCGTCACCGAGCCCCGGATGATCAGGCCGTAGGCGTCGTCGCCGGTCCCGACCGCGCCCAGGGTCACGGCGTGGTCGTCCGAGCCGATCAGCAGGGCCGGGGCCGAGCCATAGGCTGTGATCGCCGCCGAGCCTTCGCTGCTGTCGGTGACCCCGTCGCCGTCCTCGTCGTCGGAGGTGTCGGTGGGCGGGACGTCCAGCAGCACGCCGCCGGCGACATTGGCGGTGACCTTCACGCCCCCGCCGCCCTGCAGCAGGTCGTCGGCGTCGAGCAGGGCCTCGTCGTCCGGATCGGAATAGCGGCTGGTGACGCGGTAGCCGGTCGAATAGATCGAGCCCTGGATCGCGAGCTGGCCGGCGACGTCGGCGTCCACGGCCAGGCCGACGCTGCCGCCGCCGATCACGCTGATCGAGCCGGTGGTGCTCAGATTGCCGCTGATCGTCCCCGTGGTGTGGATGCCGTAGCTGTTGTCGCCGGTGACGCTGATCGAACCGGCGTGGGTCAGGGAGCCGGTCAGGGCCGTCTCCAGGCTGATGCCCGCCGAATGGTTGCCCTCGATGGTGATCGCGCCCGACGAGTCGTTGGTGATCGCGCCGACGAACGGGTTGGTACCGGTGATGCGGATGCCGTAGCGGCCCGAGCCCTTCGCGAACGGGCCGTCATAGTCGCCGTCATCGTCGTCGTCGGTGTAGTCGTAGTCCTCGGTCAGGCTGATCGTGGCGCTGTTGAGCGCGGTCCCGGTATGGCCGCCCAGCACCAGGATGCCGATCGAGTCGTCGACCCCCACGCTGCTCAACGAACCGGCGTTGGTCAGGGTGTTGTCGCTGTCCAGCGTGGCGATCGCGCCCGAGCTCGACAGGGTGATCGCGCCGTCGCTGGTGATCTTCACATCGTCCGCCGACCCGCTGGCGGCGGTCGAGGTGGCGATCGGCGTGGTGCGCGAACTGCTGGTGACCTGGGTTTCAGCGCCCGCCTTCCCGGCGCAAAGAAGCAGGGGGGCCAAGGCGGCCGAGGCGAGGAGTTTGCGGGACATCGTGTTCCAGGGACGGCCTGTGCTGCGTGCCGTCCCTGGCTAGAGCGCCGCCATGGCTCCTGGATGACCCCTCGGTATCGATGTCGATAAGCTGGGCTGTGCGAAAACGATGAAGTGTTTCGGAACTGTGTCGAGGGCGTGTCCCCAGCTGATACCTATCCCGCACTCGCCGGTAGAGCATCCCCCACCAGAGCCAGGTTCATGATCGCCGCCAGGCCCCACTGCGCCGTGCCGTTGGTCGTCACCCCCGCGGCCTCGTCGATGGGGTTGAGCACGTCGGGACCGGCGAAGTGTTTCGTGGCGGTCGACAGGTTCAGGTCCTCGACCACGCCGCGGCCGAAGAACTCCTTCCAGGCCCGCTCGGCCAGGGCCTTGTCGCCCAGGCGCCAGGCGGCGTAGGCGGTCAAGCGGGAATGCCCCTGGCGCAGGCCGTTGCCGCCAAGCGGCTGGCCGAAGTGGGCGATCTGCTCGTCACGCGGGGCGTTGTACCAGCGGCAGTAGTCGAGCCAGGCCTTGTCGTAGGCGGGCTCGCGGATCAGGGCCAGCATCTCGACATGGATCTCCGGCGCGCCGAAGGCGGCGTTCAGGTGCGAGACCGCCAGGCGGTCGCCCGCGCCGGAGAACTTGCCGGTCTTGACGTCGTAGGTGGCGCTGCCGGCGAACCACTGCTTGGAGAGGGCCGCGATCGAGCGCATGCCGGTCACGATCCGGTCGCGCCAGCGCGGGTCGCCGGTGCGCTCCCACTCGGTGAACCAGGCGCCGCACAGCGAGCTCCAGTCGGTGCCGAACGAGGCGCGAATCTCGCCCTTAGGCCAGGCGCCGTCCTCCAGCTTGCGGCCGATGTTCACGCGCGTCAGGGCCTCGTCGCCGTCGGTCAGGGCCCGCATCAGGTCGCCCACCCGCTCGTCGGCGGTCAGGTAGTAGTAGATGCGGCGGTAGATGGCGTTGCTGACCCGCGGCTGCTTGGAGCTGTCGCCCCAGTGCTGCACCCCGTGCCGCGTGCCCAGGCCCCGGTACTGGCCCAGGTGATAGACGTCGACCTCGCCGGTGTGGCGGGTCATGGCCTCGGCCATACGGAACACGTCGGCCCGGCCGCCGCGCAGGTAGCTGAGCCACAGCCACAGGTCGGTCGAGAGCTCTGAGTTGTCCCAGGCGAAGCCGCCGATGTCGTAGCGCCAGACGTGGCGGTCGACATCGTAGCTGTGCATGACGTCGCCGTAGTTCCAGAAGCCGTACCAGCGGCGCTGCTCGATCTGGCCCAGATAGTAGTTCAGCAGCTGGTCCTGGCGGTCCTCGATCCTGGCCTTGGCTGGGGTGCTGCGGTCCACCAGGCTCCAGGCGCCCAGCACCCCGGCGGCGTGGATGCGCTCAGGCGTCGCCATCAGGCGCGGCGGCTTGTCGTTCAGCTGGGCCATCTTCGGGAACTGGTCGCGGGCCGGGGTGGTCTCCAGCGCCCACAACCGCAGCTCCGAAGTCCGCGCGACGCCGGTCGGCGAGCCCCAGTTCTTTTCGTAGTCCTCGTAGGTGATGTTGAGGCCTTCGGTCTCCTGGGCGTGCGTCTCCATGCCCATCCCGTCGTGATAGAAACGGGTGTCCATCACCGGGGCGTCGGGCGACCACAGCCAGGCGGTCAGGCGGGCGGTCTCACCGGCCGCGCCCTGGATCTCGAGGGCCGTGGGCGGGGCGCGCCAGAAGTTGCTCAGGCCGATCGCCGCCCCGCCGGCCGCGCCGCCCACATAGGCCACGCCGCTGGCGCGCGGGCCGCCGTCGGACGGGATCCAGGCATGGCCGGGCGCGGTGCGCTTGCGGATGGTGAAGCCGTCGGCGGTCGGCTGCGACAGCAGGAAGTCGCCCCAGTCGGGGATCAGGTGCAGGGCCGAGCGGACCGGGGCGGCCATCTGCTCAACCGGCGGGACCTTGCGTCCGGCGATCTGGGCGTCGCGGAACGCCTGGCCGGGATCGCGGCGCAGGCCCGTCAGCGGTTTGACCGCCTCGGCCCATAGCCCGCCGTCCTGTCCGGTGAAGCGGACATGGCGATCGTAGGCCGCGTCGCTCAGCGGCACGTCGGCGGTGACGCCCAGGCCGCAGATGAAGTCCTTGGCGGCGTCGCCGTCGAAGATGAAGGTGTGCAGCATCCGCAGCGAGTCCGCGCCGGCATAGGCGTAGAAGCGGACGATGAACGGGGCCCACGACCGGTCCGCGCCCTTGTGGCGGCCCTCGACGCGGATCACCGCGCGAACAGGGCCGGACTGCTCGACCGTGACCTTGTCGAGCACGCTCTCGAACGCCTTGCGGCCCACCGGGGTCTGCTCGATCTCGGGCGCGTCCTGGGTCTGGAGGACCAGGCGGACGTTGCGCAGCACCTCGCGGTCGCCGCGCGTCGCCCAGGCGATCAGGGCCGAGCCGTCGCGGGGAAAGCGCCAGGTCGCCGGGCCGGTCGAGACCTCGATCGCGGCGGGGGTCTCGGTTACGCGGACGCCGGTGGTCGCGGTCGCCTTGCCGGGCTCGATGGTCAGGCGCTGGCCCAGCGCGCCGGCCGGGGCCGCGTGGCCGGTCCATTTCAGCGAGCCGTCGGGCCAGTAGGCCAGGGGCCAGGTCTGCAGGGCCACTTCGGCGCCGGCGGCGTCTCGCGCGCGGAAGGTCTGCTTGGGCTTGAACGCCCCCTGCGGCCACGGCACGCCCCAGGTCTGACCGGCGTTCAGCTCCGGCGCCGGACCGTCAATCCAGCGGATGTCGGTGGCGGGCAGAGGCGCGCTCTTGGCCTGGGTGGGCGAGGCGGCCAGGGCCTTGCCCGTCATGCTCGCCAAGGCTCCGGCCAGGGCGGTTTGCACCAGCACGTCGCGTCGTGTGGGGGTGTTCATGGCGCGCTTCCTCTTTGCGCGCCATCTTCGGCGCCGACGGCCGGAAAGCGCGATCTTGCCAGGGACGCTAATTCCATATTCTGTGACGTCAATCCATTTTATGAGATATCAGGGAGGACGCGATGCGTCGGTTCGGTTCGGGTCTTCTGGTTCTGGCGCTGTGCGTGGGAGCGGCCTGGCCCGCCGCCTCGGCGTCGCGCTGGATCGGCTCGTGGACGACGGCCTCCGTGCCGTCCGAGGCGAGCGCGACCCTGCCGGGCGCGCCGACCGGCGAGGTCACCCTGCGTCAGGTGGCGCGGCTGACGGCCGGCGGGCCGCGCCTGCGGCTGCGGGTGTCCAACCAGTTCGGCGCGACGCCGCTGCGCATCGACGGCGCCCACGTCGCCCTCTCGGCCACCCCGGCCAGTGCGGCGGTCGTGGCGGGGACCGACCGCGCGGTCACCTTCGACGGCGGCCAGGCCGGCGTGACCGTGCCGCCGGGCGCGACTTGGCTGTCCGATCCCGTGGACCTGCCGACCCAGGGCTTGGCCCGCGTCGCCGTCAGCCTGCGCCTGCCCCAGCCGCCCGCCCGGATCACCGCCCACCGCGCCGCCCGCACCACGGCCTATGTCGCCGCCGGCGACCAGCTGTCGGCTCCGGACCTGCCCGGCGCGGCCACCTGGCTGCAGTGGGCTCAGCTGGCGGGCGTCGATGTCGAGGCGACGGCCAAGGGCGCGGCGATCGTCACCCTGGGCGACTCGATCACCGACGGCACGGGCGCGGGGACGGATGTCTACGAGCGCTGGCCCGACGTCTTGGCTCAGCGCCTGCAGGCCGATCCGCGCACGCGGGGCGTCGCGGTGCTGAACGCCGGCATCGGCGGCAACCGCCTGCTGACCGACAACACCAGCCCCAACGCCCTCTCGCGCCTGGAGCGCGACGTGCTGAGCCAGCCGGGCGTGCGTACCCTGATCGTGCTGATCGGGATCAACGACATCGGCGGCCTGTCGCGCGAAGGCCCGGTCACGCCCGAGAAGCGCACGGCGGTGGTTTCGGGCCTGATCGCCGGCTACCGCCAGGTGATCGCCCGGGCGCACGAGCGGGGCATCCGCGTCGTCGGCGCGACGATCCTGCCGTGCGGCGGGACCAAGGTCTATCGCTCCGACGCGGACGCCGACGCCGACCGCCAGGCGGTCAACGCCTGGATCCGGACCTCGGGCGCCTTCGACGCGGTGATCGACTTCGACGCCGTCACCCGCGATCCGGCCCATCCCGAACGGCTGCTTCCGGCCTACGACTCCGGCGACCAGTTGCACCCCTCGCCGGCCGGCTACAAGGCCATGGGCGAGGCTGTGCCGATCGGGGTGCTGCTGGGGAAGTAGCCCTAGCCTCCGCAGCTCTCCCGCACGATCAGGTCGGTGGCCAGGCGCTCGGGCCGGTGGTCGGCGTCGGCGTCCAGGACGCGGGCCACCAGCAGGCGGCCGGCCTTGTAGGTGTCCTGCTTGATGGTGCTGAGGGCCGGCGTCGACAGGCGGCTCAGCAGCATGTCGTCATAGCCGACCACCGAGACGTCCTCGGGCACGCGCATGCCGGCCCGGCGCAGGGCGCGGATGGCGCCCAGGGCGATCAGGTCGCTGGAGGCGAAGATGGCGTCGAAGGCCACCTTGCGGCGTACCAGGGCGCCGACCGCGGCCTCGGCTGATTCCAGCTCGAAATCGACGGGAGAGATCAGGGCCGGATCGGCTTCGAGGCCGCTCTCCCGCAACGCCTCCAGATAGCCGGCCTTGCGCTGCAGAGCTTCGGGCTCGGTCTCGCCCAGGAAGACGATGCGTTTGCGGCCCAGCCGCGCCAGGTGCAGCGTCGCCCGCCGTCCGCCCAGCACGTTGTCCGAGCCGATCGAGCAGTAGTTCTGGCCCGCCAGCTGGGCGCCCCAGACGGCGAACCGGGCGTCGGTCCCAGCCAACGCGTTGAACGCCTCGTGCAGGTTGCTCTGGCCCAGAAAGATCACGCCGTTGGCGCGGCTGGTGGTGGTGACGGTCTGCAGGTCGTCGAAGCTGGCCGGGGCGGTGTGGCTGACCGTGAAGTCGCAGCCCCGGTCGCGCGCCGCCTCGCCGATGCTGGCCAGCAGCTCCAGGAAGAACGGGTGCGACAGCGGCAGCGGCCGGCCGTGGGTGCGCGGCGTGACGATGGCGATCGAGCCCTCCGACCCGATCGGCCCCGCTGGCATGTAGCGGCGGAACGGATAGTCATGCTCCTTGGCCAGCGCCCAGATGCGCTGCTTGGTGCGGGTGCTGATGGACGGGTGGTCGTTCAGGGCTCGCGAGACGGTCGAGGCGGAGACGCCCGACAGCTTCGCCAGATCGTCCAGCGTCGTGCTGTTGTTGCTACCGCTGCCCATTGCGTCCAGATACTGTCAGGAGAACCACGTTCTTCGCCTTAATGCACATCGAAGGAAAGCCTTTGCAAGGCAAGCGCCTGGACCTCCTAGACTTGTTTGGTTGGCGCGAGACCCACGCCGCATGACCAAGGCGCGTCTGTCCTTTTCGCAAATCTGGAACATGTGCTGCGGTCTGTTCGGGGTCCAGATCGTCTGGGGCCTGCAGAACGTCAACACCAGCCGGATCTTCCAGACCCTGGGCGCGGACGTCAACGAGCTGGCCATCCTGTGGATCGCCGCGCCGGCGACGGGCCTGCTGGTCCAGCCGATCATCGGCCATCTGAGCGACCGCACCTGGGGACGGCTGGGGCGGCGGCGGCCCTATCTGTTCTACGGCGCGATCCTGACGGCGGTGTCGCTGTTCCTGATGCCCAACGCCGGCAGCGTGCTGACCGCCAGTCTGATGCTGTGGGTGCTGTCGGCCTCGATCAACGTGGCCATGGAGCCGTTCCGGGCCTTCGTCGCCGACACCTTGCCGGAAGAGCAGCGCACCACCGGCTTCGCCATGCAGGTGTTCTTCATCGGCGCGGGCGCGGTGTTCGCCTCGGCCCTGCCGTGGGCTTTGACCCACTGGTTCGGCGTTTCGGGCCAGGCCGTGACGGGGCGGCTGCCGCCGTCGGTCCACACCGCGTTCTACGTCGGCGGCGTGACCCTGCTGGTCGCGGTGATGTGGACGGTCTTCACCACGCGCGAGCACCCGCCCGAGACCCTGGCCGACGGTGCGCGGGTCCAGCCCGAGCATCGTACGCCCAGCGCCGAGGGCGCGGCGTTGATGCTGAAGAGCGGCGCGCTGTGGACCATCGCCGGTCTCCTGGCCTGCGCCCTGGCCTTCGCCAGCGACTGGGCGCGCGAGATCTACGTCCTGGCCGGCTTCGCCACCGCCTTCGGCGCCGCCCAGCTGGCCGCCACCTGGCTGCGCCGCCAGGGCAAGGCCTCGCTGGGCGTGCTCGAGGTAGTCGAGGATATGCTCCACATGCCGCAGGTGCTGATCCGCCTGGCGGTGGCGCAGTTCTTCACCTGGTTCGGCCTGTTCGCCATGTGGATCTACACCACGCCCGCCGTGACCGCCCGACACTACGGCGCGACCGACCCGGCCTCGGCGGCCTACAACCAGGGCGCCGACTGGGTGGGGGTGCTGTTCGCCGGCTACAACGGCGTGGCGGCCCTGGTCGCCCTGCTGCTGCCGACCCTGGTCGCCAGGATCGGCCTGAGGGTCAGCCACGCCCTCTGCCTGGCCCTGGGCGCTCTGGGCTTCGTGGGCTTCGTGGTGATCGACGACCCGGCCCTGCTGTGGATCCCGATCGTCGGCATCGGCGTGGCCTGGGCCTCGATCCTGTCGGCGCCCTACGCCATGCTGTCCAGCGCCGTGCCGCCCCACAAGATGGGCGTCTATATGGGCATCCATAATCTGTTCCTGGTCCTGCCCCAGCTGATCGCCGCCGTGGTGCTGGGCCCAGTGGTCGGTCGCCTGTTCAAGGGCGAGGCGATCCAGGCCCTGGGCCTGGCGGCGGCGGCCTTCGCCCTGGCGGCGGTCAGCGCCCTCTTCGTCCGCGACCCGGGTCACGATCCGATTCGATAGCCGGCCGGGCCCGCCGGGCCGGCCGGGCAAGGCTTGCGCGCGCTCCGAGGAAATTGCGGTCATGCCGTCGTCTTTCGAACTTGCGCAAGAATTGCGTAAATCGAATTGGACAGCAAGGCTTTCGTGGACATTTGATCGTTCCAAAAATGCCACAACCCGCGATTTCGCCTGAAAGTTAGCGCTATCGGCCAAATTTTTCGTAGAACAACGCTCTTGCGTTTGACGCAAAAGAACGCAAGATTGCGCAAGTCGAGCGATTGGACGGCGCGCGGAATCTTCTTCGCATCCCAATCCTGCCGCTGGACGCCGCAAATCTTGCGAGAACCGAAACCGAGGGGTGAGGGGCTCGCGGCGGAACGGACAACGGCGAACGCCGCGTCGAAGAGGAGGGGAGGGGACTTACGGGGCCGAACGCCCCGCGAGCGATTCTGGTCGGGGTGACCGGACGCTCATCGTGTCGAGGCGCGTCCTGTGCGGCCGACATCTTCAACGGAATTCACGGTTCGGCGCGTCCTGCGGGCGCGGGCCGAACCGAGGGTGCAGGGGTCTACGCGCCGCTCCGGGAGGGGCTGCGCGGCTTCATCAAAAAGAACCCGCGCGATCAGGGCGCGGGCAGAAAAATTAGGGAGAACGGGATGAGCAAGTTCACTGTCCGCCGCAAGGCGCTGCTGCGCGGCGGGGTGTCGCTGGCGGCGATCGCGGCGCTGGGGGCCTTTGGGGGCGTCATGGGCGCCGCCGCGCCGGCCTTCGCGCAGGATAAGTCCACGAGCGACGCCGCCACGGTCGATGAAGTCGTCGTCGTGGGCGTGCGCAAGTCGCTGGAAACCTCGCAGCAGATCAAGAAGAACGCCGACACCGTCGTCGACTCCATCACCGCCACCGACATCGGCGCCTTCCCTGACAAGTCGGTCGCCGAGGCGCTGCAGCGCGTGCCGGGCATCACGGTGTCCCGCCTGCAGTCCAGCGACGACAGCTCGCACTTTTCGGCCGAACCGGCCGGCGTGCTGATCCGCGGCCTGACCCAGGTGCGCACCGAGTTCAACGGCCGCGACAGCTTTTCGGCCGACGCCGCGCGTGGCCTGAACTTCAACGACATCTCGCCGGAACTGATGGCCGGCGTCGACAGCTACAAGAACCAGACGGCCGAGATGATCGAAGGCGGCATCGCCGGCACGATCAACCTGCGCACCCGCCTGCCGTTCGACGCCAAGGACCAGGTGATCTCGCTGTCGGGCAAGGCCAACTACGGCAACCGCTCCGACAAGGTCACCTACGAATATTCGGGCATCGTCAGCAAGAACTGGGACACCGACTTCGGCCGCATCGGCGTGATGGCCGACTACGCCTATTCGCACGTGCTGACCCAGACCGAAGGCGTGGTGATGCAGCGCATCGGCGCCTTCTGCTCGGCCGGCATGAACGACGCCAGCGGCAAGGCGATCGTCAACGCCGACGGCTCGATCCCCTGCACGGCCAATCCGTACGGCGGAACGGGCTGGGTCTACATGCCCGACCAAGTCAACTACTCGCAGGTCGAGTATGACCGCGTCCGCAAGGGCACGGCCCTGGCCGTCCAGTACGAGAACAACGACGGCACCGTCCGCTTCAAGGCCCAGTACAACGACTCCAAGTACAAGAACGCCTGGCTGGAGCGCAGCACCAACGTCGTGATGTTCGGCCTGTGGGCCGCGCCGGCCTATTCGCCCCAGACCACGGCCTTCATCGCTCCGGCCCAGGGCGCGCCGGCCTTCACCTTCGGCCCGGACGGCATGCTGACCTCCGGCATCCTGACCCAGCCGACCGGCGACTGGGGCTCCAGCACCCAGGACAACATCAACCGCGGCTCGGCGGTCCCGGGCCTGCCCTTCGTCAACTACTGCGGCGCCGGCTCGGCTTGCGCCACCCAGCGCGAAGGCCTCTACATCGAGAACCAGGCCCGCAACTTCGACCACTCCGAAGGCACCAGCGACCTGTCGGCCAACCTGCAGTGGGACATCAACGACCGGCTGCACACCCAGTTCGACCTCCAGTACATCGACGCCAACACCAACAACTACGACATCCTGGTGGCCAACCGCACGATGGCCGACGCCCAGTACAGGGTGAACGGCAAGGGCACGCCGCAGATCACCCTGCAGCCGGGCTCGAACGTGAACTACGCCCCGGGCTTCCTGTCGAACCCGCACAACTACTGGATCCCGTTCATCCAGGACCACTACGAGGACAACGACGCCCACGAACTGGCCCTGCGGGCCGACGGCGAATACGAGTTCGCGGAAGGCGGCTGGCTCAACTCGCTGAAGGTCGGGGTGCGCTACGCCGACCGCAAGCAGAAGGTCCGCTATTCGACCTACAACTGGTCGCCGGTGGCCGCCCCGTGGAACTGCAACGGCCCGGGCTTCAACATCGACAACACCACGCCCCAGCCCTATCCGGCCGCCTGCGGCCACGCGGGCGACTTCAAAGGCTATGGCGCCGGCATCTGGAGCGTCGCCGGCCTGGGCGACTTCTATGACGGCAAGGTGTTCCCCAACAACGACTTGGTGTTCCTGAGCAAGGCCACCCTGGCGGACCACGACGGCCTGATCCGGGCCCTGAGCGGCAAGACCACCAACTCGCCGATGGCCTGGACCCCGCTCTGCGAGCGCACGACCAACACCGAGGGCTGCTTCATCGATCCGGAAATGGTCGATGTCGAGGAAGAGACCATGGCCGCCTACGGCATGTTGCGCTTCGGCGGCGACGACACGACGATCTTCAACGGCGTCACCGTCCAGGGCAACATCGGCCTGCGCTTCGTCCAGACCAAGACCACCAGCTCGGGCGGCGTCGCCTTCCCGACCAGCACCTGGTACACCTCGGCCGCCACCACGCCGTGCTCGGCGCCGCTGGGGCCCAACTCGGTCACCAACATCTCGTGCTGGCTGACGCCTGACCTGCTGGCCTTCAGCAACGGCGGCGGCGCGGACAACGACTTCAGCGGCAAGCACGACAACTGGCTGCCCAGCCTGAACGTCCGCTTCGGCCTGAGCGACAAGAGCTTCGTGCGCTTCGCCGCCTCGCGCGCCATGTCGCGGCCGGACTTCGGCCTGCTGCGCAACTTCGTCGGCGTCCAGGTGCCATCGACCGACACCTCGCCGAACTCGCCGTACGTGATCTGGAAGGACCCGAACGCTCCGCACGTGGCGTCCAACGTCAAGGGCTTCAACTTCCAGTTCAACGCCGACTCCGGCTTCGGCGCGCTGCGGCCGATCACCGCCGACCAGTTCGACCTGGCCTTCGAGCACTACTTCACCGAAAGCAGCTCGTTCACCTTCGACGTCTTCTACAAGAAGTTGAACGGCAGCATCGCCTACGGCGAGTTCCTGCGTTCGTTCACCAACAACGGCTCGACCCAGAACGTCCTGGTTCGCGGCCCGCGCAACGGCAACGGGGGCGGCGAGCTGACCGGCTTCGAAGTGGCTTACCAGACCTTCTTCGACTTCCTGCCCAGTCCGTGGGACGGCCTCGGAATCCAGGCCAACTACACCCATACCAAGCAGGAAGACATCCACAACTCCAACCTGGCCACCCAGCCGGGCTACGCGGCCGGCGGCACGGTCGCCTTCGGCGGCGGCCTGCAGGTCAACGGGGCGGTGATCGACAGCCATCGCCTGGCCGGCATCTCGGACGACGCCTACAACCTCGTGGGCCTGTACGAGAAGGGCCCGATCGCCATGCGCCTGGCCTACAGCTGGCGCTCGTCGTTCCTGACCAACAACCTCGACTGCTGCATCGGCCTGCCGATGTACCAGAAGGGCGCCGGGTTCCTGGACGGCTCGATCCGTTACCAGGTCAACGATCATATCGAAGTGTCGCTGGACGGCTCGAACCTGCTCGATACGACCACGGTCTTCCAGCAGCAGGTCTTCGGTGACTCGGCCCTGACCCCCGGCGCCAAGCCGGTGAAGATCGACTCGTCGTGGATCCGCAACGACCGGCGTGTCCAGCTGGGCATCCGCTTCAAGTACTAGTCCCCGATCGGGCCACGCCGCCGCGCCTCTCCGCGGCGGCGGCGGTTCCGGCGTAGACGGGAGATCGGGATCATGCAGACAGACAAGGGCGCGACCCTGAAGGTCGTGATCGTCGGCGGCGGCACGGCGGGCTGGATGTGCGCGGCCGGACTGACGCGGCTGCTGGATCCCAAGGCCTATGACCTGACCCTGATCGAGTCCGACGAGATCGGCACGGTGGGGGTCGGCGAAGCCACCCTGCCGCACATCAAGACCTTCAACGACATGCTGGGGATCGACGAGGCCCAGTTCCTGCGCGAGACTCAGGGAACCTTCAAGCTGGGCATCGAATTCCGCGACTGGAACCGCCCCGGCGACTGCTACATCCACCCGTTCGGCACATTCGGGGAGCCGTGGAACGGGGGCGACTTCCAGCACCATTGGACGCGGGCCAAGCTGGCCGGGCGCGAGGTCGCGCCGCTTCAGGCCTATTCGTACGCCGTGGCCGCGTGCCGGGCGAACGCCTTCGAGTTTCCGAACCAGGACGACAAGTCGATCCGCTCGACCTTCGCCTACGCCTACCATTTCGACGCCAGCCTCTATGCGGGGTTCCTGCGGCGCTGGGCGACCGCGCGGGGCGTGACCCGGATCGAGGGGATGGTCGCCGACATCGCCCTCGACACGGCCTCGGGCCAGGTGCGGAGCCTGACCCTGAAGTCGGGTGCGGTGATCCAGGGCGACCTCTTCATCGACTGCACCGGCTTCCGCTCGCTGTTGCTGGCCGGCCAGATGGGCGTGGCCTGGCAGGACTGGAGCCGGTGGCTGCCCTGCGACCGCGCCCTGGCCGTGCCCTGCGTCACCGGCGGCGACGGCCTGACGCCCTACACTCGGGCCACCGCCGACCTGGGCGGCTGGCGCTGGCGCATCCCGCTGCAGCACCGCACCGGCAACGGCTACGTGTTCTCCAGCGCCTTCATCGACGAAGGCCAGGCCCGCGAGACCCTGCTGGCCAAGCTGGACGGTCCGGCGCTGGACGAGCCCCGCCTGCTGCGCTTCCAAGCCGGCCGCCGCCTGACCGGCTGGGCGCGCAACGTCGTGGCCATGGGCCTGTCCAGCGGGTTCCTGGAGCCTCTGGAGTCGACCAGCATCTTCCTGGTCCAGGCCGCCGTGATCGACCTCGTCAACCTGATGCCGACGCCCGGCGAGGGCGACCGCATGGACCCTCGGCTGGTCGCCGAGTTCAACCGCCTGTTCGAGATTCAGTACGACCGGATCCGCGACTTCCTCATCCTGCACTACCGCGCCAACAGCCGGTTCGGCGAACCGCTGTGGGACCACGTGCGGACCATGCCGATCCCCGACAGCCTCGCGGCCAAGATAGAGCTGTTCGAGCGTCGGGCCGCCCTGCCGGACTACAAGTACGGCCTGTTCTCGCGCGACAGCTGGCTGTCGGTGCTGGAAGGGCAGGGGCTCATGCCGCACGCCCACGACCGGCTGGCCGAGAGCCTGACGCTGGACGACCTGGAAGCGCGCCTCGCCGACCTGAAGGGGCGGATCGACGCCAACGTCGCGACCATGACCGGTCACGCCGCGTTCCTGGCCCGCTACGCCCCGGGCGACCTGGGCGGGCCGGCTGAAGCCGTCCGGGCGGTGTCGTGATGAGCGCGCCCAGCAGCATCGTCGTGGTCGGACGCGACGCGGCCCTGTGGCTGTCGGCCTGCGTGTTGCGCGCGGCCCTGCGTCCGGCCGGGGTCAGTGTCACGGCGGTCGAGCTGCCGACCCGCCTCACGTCCGCCGACGTCCACGCCAGTCTGCCGCCGCTCGAGGCCCTGCATGGGATGCTGGGCCTGGACGAGGCGGACGTGCTGCGCGCCACGCGCGGCGCTTTCTCGCTGGGCCAGAACTTCGCCGACGTCTCGGGCGCCACTCCGTCCTTCTTCCACGCTCACGGCGCCTATGGCGCGCCGATCGACAGCCGTGACTTCTTCCCGTTCTGGCTGAAAGCCCGAGGCCTGGGCCTGAACGTGGCGCTGGACGAGTTCTCCCTGACCGCCGCCGCCGCCCGCCAGGGGCGGGTGCTGCTGCCCGACGAGGAGACCGAGGTCTTCGGCCGCGCCGACTACGGCTATCACCTGCCGGCCCTGGCCTATGCCGCGACGCTGAAGGGCTTGGCCAAGCGGTTGGGCGTCACGTTGCACCAGGCCCTGTCGGCCGCGCCCACGCTCGACGCCGACGGCGACATCGCCGCCCTCGAGCTGGGCGAAGGGCGCAGCGTCGCGGGCGACCTGTTCGTCGACGCCACCGGCGTAGAAGCCGTGCTGATGACCGCCCTGGGCGTGGCGCGCGAGAGCTGGCGCGCGCACTTTCCGGCCGACCGGGTGTTGCGGGCCCAGGGGCCGCGCTTCGCCTCGCTGCCGCCCTATGCCGACATCCGCGCCTGGGCGCGCGGTTGGGTAGGGCTGCATCCCAACCAGGCGGCGACCCATGTGATCCAGGTCTATGCGGGCGATCTGTGCACGGACGACCAAGCCTTCGAGATGGCCGCTCGCGTGTCGGGCCTGGCCCTGGGCGACGCCGTCGTCTCGGTCAGCGACCCCGGCCGCCGCGTCCAGGCCTGGAGCCGCAACTGCGTCGCCATCGGCGAGGCGGCCTGCGCCTTCGATCCCGTCCACGGCGTCGACCTGCAGGCGGTGCAGCTGGGGCTGGTGCACTTGCTGTCACTGTTCCCGGTGGCGGCCGAGTTCGCCGCCGAGCGCTCGGCCTACAACGATACGGTCCGCGAGGCCTATGAGCGCCTGCGCGACTTCCAGTCGGCCCACTACGTCGCCAACCGTTACGCCAAGGCGCCGTTCTGGGAGCGGGCTCGCGCGGCGACCGCCTCCGACGTGCTGGCCCACAAGATCGCCGTCTTCCGGGCGCGCGGCGAGATCCCGCCGTCCGAGCACGAGACCTTCGTCGCCGACAGCTGGCGGGCCCTGTTCACGGGTCATGGCCTGACGCCGGAGACCTACGCCCCGATGATCGACCGCACTCCGCCCGAGACCATCAAGGGCGAGTTCCAGCGCATCCTGTCCTTCATCAAGGACCAGGCGCTGAGGCAGCCGACCCACGACCTCTATCTGGAAAGCTTCTGCTGATGGACGGCGGCGGCGTGATCCAGACGTGTGATATCGACGCCCTGCCGCGCGTGGGCGTGGCCGCATGCGCCTCGCCCGCCGAGTTCGAGGCGATCGTCCGCGCCGAGCGGCCGGTGGTGATCAAGGGCCTGCTGGACGCCTGGCCGGCCCTGGCCGCCGGCCGCCAGGGTCCCGCCGCCCTCAACGTCTATCTGAAGCTGATGGACACCGGCGCCGCGGCCCCGGTCATGGAAGCCCCCGCCGCCACCGGCGGCCGGTTCGGCTACGGCGCGGACCTGCGCGAGTTCGCCTTCTCAAAGCGCCAGGCGGGAGTCGGCGAGACCCTGGACCGCATCGAGCGGCTGCTGGGCGATCCGGCCGCGCCGTTCGTGGCCATTCAGATGCTGCCCCTGGCCAGCCACATGCCGGCCTTCGTGCGCCAGAACCCCAGTCCATTCCTGCCGCCCGAGGTCATGCCGCGCCTATGGGTGGGCGGGGCCGTGCGCACCCAGACGCACAACGATCGTGACC
>JAGIBE010000133.1:0-6987 GCA_017744495.1 Caulobacter sp. | reverse complement strand
GTGCTGTTCCCGCCGACCCAGGTCGCCAACCTCTATGTCGGCCCGCTGGACAATCCGCCGCCGCTGTCCCTGGTCGATCCGGAGGCCCCGGACCTGGCCCGCTTCCCGCGTTATCGCGACGCCTATGCGGCCGCGCAGGTCGCGTGGCTCGAGCCCGGCGACGCCCTGTTCGTGCCGAAATACTGGTGGCACCACGTCAGCTCGCTGGACACCTACAACGCCATGGTCAACTGGTGGTGGGGCGACACCGGCGCGGGGCTGGAGAAGGCCAACGACGTCTTCCTGACCGCCCTGCTGGCCCTCAAGGACCTGCCGCCCGGCGAGCGCGCCTACTGGCGGGCGATGTTCGAGGCCTACGTCTTCGCCGGCGACAGCGAGGCGACCGCCCACATCCCAGAGGCCCTGAGGGGCGCGCTGGGGACGATGAGCCCATCGTTCCGCGCCAACCTCGCCCGCCAGCTGAAGATGGCCTTCCTAAAGGGGGGCGCATGACCGTGGTCGTCGCCGTTCCCCCCTTGCTGATCGGTCGCCGGATCAGCGTCCAGCTCCGCCACGTCGGCGAGGAGCGCCAGCCGCTGCTCGTGGTCGACGACGTCCTGCACGATCCGGACGCGATGATCGAGGCCGCGCGTCAGGCGGACTTCTACAGCCCGCCGCACACCCACTATCCGGGCCTGAACGCCAACCTGCCGGAGGCCTATTACCGCACCGTGGTCACCACCTTGCGCGGCCCGATCGCGGCGGCGTTCGGCCTGCCCGCCGAGGCGCTGCTGAAGTATTTCGGCTTCTTCGCCCTGGCCACCACCTCGGCCCGCGACGCTCAGCCCGTGCAGAAGATCCCCCACCACGACGCGCCCGATCCGGGGCGGCTGGCCATGGTCCATTATCTGTGCCGGGGCGACCACGGCGGCACCGGCTTCTTCCGCCACAAGGCGACCGGCTTCGAGAGCGTCGACCACGACCGCCACGCCAGCTATGCGGCCATCGCCCGGGCCCAGCTGGCCGAGCGCGGCGTCGGGACCTCCGTCTATGCCGGCGACGGCATGGCCGACTATGACCTGATCCACGGCGTCGACTGCGTCTTCAACCGGCTGATCGTCTATCGCGGCCACGTCCTGCACTCGGCGCTGCTGGCGCCCGAGGCTGGCAAGGCCGATCCGGACCTGGGCCGGCTGACCGCCAACGGCTTCATCGAGGCGGTGACCGCCTGATGCGCCGCTTCCTCCCCCTTTCGTCGTCCGCCGCATGCGGACGACTGGACAGAGCCTCCCCTGCGTCTCGGTCCTGGCCTGCGGGGCCGAGACGCCTTTTCTTTACGAAAGAGACCGTTCGATGAACCTGCGAACCCCGGCCCTGTTCGGCGCCGTCCTGGGCGTCCTGGCCGTCCCCACGCTCGCGGCCGCCGCGGATCGCGAGTGCGCCCAGTCGCCGGGCAAGGTGATCGAGGTCTGCGTGTTCACCAAGGACGGCTCGGCCTTCTACGAGGTGTCGCGCGCGGGCAAGCCGGTGCTGGCGGCTGCGCCGCTGGGCCTGACCTTCGCCGGCGAGCCCGCGGCCCGGATCACCGCCCTGACCGCCGCCAAGCGCGGCGCGTCCGACACCACCTGGGAGCAGCCCTGGGGCGAGCAGCGGGTGATCCGCGACAACCACTCCGAACTGACCGTCTCCCTGGCCGGCGACACGCCGCTCTCCAAGACCTTCGATGTGACCTTCCGTCTGTTCGACGATGGCCTGGGCTTCCGCTACGCCTACGGCGCGATCCCGGCG
Source organism: Caulobacter sp. (assembly GCA_017744495.1). GTDB lineage: Bacteria > Pseudomonadota > Alphaproteobacteria > Caulobacterales > Caulobacteraceae > Caulobacter. Next base: position 5,220 of record JAGIBE010000133.1, on the reverse strand, counting down.
GGCCAGAATGTGTCGGTCACCGACGACCGCACCAGCTTCCGCCCCGTCGGCGCCTATGACGCCTGGTGGTACGAGGGCCTGGGCCAGGAGCGCGACGAATACCTCTACAAACAGACCGACGCGCGCCGGATCACCCTGGCCGAGACGCCCCTGACCCTGAAGCGCACGGCGGGAAACGAGGCGGGTGGCCTCTACCTGTCGTTTCACGAGGCGGCCCTGGTCGACTTCCCCAGCATGCTGCTGGCCGGCGATGGGGCCGGGACCCTGAAGGCCCGGCTGATGCCCTGGCAGGACGGGACCCTGGCCAGGAAGACCGGCCCCTTCACCACGCCCTGGCGCACCGTGCTGATCGGCGAGACCGCCGGCGCCCTGGCCGACAGCCGCATCGAGCTGAACCTCAACGAGCCCAGCAAGATCGCCGACACCTCGTGGATCAAGCCGGGCAAGTATGTCGGCGTCTGGTGGGAGATGCACCTGGAGCGCTCGACCTGGGGCAGCGGTCCCAAGCACGGCGCCAACACCGCCAATGTCGAGCGCTACATGGACTTCGCGGCCAAGTACGGCTTCGACGGCGTGCTGGTGGAAGGCTGGAACGAGGGCTGGGACGGCGACTGGATCAGCAACGGCGAGAAGTTCAGCTTCACCAAGGCCTATCCGGACTTCGACCTGAAGGCGATTACCGACTACGGCAAGAAGAAGGGCGTCAAGCTGATCGGCCACAACGAGACGGCCGGGGCGGTGCCCAACTACGAGGCCCAGCTGGAAGACGCCATGAAGCTCTACGAGAGCGTCGGCATCTCGCAGGTCAAGACAGGCTATGTCCGCCACAGCGGCACGATCCTCGACCAGCAGGGCGAGAAACAGTGGTTCGCCGGCCAGTACATGGTCCGCCACAACCTGCACGTCGCCCAGGTGGCGGCCCAGCACCACATCTCGATCGACGCCCACGAGCCCGTGAAGGACACCGGCCTGCGCCGCACCTGGCCCAACATGCTCAGCCGCGAAGGCGCACGGGGCCAGGAGTTCAACGCCTGGGGCAACCCGACCAACCCGCCAGAGCACACCACGATCCTGCCGTTCACCCGAATGCTGGGCGGGCCGATGGACTTCACGCCGGGAATCTTCGACGTGGTGCACGGCAAGTCCGAACTGACCCGCCGCGGCCAGTCGACCCTGGCGGTGCAGCTGGCGCTGTATGTGGTGCTGTACAGCCCCATCCAGATGGCGGCCGACCTGCCGGAGAACTACGAAGCCCGTCCCGACGCCTTCCAGTTCATCCGCGACGTGCCCACCGACTGGGAGACGTCCAAGACCCTGCAGGGCGAGATCGGCGACTACATCGTGACAGCCCGCCAGCCACGCGGCGGCAAGGACTGGTTCCTGGGCGCCCTGACCGATGAGACCGCCCGCAAGCTGACCCAGAAGCTGGACTTCCTGGCGCCCGGCAAGCGCTACGAGGCCCAGATCTACGCCGACGGCCCGGGCGCGGACTACATCACCAACACCACGGCCCTGACGGTGTCGAAGAAGGTGGTGACCAGCAAGGATTCGCTGGACTTCGACATGGCCCCGGGCGGCGGCGCCGCGGTGCGGTTCAAGGCGCTGGACTGAAGCATCGGCTCAGCTTGGAAGCTGTCCTTCTTTACCGTCGTCCCGGGCGATAGGTCGGGACGATGGCCTTGAGAAGGGGACACCCCCGCCGCCCTCACCATCCGAGACAGCCGATTTGTCGACCCGCTGTGTCGGAAAGAACCCACCTCGTGCGTCTTGAGTTATGTCGACATCAGAAACGGAGGTCGTCGCCATGGACGCCCCAGTTACACCGAGCGAAGTCAGCCTTACCCCCGCCGCCGAGCTCGCCGCGCGCGGGCCGGTGCGCTTTCCCAATGAGAGCGCCGAATACCGCGCGGCCCGAACGGCCCTGCTGTCCGAGGAGATCGAGCTGCGCCGCCATCTGGAACGCGTGGCCCAGCAGCGCCGAGAGCTGCCGCCCGGCGGACCGGTGACGGGCGACTACCAGTTCGAGGGCGAGGAGGGGATCGTCGACTTCGCCGGCCTGTTCCGCGACAAGCAGACCCTGGGCGTCTACAGCTTCATGTTCGGCCCCCAGCGCGAGCGGCCCTGTCCGATGTGCACGGCTCTGCTGGGCCCGCTGGACGCCAACGCCGCCGACCTGGATCAGAAGATGTCGCTGGCGGTGGTGGCCCGCTCGCCGCTCGACAGGCTGCTGGCCTTCAAGAAGGAGCGCGGCTGGCGGAACCTGCGGCTCTACACCGACCTGAACGGAAACTATTCCCGCGACTATTTCGGTCTGCTGCCCAGCGGCGACGAGATCCCGGCCTACAACGTGTTCACCCGCCGCGATGGGACGATCCGCCACTTCTGGTCCGGCGAGATGACCGGCGACAGCGCCGACCCCGGCCAGGACCCGCGCGGCGCCCCGGATTTGGTCCCGCTGTGGAACTTCCTGGACATGACGCCGGAGGGGCGCGGCGGGGATTGGTATCCGAGCCTGGACTACAAGTAGCGGCCGTTCCCTCCAAAAGGTTGTCATCCCGGAAAGCGCGAGACGCTTGTCCGGGACCCAGGTGAACCGCAAAGCATCAGCCCAGTCCCCTGGGTCCCGGACAGCCTCTGCGAGGCTTCCGGGATGACAACGTTTGTGAATGCTCTAGCCTTCGCTGAAAGCAGTTCAGGAGGCCAGTTTGCGATCGATCGCCAAGATTTTCGCCGTGGTCGCGGCGATCCTCAGCCTCACTGTCCCGCTGGCGCCGGCACCCGCCTTCGCGCGCGCCGCCCCCAAGCCCGTCGCCGAACGCGCCCTAACCGCCGGCGCCGTCGCCTCGCCCGATCGCTATGGCGCGCTGGCGGCGCAGGAGATCCTGCGCAAGGGCGGCAACGCGGTCGATGCGGCGGTGGCGACGGCTTTCGCCCTGGCGGTGACCTATCCGGAAGCGGGCAATCTGGGCGGCGGCGGGTTCATGACCCTCTATGTCGACGGCAAGCCCTACTTCCTGGACTACCGCGAGACCGCCCCGGCGGCGGCCACGGCCGGCATGTATCTCGACGACAAGGGCCAGGTGATCGCCGGGCGGAGCCTGGTCGGCAACGCGGCGGTCGGCGTGCCGGGCACGGTGCGCGGCATGGCCATGGCCCACAAGCGGTTCGGCAAGCTGCCCTGGGCCCAGGTGCTGGCGCCGGCCGTCCGCTACGCCCGGGAGGGCTTCCTGGTCACCCCGCAGCTGATCGGCAACCTCGAGGAGGCCCAGGCGCCCTTCGTCGGGGTCACCAACTTCCACGCCAGGTTCGGGACTCTGAAAGCGGGCGAGACCTTCCGCCAGGCCGAGTTGGCGGCCACCCTGGAGCGCATTGCCAAGGGCGGCGACGCGGAGTTCTATACGGGCAAGACCGCCGACCTGCTGGTGGCCCAGATGGCGCGCGGGCCGCGGAAAGGACTGATGACCAAGGCGGATCTCGCCGCATACAAGGCCGTCTGGCGCGAGCCGATCCAGGCCGATTGGCGCGGCTTCCGCGTGATCACCGCCCCGCCGCCCAGCTCCGGCGGCATCGCGCTGCTGCAGCTCCTGATGATGAAGCAGGACGCCGCCCCGCTGTTCAAGGGCGTGGCTCTGAACAGCCCGCAATACGTCCACCTGGTGGCCGAGATGGAGAAGCGGGTCTTCGCCGACCGCGCCGAATATCTGGGCGATCCGGACTTCTGGAAGGTCCCGGTCTCCAACCTGATCGACCCCGCCTATGTCGCCCGCCGGGCCCGCGAGATCGACCCGGGCAAGCCCTCGCCGACCCCGGCGGTGAAGCCGGGCCTGGAGAAGCCGCAGACCACCCACTTCTCGATCGTCGACCGCTGGGGCAATGCGGTGTCCAACACCTACACGCTGAACGGCTGGTTCGGCTCGGGCGTGGTGGTGGAGGGGGCGGGCTTCCTGCTCAACGACGAGATGGACGACTTCTCGGCCAAGCCCGGCGCGCCCAACATGTTCGGCGTGGTGGGCGGCGACGCCAACGCCATCGCGCCCGGCAAGCGACCTCTGTCGTCGATGACCCCGACCATCCTGCTGCGCGACGGCAAGGTGGCCATGGTGATCGGCACGCCAGGCGGGTCGCGCATCTTCACCTCGGTGTTCCAGGTGCTGGCCGACGTCTACGACTTCGACCTGCCGCTGGGCGAGGCGCAGAAGGCGACGCGGTTTCACCACCAGCTGCTGCCCGAGAACGTGATCTTCGACGAGCCCTACGCTCCGTTCCCGTCCGTGCTGAGAGCTGGGGTGGAGGCGCGAGGCTACACGATCGAACGGGGCTTCGTCGGCGACATCGAGGCCATCCAGGTCATCGACGGGACGCCCGTGCCCGGGCCCGATCCCAGGGCGCGGGGCGTCGGGCTGGTGGTGAGGTAGGGTTAGTCCCAAGTCGCCCCGAACGCCTAGAGGCCCGCCCCGCCGAACGTCCGCTGCTCCTCGCCCCGCGCCGCCACGCCGTCGGTCCAGACCGGCCGCACCTCCGTCCGCGCCTCCACCGCAGGCCGCGTCGCCAGGCCCTCGTGCGCGAAGTCGTCGACCGCGATCACCGCCGCCACGGCCTTGTCGGCGGCCTCCAGCGCGGCGATCTCGTCCGCGGTCACCCAGCCCTGCGCGACTCCGTCCTTCCAGTGACGGACCTTCTGGGCGCGCAGGCGGTCGTGGATCGGCTGGGTGGCGACCACGCGTTCGAAGGCGTCGATCAGCTGGCCCACGGCCTCGTCCTTGCCGCCCACATAGACGTTCTCGATCAGCCGGTCGCGGGTGGCCGAGGGATGCAGCAGCAGCTCGGCGCAGGCGCTAGTCACCCGGTCGGAGGGGCCACGCCGACGCGGTCCCAGCGGCAGGATCGCCGCCCGCAGCAGCCAGCCGGCCAGAGCGTTGGGCAGGTTGGCGAATACCTCGTCGAAGCGCTGCTCGATCGTAGCGAAGCCGGTCTCCATGCACCATTGCAGCAGCGGGAAGTCGGCGTCCTGCCGACCCTCGTCCTCCCAGCGCTTGAGCGCGCCCGACAGGAAATAGAGCTCTGCCAGGATGTCGCCCAGGCGGCCCGACAGCATCTCCTTGCGCGGCGCGGGGGCGAACGCGCCGTCGGTCCAGCTTCGGCTCCAGGCCTTCAGGCCGGTCCGAACGCTGTGAGCCACGTGCTTCCAGAAGACCTCGTCGAACTCGGCCAGGCCCTTGG
>JAGIBE010000132.1 GCA_017744495.1 Caulobacter sp. | reverse complement strand
ACAGGGCCCCGCCTTCGCCGCCGACAGCGAAGGCGCCTGGCTGAAGCTGAAGACCCCGATCTCGACGGATCACTTCATCCAGGACGGTTCGGTCTGGCGCTGCAAAGCTGACATGTGCACCGCGACCAAGGTCCGGGCCCTGCCCGTGGCCCGCGCCTGCCGGAAGCTGGCTGGCCAGCTCGGCGAACTCGCTGCGTTCAACTACCGCGGCGAGCCGCTGGACGACGCGGCGGTGGCCGAATGCAACACGGCCGCCAAGCCGAAGAGCTGAAGCCTTCAGGGGTGAAAGCAAAAGGCCTCCGCCGACGAAACCGGCGGAGGCCTCTTTTTTGAGGGCGTGGGACCCAGCTTACGCGATCACTTGCGTCCGGACTTCGCGGACGACGACTTCGGCGGCTTCGAACTCGGCCGACCTCCCACCAGCATGCCGCCCAGCAGGGCGAACGAAAGCATGGCGTGATTCATCTTCGATACGTTCATGGCGGCGTCTCCCAGACATAGCCGTTAGGACCAGGAGACGCGCGCGGCTTACAGGGGCTCTCACCCTCCTAGTCGTCAGCGCGTCACGGCAAAGCATGCGCCCAATTGCCGAGGGATCAAGCAAAAATGATCCGTATAAGGACCATATCAGCCTGCGGACGATCCGGTCGCAGCCTACGGATTTGGCTCGACATTTTACTCATTATACGGAGCAATCCCGCGCCACCCGAAGCGCAGCAAGGCTTTGCGAAGCGCAATCCCGACCTTGCAACCATCAGACACAGACCACGCCACCGCTCCCGCCGACCGCGCAAGAAAAAGCCGCCCGCGTCGGCATGACGCAGGCGGCTTCCATGTTTCAACCCTATTGGTCCGTAGGCCGATTTAGGCGGCGGCGTCGAACGACAGCGACTCATACCGCTTCAGATGGTGATCGACCGAGCCGAACAGGCCCTCGATCAGGCTGGCGC
>JAGIBE010000131.1 GCA_017744495.1 Caulobacter sp. | reverse complement strand
CGGCTGGCCAAACCCGTGGACGAACTCCCGCCGGGATCCGTCAGCCAGTTGCGCCAGGAAGCGGCCGGATGCCGCCGCTGCCCGCTGTGGCGGCCTGCCACCCAGACCGTGTTCGGCCGCGGTCCGGTGCGCGCGCGGATCATGCTCGTCGGCGAGCAGCCCGGATCGGAAGAAGACCTGCGCGGCCAGCCGTTCGTCGGGCCGGCCGGCAGGCTCCTGCGCGAACTGCTGGCCGAGGCCGGGCTGGATCCCGCCTCGGCCTGGCTTACCAACACGGTCAAGCATTTCAAGTTCGTGCCGCGCGGCAAGCGGCGGATCCACAGTCGCGCCTCGGCCGCCGAGCAGGCGGCCTGCCGTCCGTGGCTGGCCGCCGAACTGGACCGGATCCGGCCGGCGATCGTGGTCGCGCTGGGGGCGATGGCCGCGCAGACGCTGTTCGGCAGCGGCTTCAGCGTCACCCGCGAACGTGGGCGCTGGCAGGCGATCGGCCCGCATACGCAGGCACTGGCGACCTGGCATCCCTCGGCCATCCTGCGCATGCGTCCGCCGCAACGCGAGCAGGCCCGCGCGCAACTGCTGGCCGACCTGCGCAGCGCGGTGGAGGCGTTGTCCGCATGAGCCCATCACCCTGCCCACGCTCGCCCTGCCTTCACAGCGGCCGCGCTGCAATGCGGCTTTCCTTGCGCGAGGCACCGCCATGGCACGCTGCGACGTCTGCGGAAACGACTACGACAAGGCCTTCCAGCTGGTCCAGGCCGACGGTACGCGGGGCACCTATGATTCGTTCGAGTGCGCGATCCATGCGATGGCGCCGACCTGCGAGCACTGTGGCTGCCACATCATCGGCCACGGCGCCGAACATGAAGGCCGCTTCTTCTGCTGCGCGCACTGCGCCAGCCATGCCGGTGTGAAGGGCATCCGTGATCGCGCCTGACCCTGTC
>JAGIBE010000130.1 GCA_017744495.1 Caulobacter sp. | reverse complement strand
CGCCGTGCTCGCGGACGGCGTGGGCCATCGCGTGCAGCATCTGCGCGTCTTCCGGATTCGGATTATATTTCGGGAAGGTGTAGTCCAGCTCGACGTCCATGCCGATCACGTCGGAGACACCCATGCGCTGGAGACCATCGACCGCGAAGGCGCCGGCCGTGCCGTTGCCGCAGGCGGCGATCACCTTCAGCGGACGGGTGACCTGGGCGCGCTTGGCGACGTCCGCCAGATAGCGCTCGGCCTCGCCGTCGACGCGGATCAGCTTGCCGCCGTCGCGCTCGACAAAGGCGCCAGAGAGCACGATCGCCTTCAGGCGGCTCATCTCGTCGGGACCGAAGGTCAGGGGCTTCTGGGCGCCCATCTTCACGCCGGTCCAGCCGTTCTCGTTATGGCTGGCGGTGACCATGGCCACGCAGGGGATGTCCAGATCGAACTGGGCGAAATAGGCGGTGGGCGACAGGGCCAGGCCGATGTCGTGGACCTCGCAGCCGGCGGCCAGCAGGCCCAGCGTCAGGGCCTGCTTGATCGACAGCGAATAACCGCGGAAGTCGTGGCCGACCACGATCTTCGACTGACCCAGCTCGTGGATGTAGGTCCCCAGGCCCAGGCCCAGCGCCTGGACGCCCAGCAGGTTGATCTCGGGCCCGAACAGCCAGCGCGCATCGTATTCCCGGAAGCCTGTCGCCTTGACGAGAGGCTCGTTCTCATAGGCGGCGGTGTTGGGGACGAGATCGGCGCGGGGTTTGGAGAACATCTTGGCTCGCTTCAACAACTTGCGGGTGAAGCTCTAGCCAGAAGATCGTCCGCCGACTAGCGCATTCGTGTGACGCTGTTTCTGGTGGCGGTGGATCGATCCTGACCCGTCGCCGCGAGGTCCGCGGCGACGGGTCAGGATCGGCCGGGACTAGTGTCGGAACACCCGCACGCCGGTGAAGGCCATGGTCAGGCCCAGCTTGTCGGCGG
>JAGIBE010000129.1 GCA_017744495.1 Caulobacter sp. | reverse complement strand
GGCCTGGACCGATCGCGAAAGCATCGCCGTGGCCTCGGCCGAGGTGCGCGCCTTCGTGCCGGGCTTGAAGAGCGTCTCCAGCCTTCCGCCGTTGAAGCCTGGAATTCCTGTGGCCGTGGTGGTGGCCAGTCGCCATCCGGACGATGCGACCGCCGCGGATTGGCGCGCGGCCCAGGTCGAACCCGCGCGGCGGTCGGACTGCGGCGCCGTCGCGGACGCGCTCGCCAGCCACACCAGTGTGCTGGACGCTCAGCGGAACGTGGTCACGGCCATGGCGGCCTGGCTGGCCGGCGCTCGGGCCTGGGCGGGGCGAGGGCGGTGTCCGGGGCGGTTCTCGGACTAGGTCGGCGACAACCGTCGGCGCGCGGGTTGATCGTAGAAGCGCAACGCCGCCCAGCCGACGAGCGGACACGCCGCCAGCGCCAGGATCGGAAACCACAAGGGCAGCACTTTCTGCCAGCCGCCGGGATAGATGCGCAGCATCACCGCCCAGGTCGCCCAGTGCAGGGCGTATAGCGGGTAGGAGATGTCGCCCGCTCGGCGGCAGAGGGTCCCCATGCGACCGCCAGGGTCATGGGCGGCGCATGCGACGAGCGTCGGAAACAGCAGCAGCACGCATGCGTAGTCGTAGATCCCGTTCCAGGGGACGCCGGGGCCCGAAAGGATCGGCATCACCAGCAAGGCCAGCAGGACGCCGGCCAGAATCCAGACGGGCGGTCGTGGCGCCAGGTCACGATAGCGCCAGGCGGCCCAGCCCAGGCAGAAGCTGAACGTGGCGCGCAGCACGCCCAGCCAGAACGTGGCCTGGTCCCAACCCGTCTCCATGCCGTTCAGAACCACCGCAACCCACAGCATGGTCGCGCCGCTGGCCAGGATCATCAGCGTCAGCGCCATGTCGGGCAGTCGACGAAGGGGAAACCACAGAGCGCTGACCAACACCTCAAGGC
>JAGIBE010000128.1 GCA_017744495.1 Caulobacter sp. | reverse complement strand
GGGCAGCGGCCTTGGCCTGTCCATCGTCAAGGCGCTGGCCGCCCGCGCCGGAGGCGACGCGCGGCTCGAAGAACGCCCCGAAGGCGGCCTGAGCGTCCGTGTGTGCTTCCCGCAGCCGCCGCGATAATACGTCCTACTGAGCCAGCTTCGGGACGATGCCCTTCATCGTGGTCTCGAAGGCGTCGAAGGCCCGCTCCAGGCGCCACTGGTCGCGCGCCTTGGGGCTGGTCTTCAGCACAGCCGCGCAGGCCGCCGACGGCGTCGGACCGCTGGCGGTCGCGCACGGGCCATCCCACAGACTGACGCCTTGCAGGAACGAATAGGTCAGGCTGTTGCGGGACATCTGCTTGAGCTGGCCATAGCTCACGCCCTGCTCCAGGACCGCGCGCATGTACTCCTGGGTCAGGTCGCTGCGCGCGACGCCCATGTCGTCGGTGGACAAGGTCACGGGCACGCCGGCCGCCATGTACAGCGCCAGCGGATGGTCCTTGCCCTTCACGCCCAGGATGACGTCGTTGCTGGTCAGGTTGATCTCGACGGCGATCTTCTCACGCGCCATGCGCGCCAGCACCGCCTCGGCGTTGTCCTCATAGGCGATGTCGACGCCATGGCCGATCCGGCGAGCCCCGGCGATCTCTACCGCCTCGGCGATGTGGAAACGCAGGTCGCGCGGCGGCGTCAGGCCCATCGCCAGCTCGCCAGCGTGCAGGGTCAGGGGCACATCGGGATACAGCGCCTTGAAGAAGGCGAAGAGGCGCATGTGCAGCCGGTAGTCGCGCAGCGACACCGGGCCGTCCTCGGGCTCCAGGATGTTGATGCCGACATAGCGCGGATCGGCCTTCACCAGGGCGAAGGCGGCGGCCATCTGACCGAACACCACCTCCGGAGGACGCTGGCGCGAGATCGACAGCAGATAGCGCAGCGTCACGTCGCAAGCCGGCTCGGGCTTGGCGGTCCCGCAGCGATTGAGGGCGGCGATGGCCTTGTCATTGGCGTCCGCC
>JAGIBE010000127.1 GCA_017744495.1 Caulobacter sp. | reverse complement strand
GGCCTGATGCTGGCCAAGCAGCATCCCGAGGATCTGGGGCGCCTGATGGTCGTCGACAGCCTGCCCTGGTACGGCGTGGTGTTCGGCGGCCCCACCGCCACGGTCGCCGCCTTGGAGCCCCAGGCCGCCGCGATGCGTGACCGCACCATCGGTTCCTCGCCCGAGGCCTGGGCGGCGATGGAGACGCAGTTCATGACCCGTCTCATCAAGTTGCCCGAGGGGCTGAAGGCCGGCACAGCCGCCGCCGTAGCCTCCAACCCCGCCGTCGTGGGCCAGGCGCTCTATGACGACCTGACCACCGACCTGCGCGGCGAGGTGGCCTCGATCAAGACCCCGACGCTGGTGCTGTACCCCTGGGATGAAAGCACCCATGCCCCGCAGGCCGTGTTCGACCAGCTCTATACGAACGCCTACGCCCCGATGACCTCGGCCAAGGTCAAGCGGATCGATGGCTCCTACCATTTCATCATGTACGACCAGCCGGCCGCCTTCGCCGCCGAGGTTGAGAGTTTCCTGAAGTAAGCGCGGCCTTGATCGCGACGGGACTGCCCTGGATGCTCACGGAATGACGAATCCGTTCCGCACGCTCCGCCGGGCCGCTCTGGCCTTCGCCGCCCTCGCGTTTCTCGGATCGGCCAGCCCTGCGCTGGCCGATCCTTCGCTGTGGGTGATCAAGGACAAGGACTCCACGATCTACCTGTTCGGCACGGTGCACGTGCTGCGGCCTGACACCGTCTGGCGCTCGCCCAAGATCGAGAAGGCGTTCGCCGAGGCCGATGATCTGGTGATGGAGATCGAGGAGCCGGACGACCAGAAAGCGGCCCAGGCCCTGATGGTCCGCTACGGGATCGACCAGGCCAAGCCGCTGTCGAGCAAGCTTGATCCCGAAACCCAGGCCAAGCTGGCCGCCGCCGCCCAGGGCATGGGCATGCAGCCCCAGCAGATGGAGCCCATGCGGCCCTGGCTCGCGGCGCTCACCTTGTCGCTGCAACCTCTGCTGAAAGCCGGTTACGATCCCCAGAGCGGGGTCGAGCGCCTGCTGAACGCCCGGGCCCGAGCGGCCGGCAAGCCGGTCTCGGCCTTCCA
>JAGIBE010000126.1 GCA_017744495.1 Caulobacter sp. | reverse complement strand
ATCCTGCGCTCCAAGGTGCAGGTGCTGGTCGACCTGCACCTGAAACGCGTCGAACTGGCCAACGAGCTGGAGATGCGCCAGCGCCTGCTGGAAGAGAACGCCCGCGTCCAGGCCGAGAAGCTGGAGGCCGAACGCTCGCTGCAGGCCTCCTTGCGCCGCCAGCAGGCCATCCAGCGGGCGCTGCCGATCGTGTTCTATTCGCGGATGGCCGATCCTCCGTATGCGGCGCTTTCGGTCAGCGACAGCATCAAGGGCCTGACCGGCTACGAGGCCGCCGACTTCACCGAAGACCCCGACTTCGGCTACGGCCAGGTGCATCCCGACGACCAGCACATCGTCGCGCGCGCCCAGGAAGAGGCTCGCCGGGCCGGCTCCTACACCTGCGAATACCGCTGGCTGTGCGCCGACGGGACCTACAAGTCCTTGATCGACCAAGGCATTCTCAGCGAGGATCCCGATACCGGCGCGGCCGTCGTCTTCGGCACCCTGCTGGACAACACCGAGCGCCGCGCCCTGGAAGAGGCCTTGGGCCACGCCCGCAAGATGGAGACCGTCGGCCAGCTGACCGGCGGCGTCGCCCACGACTTCAACAACCTGCTGACCGTGATCCTGGGCAATGTCGACCTGATCCAGCGGCGCTGCGGCGAGGGCTTCGCCTTCGACCGCCAGGTGCGGGCCGTGCGCCAGGCCACCGAGCGCGGCGCGGCCCTGACCCGGCAGCTGCTGGCCTTCTCGCGCCGCCAGCGCCTGGACCCGGCGGCCGTCGACCTCAACGACCTGGTCCGCGACTTCTCGCCCCTGATCAAGCAGGCGGTGGGCGAAGCGGTGTCGGTGCAGTGGGAGCCGGGCGATGCCCCGGCCTTCGTCCATATCGACCCGGCCCAGATGGAAAGCGCCCTGCTGAACCTGGCGGTCAACGCCCGCGACGCCATGGACGGGGCCGGCGGCATCACCATCAGCATCCAGGCCGATCCGGCCGGCCGCCACCGCCTGATCGTGCGCGACACCGGCCCAGGCATGGCCACGGACGTCGCC
>JAGIBE010000125.1:684-1050 GCA_017744495.1 Caulobacter sp. | reverse complement strand
CGCCATCGCCATCCACAACATCCCGGAAGGCATCGCCATCGCGGTGCCGGTGTACTACGCCACCGGCAACAAGGGCTATGCCTTCGTCGCCAGCCTGTTGTCGGGGCTGGCCGAGCCGGTCGGCGCGGTCATCGGTTACACGGTGCTGGCGGGTTTCCTCTCCGACGCGGTGTTCGGCGCGGTGTTCGGGGTCATCGCCGGAATCATGGTGTTCCTGGCCATCGACGAACTGCTGCCGGCAGCCAAGCGCTACGCCCAGGGCCACGAGACCGTGTACGGCCTGGTCAGCGGCATGGGTGTGCTCGCGCTGAGCCTGGTCCTGTTCAAGTGGTGAACCGCAGTCTCCTGGCCGCGACGCGCTAGACC
>JAGIBE010000125.1:0-674 GCA_017744495.1 Caulobacter sp. | reverse complement strand
CGTGTACGGCGTGCGTCCGTCGTCCAGGGCGAATTCCAGCGAGGCGGCGTGCAGGAACAGCCGCCGCAAGCCCGCCTTGTCGCGCAGGCGCTTGTTGGCCTCCGGATCACCGTACTTGTCGTCGCCGGCCACCGGATGGCCGATGTGCTGGGCGTGGACGCGGATCTGGTGGGTGCGGCCGGTGTCGATCCGCACCTCGCAGTAGGACTGCCCGCCACGCCGTTCCAGCATCCGGAAGTGGCTCAGCGACGGCTTGCCCGCCGGGTCGACCTGGACGTGGCGCTCGCCGCCCTGGCGCAGGCCCACGTGCAGGGCTGCGTCCACACTCATCGTGCCGTCCGGCATGCGCCCGGTGAGCAGGGTCAGGTAGCGCTTGCGGATGCCGCCACCCGCGCCGCCTTCACGCATCAGTGCCTGCAGCTCGGCCAGCGCCGAGCGCTTCTTGGCCACGATCAGCAGCCCCGAGGTGTCCCGGTCCAGGCGGTGGGCCAGTTCCAGGGTGTGGCCCGGGCGCAGCGCGCGCAGGGTCTCGATGGCGCCGAAGGAGATGCCGCTGCCGCCGTGGCTGGCCACGCCGGAAGGCTTGTCCAGGGCCAGCAGGCGGGCGTCCTCGAACACGATCGCCGCCTCGATCCGCTGCAGCAGGCCCGGCGCCGGGGTACCGCGCTCGGCCT
>JAGIBE010000124.1 GCA_017744495.1 Caulobacter sp. | reverse complement strand
GGGTCAGGTCGCCGCCATGGATCAGCGGCGAGCGGGCGATGCTCCACAGCGTCATCAGCGTGTACTGCTCGTCGCGGGTGAAGCGGGTGGGGCGGCCGAACTCGACCAGGCCCAGCGGCAGCATGTCGGCATCCGGCCAGGCGCCGGCGATGCGGTACGGCGTCCAGTCGTGCAGGCGCTTGAACTGGGCCAGCAGCAGCGGCCACTGGTCCCAGAAGTCGTCGCTGATCCGCCACATGTTGGCGTGCGTGCTGACGTGCGGGCCGGCCGACAGCGGCGTTTCGCCGGGGGAGATGCTGAGCACGATCGGCCGCCCGGTCCTGTCGATCGCCTTGCGGATCGCCTCGACCTCGGCCTGGTGGTAGGGGCGGGCGAGGTCGTCGACCTTGACGAAGTCCACGCCCCAGTCGGCGAGCTGCTGCATCAGCGAGTCGTAGTAGGCCTGCGCGCCCGGCTTGGACATGTCCACGCCGTACATGTCCGGATTCCACGGGCAGGTGCTGGTGCGGTCGGCGATGTCGGCGGCGCGGTAGGACGTGCCGAGCACGGGGGTGTTGCGTTCCACCGCCTGGCGCGGGATGCCGCGCATCATGTGGATGCCGAACTTCAGGCCCTGCGCGTGCACGTGGTCGGCCAGCGGCCTGAAGCCGTGGCCGTCGGCGGCGGATGGGAACTTCTCCGGCGCCGGTTGCAGGCGGCCGTATCCGTCCATCGTGAGCCGTGCGCCGACCTCGTAGGAATGGCCACGCGAGGTGGGCTGGTACCACTGGATGTCGACGGTCAGGTACTGCCAGCCGTGCGGCTTGAGCCGCGTCGCCATCACTTCGGCCTGTTCGTGGATCTGCTGCTCGGTCACCGTGGTGCCGAACGCGTCCCAGCTGTTCCAGCCCATCGGCGGTGCCGGCGCCCAGTCGTGGAAGTCGGCTGCTGGCGCGGTGGTGGAGGCCAGCAGCAGGACCAGTCCGGGCAGATGGGCGAACAGGTTGCGGAACCGCTGGCTTCGGTGCATCGGGTCTTCCTTTCGTGGCGTCCGCCCGGCGGCGTGCGCGACGAGTATAGG
>JAGIBE010000123.1 GCA_017744495.1 Caulobacter sp. | reverse complement strand
GCCAGCAGGCCGAGGGCGGCGGTGGCTCCGAGCAGGGTCTTCATTTCGGCTTCCTACTTCCAAGGGGAGGCGAGAGAATGGGGGACGCAGCAACCCTACGTGCCCTTGCCGCTGTCATTGTCACAGTTGGGCGACAGTTTTACGACAGAGTCCGTGTGCGGATGATCGTCGGCTCCCCCGCCATGCGCCTAGAGCAGGTCGAGAACGCGCTCCTTCGGGCGGCAAAGCTTGACGCCCTTGGGAGTTGCGACGATCGGGCGCTCGACGAGCACCGGATCGGCCACCATCGCGGCGATGATCGTTTTATCGGCGGCGTCGGATCGGGTGAGGCCGAGTTCTTCGGCGCGGGTGTTGCGAATCCTCAGCCATTCGCGTGCGGAGACCCCCGCGCGAGCCGTCAGGTCCTCCAACTGGTCATGGGTCCAGCCGGTTTTCAGGTATTCGACAATGGTCGGCTCGTGACCGGCCTCGCGGATCATGGCCAGCACATTGCGCGAGGTGCCGCAGTTTGGGTTGTGGAAGATGGTGATGTCGCTCATGGGCAGGATTTAGAGCGCGCCATCGCGGCTGTCATCCCGCGTCATCGCGCCGCGCCCGGTCGCCATGATCGAGCAATGGGTCGGAAACCAGGCCGCTGACATCCTCTTCGCCAACCAGGAGGCCGTCGCCATGTCCGTTCTCGTCGCCCTCCGGGGTTTCGCCTTCGTCTGCCTGATCTCCAGCGGCCTCGCCACGGCCACATGGAGCAGCCTCAAGGAGGTGCGATGGCCGATCGACGGCAATCGCGGCGACGTGGTCTGGATCGACACCGCGCGCTGACACGCGTCTAGGCGCGCACGAGGCGCCCGCCGTTTGGCGCTTTCGGAGGTTCCTTGTGCGCGCAGAAGCAAGTTTCTTGACCCAACGTCGTGCGGGAGGCTTGCTGGGCTGAGCAAGAAGCGGGCGGGTGAGACATTTTCTTCAAAATGTCAGCTGTCGATCCGGTCAAGCCCCGCCGATCGGACGATGCTGGTCCTCAAGAGGCGTCGTCCTGGGGATAATCACCGAGGGTGATAGGCGCGACG
>JAGIBE010000122.1 GCA_017744495.1 Caulobacter sp. | reverse complement strand
GATCACCGCCGGCAGGGCCTTGCGCTGGCCGAAGGGGCTTATGCCGCCGACCTTGTAGCCGCTGATGCGTTCGGCGTCGGCGGGCTTCATCATCTGGGCCGACTTGCCGCCGACCGCGGCGGCCAGCTTCTTCATCGCCACCTCGCGGTCGGACGGGACAATGACCAGCACCGGCTTGCCGTCGACCAGGGCCATCAGGGTCTTGAGCACCCGGGCGGGGGCTTCGCCTAGCGCCGCCGCAGCCGCCAGGCCGATGCTGTCGGCGTCCGGATCGTAGTCGTAGGCGTGGACGGTGAATTCGACCCCGGCCTTGATCAGGGTCTGGGTGGCGGGCGTGGTGCGGGACATGGCGTCACTATAGCCAAGTCCGCCCAGACCGAGCCAGACCCGGGATTGGGCCTGACCTCCTCAAACCTTGCCCGAACCTACTTCGGACAGATCGCGTCGCCCTCGTTGGAGGCCAAGCGCACCTCGGTCAGGGTGACGCCGAACGGCGCGGTCGTGCCGATCACGAACGGCGCGGTGACGTGGTCCATCTTCGCGCCGACGGCCTGGAAGCAGGACAGCTTGATCTTCGCGCTGCGCCACTCGCCCGGCTTGGCGGCCTTGACCAGGCTGGAAACGTCCAGCGTGCCGGCGCACGAGGCGTCGTCGGCGCAGCCGATGCTCATGGTCACCGGGGCCGTCGGGGCGGCGTCGATCCGGTAGCGGACCTGCACGGCCATGTCGCCGGTCGTCTGGCGCGACAGGTCGATGGCCGGTCCGTGGATGGCCAACATCCCCTGGCCGGTCCAGGCGATCTGGCGGGCGTTCTCCTGGGCGCCGGCGTCGATCGTCTTGACCGAGCCCGCCCCCAGGAAGTCCATCCGCCACGGCGCGGGCAGACGGCCGTCGACGAAATAGCGGTCGATGCTGCCGGCGGCGGCGACATTGCCCGCATCCTCAGAGAGGGTTCCAACCTGACCAGGCTTGGCGTAGCTGAGGCCGTAACCGTAGGCGAACTGCGGGTCGTAGCTGGGCTGGCCGCGGTTCAACGGCCCTTGATCGGCGCGCTTGGGCCAGGAGAAGCCCAGCTTGCCCTGGAAGTCGCGGGCCGGCTTGCCGTCCTTGCCGGCCACCAGCACGTCGGCGACGCCGCCGCCTTCGCTGCCCGGCAGCCAGGCCGCGACGAAGGCGTCCGAGGCGTTGATCTCGGGGTTCACCCACAGCGGGCGGCCCGACAGGAACACGGAGACGACCGGGATGCCCTGGGCTTTCAGTTTCTTGAGCAGAGCCAGATCGGTCTTGTCGCCCAGCTGGTAGCCGAGATGGGCCACGTCGCCCTGGAACTCGGCGTAGGGATCCTCGCCGAAGACGACGATGGCGACGTCGGGCTTGGTCTTGAAGGCGCCGTCGGCCGCCAGTTCAGCCTGGCCGCCGGCCGCCTTCACCGCCTGCTCGATCCCGCCCCAGATCGATTGGCCGTGTGGGAAGTCGCTGTTCTTGTTGCCCGTACCCTGCCAGGTCAGGGTCCAGCCGCCCGAGGCCTTGCCGATGTCGTCGGCGGCGCCGGCCACCAGCACTTTGGCGCCCGGCTTGACCGGCAGGACGCCGTCGTTCTTCAGCAGCACCAGCGACTTGGCCACGGCCTCGCGAGCGATGGCCCGGTGATCGGCCGCGCCTAGACGGTCCAGCTTGCCCTGGACGGTCGGCGCCGTGCGCTCGAACAGCCCGGTCTTGACCTTGACCCGCAGGATGCGGCGCACGGCGTCGTCCAGCCGCGCCATGGGGATCTCGCCCGACTTCACCTGGGCCAGGGTATTGTCGTAGAGGCCCTTCCAGCTGTCGGGGGCCATGTACATGTCCAGACCCGCGTTCATCGCCTGGGGGCAGCTGGTGTTGGTGCAGCCGGGCAATTGTCCGTGAGCGTTCCAATCGCTGACCACGAAACCCTGGAAGCCCATCCGGCCCTTCAGCACGTCGGTCAGCAACGTCTTGTTGCCGGTGATCTTCTGGCCGTTCCAGCTGGAGAACGAGGCCATCACCGTCAGGATGCCGGCGTCGATGCTGGGTGGATAGCCCTGGGCGTGGATGGCGACCAGCTCCTGCTCGGAGATCACCGCGTCGCCCTGATCCTTGCCGCCTTCGGTGCCGCCGTCGGCGAGAAAGTGTTTGGCCGAGCCGGCGATGTGGCCCGCGCCCAGAGTCTGGCCGGGCTTCAACTCGCCCTGCAGGCCCAGGGTCATAGGCCCCGAATAGGACTTCACCACCTCGGGGTCCTCGGCGTAGCCCTCGTAGCTGCGGCCCCAGCGATCATCGCGGGGCACGGCCACCGTCGGACCGAAGGTCCAGTCGCCGCCGACCACCGCCACTTCCTCGGCCGTGGCCTGGCCGATACGGCGGATCAGGGCCGGGTCGCGCATGGCGCCCAGGCCGATGTTATGCGGGAAGATCGTGGCCCCGACGATGTTGTTGTGGCCGTGCACGGCATCGATGCCGAACAGGATCGGGATCGGGGTGTGGCCCGGCCGGGCGGCCAGGGCCTCCTTGCGATAGACGTCGACCAGGTCGATCCAGGCCTTCGGCGGGGCGCGGTCGTCGCCGCCGGGGGCCGAGTTGCCGCCGGCCAGGATCGAACCCAGCGGATATTTCTCCAGATCAGCCGGGGTCATCGAGGCGATGTCGCCCTGGATGGTCTGGCCGACCTTCTCCTCGACGCTCATCTTGGCCATCAATCGGGTGATGAAGGCCTCGGTCTTGGCGTCGGTGATCGCCGCCGGACTGGCCGCGGCGGGCCACCGGTCGGGATGGGCGATCGCGGACGAACTCGACTGGGCCGAAGTCGACTGCGCTAGGGCCGTCGCACCCGCCAGACCGGTCGAGGCGACAAGGGCCGAAATCAGCAGGCGACGGGGCGAAACGGTCATTCAACACCTTCGAGAAGCAGCCCGGGCGACTTGGGCGCGGGCGGAAATTGCGCGGCAAAGAACCGGCGCGACGGGGAGAACATCGTCGCGCCGGAGTTTGGAGAGCCCCCGATGAAGGGGATCCAGTCGCGCCGGCGCCGGAGGGGTCTGACGGCGGCGTGTCGTCCCCGCCGACGGATCGGCGCTGGAACGGGACGGATAGGATTTCGATGGACACCGCTCGCCGCTGCCGGGCGCGCGGGTTTCAAGTGTTCCCTTCCCTGCACGGGGTCTGACGCCCCTTCACTACGACCTTGACTGCACCATGGATTGACAGCGCTGTCCAGACATTTTGATAGCGGTACCTTGGCTTTAACCCCTGACGGTTGAGAAAGACCTTGGCGTCGGCCGCATTAGGCCATCGCGGCCTGCGCAGCCCACATGCCGTGGTGTTTGAGATAGTCCGCGTGGTT
Organism: Caulobacter sp.; assembly: GCA_017744495.1. Classification (GTDB taxonomy): domain Bacteria; phylum Pseudomonadota; class Alphaproteobacteria; order Caulobacterales; family Caulobacteraceae; genus Caulobacter. Next base: position 40,712 of record JAGIBE010000122.1, on the reverse strand, counting down.
GGGCATGGCCTCGACGCGGCGGGCGATCAGGGCCTTCATATTGCGGAAGCCGTCGGCGATCGCCCGACTGTCCTGGCCCGCCACCAGCGGCGAGTAGGATCTGGGTCGAACGCCCTGCCCCAGCAGCACCGCCAGCCACGAGGTCGGCGTGAACATCTCGTCGGGATGAATGACCAGCTGGCCGCGTTCCTCGAACAGGGCGATGCGCTCGGCCAGGGAGTCAGGGATCGCCATCCCGCGCACATACGACCACAGGGCCGCGTCGTCGCGGGCGGTGGCCTTGTAGTGCAGCACCAGGAAGTCGCGGATCGTCTCCATGTCGGTGGCGATGCGGCGGTTGTAGACATCGCGGTTGGCCGGGGCGAACGACCGGTCGGGGAAGTGCTGAAGCAGCTTGTTGATGCTGGCCTGGACCAGATGGATGCTGGTGGACTCCAGGGGCTCCATGAAGCCGCTGGAGAGGCCGATGGCGACAACGTTCTTGTCCCACATCTTGCGGCGACGACCGGTGTTGAACCGCAGCAGGCGCGCCTCGGCCAGGGGCGCGTTCTCGAGATTGGCCGTCAGGGCGGCGACCGCGTCGTCATCGGAAATGAAACGGCTGGAATAGACGTAGCCGTTGCCCACCCGGTGTTGCAGCGGGATTCGCCACTGCCAGCCGGCCTCGCGAGCCGTCGAGGTGGTGTAGGGCGACAGCGGCCCCTTCAGGGCGCAGGGCGCGGCGGCCGCGCGGTCCATCGGCAGCAGGTCCGACCAGTCTTCGTAGCCGGCCTTGAGCGTCTGCTCGATCAGCAGGCCTCGGAAGCCCGAGCAGTCGATGAAGAGATCGCCTTCTACGACCTGGCCGGACTTCAGCCGCAACGCGGTGACGAAGCCGGTCTCGGCATTCTGGTCAACCTGGACAACCTCGCCCTCGGTGCGGGCCACGCCCAGCTTCTGGGCGAAGCGGCGCAGATACTGGCCGTAGAGTATGGTGTCGAAATGATAGGCGAAACCGAAGGTCGACATCGGGTCGCGCGGATCGTCGCTCTGCCGGTCGAACCGGCCCGCCTTGGCGGCCTGGGCGCACAGCGAATAGTCGGACAGGGCGAGGGCACCCCCTTCTTGATGGGGCCCCTCCTGGTTCAGCTTCAGCCAGTACTGGAAGAAATGACCGAGTTCGGCGTTGAGGCCGTAGACGCCGAACGGATGGAAATAGTCCTGACCCACCGCGCCCCAGTCGCGGAACCGGATGCCCAGCTTGTAGGTGGCCTGGGTCTCACGCATGAACTCGGCCTCGTCGAGGCCCAGCATGGCGTTGAACAGACGGATTGGCGGGATCGTGGCTTCACCGACGCCGACCACCCCAATGTCCTGGGATTCCACGACCCGGATGCAGTAGCGGCGGTCCAGGCCCCGCGCCAGGGCCGCGGCGGTCATCCATCCGGCGCTTCCGCCTCCGACGATGACGATGGTCTGGATCCAATGCTCGTCCGACATCTCGCCGTCCCTCCAGCCTGATGACGCTCCGTCGCCCGGCGATCTTGAGCCGGGCGACGGCGGCGCTCAAGGGCGGCGGCCATGGCCCACCGGGAACCATGGCCGCGCCTTGCCCCGGTGCTAGCGGCCGAAGCGGTAGCGGAGACCGAACGTTACGCGCCGATCGCCCGACACGAAACGGAACGGCAGCTCCGAGAACTGCAGGTAGGCCTTGTTGTCCTCCTTGGTCAGGTTGGAGCCTTCCAGCGTAACCTTCAGATCCTCGGTGACGTCGTAGGCGACCTGGCCGTCCAGTTGGCCGTAGGCCTCATTGTAGATGCCCAGCCGGTGCAGGTCGGGGTCGGCGCCGAAGCTGAAGCGGCCCAGATAGGCCTTGTCACGCCAGGCGTAGGACAGGCGGGTCGAGAACGGCCCCCGCTCGAAATAGCCCTGGACGTTGAAGGCGTGCTTGGACACCCCTGGGATCGGCAGGTTGTCTGAGAAGTCGGTGAACTCGGGCGATTTGGAGTCCGAATAGGTGTAGTTGGCCGTGAAGCCGAACCCGTTCTCGAACGCGTATTGCGCCTGGGCTTCCAGACCCTTGATCGAGCCGCCCTCGCCGTTGACCACTGAGTTGAAGGTGCCGGTGGTGGCGCCGGCCACCGACTGGTCCTTGATCGTCACCGGGAAGGTCTCGGGGACGATGAACGAGTCGATCGTTTTGTAGAAGACGCCGGCCGAGATCAGGCCCTGGCTGCCGAAATAGTGCTCCCAGGCCAGGTCGAACTGCGACGCGCGGAACGGGTCGAGGTTCGGGTTGCCGCCACTGCCGTTGGTGTAGAGGAACTTGTCGAAGTTCGGCCCCGGGGTGGACGAGCGGGTGAAGTTGTACGACGCGCCCTGGCCCAGATCGAACAGGTTCTGGGCGGCCACGACGCGCGCGGCGCTGGCCCGCACCTTGTCCTGATCAGTGACGTTGAACACGGCGTTGATCTGCGGCAGGACATCCGTGTACTCGCGCACGGTCCGGGCCGTGTCCGGATTCTTCAGGATGCCGTTCCAGCTGTCGGTGCCCCACCACAGCGGCGTGACCGGCGTGTTGGACGAGTCGATGACCAATTTGGTGTGCACCACGCGGACGCCGGCGTTGATGTGGTAGCCGTCGTCGCCCAGGTCCGCCATCACATAACCCGAAGTCGTCTCATCCTTGATTTTGAAGGACTCGATCGGGTCGCGGTACCAAGCGAACTTGGTCGATGGATACAGCGCCTGAATCCAGTTCGCCGGGTTCTTCATCTGCCCGTAGTCCTGGAAGATCGCGTTCACACCGTGGACGTTGTCGGTGACCGCGCGGTTCGGGGCCGTGGCGGCGGTCTGGTACGGCGTGTTCACGGCGACCGAGTTGCCGAAGCGCGAACAGCCGTAGAAGGCGATGTCGCACTTTTTCAGGCCGATGGCGCCGTCCATGAAGTAGCCCAGCGGCGTCCAGTCGACGAACACGCCGTGGTCGGTCGTGCCCTGGGCGCTGGCCGGCAGCTCACCCTTGCTCGACAGGTCGGCCAGGTAGCGACCGTAGTCGGAGGTGACCTTGTTTTCCGAATAACGCAGCCCGGCGCTGAGCAGCATGTTGGCACCTTCGCCGAACTCGGGACGGTAGTGCAGGTCGCCGGTAATGGCCTTGTCGTCCAGCTTGGACTTATCGCCGAACGCCCAGTGCGACTTGAAGAACACCGAGCTCGGCGTCGTCATCGCCGTAGCCAGGTTGGCCGCCGGCGTGAACATCGGATAGGCGCCGTTGGTGAAGCTGTAGGTCGCCGTGGCTGGGGCGGTGGAGTTCGGCGCGAAGCCCGCGATTCCGTCACGCACCGTGTACTGCGTATAGCGCGTGTCGACCTGGCCCGAGGTGGACTTGTAGTCGGTCTTCGACCAGGCGGCGCGCGCCTCGCCGCTCCAGCGCTCGGTCCCCTTCCAATCGAGGGCGAACTGCACGTTGTCGGTCTTGGCCTTGGCGTTCTTGGCGAAGGTGTCGCCTTCCGACGAGTTGGCCGTGACCGTGCCCGACTGCAGCACGTCGTTGCTGCTCTTCACCAGGCCCTGCGAGTTGTACATCGCGTTTTCGTTGGCGTAGGCCCACTTCAGCGAATGCTCGCCCGTGAAGATCTTCAGATCCGAGTGAAACCAGTCTGCCGACAGGGTCACGGTGTCGGAGACGTTCCAGTCGGCGTTCAGCGAGAAGGCGGTGCGCTTACGCTCCTGGTGACGGTTGTTGCTGTAGCGGTATTCCGGCGACCAGATATTGGTCGTGCCCGTCTGGACCTGGTTGTTGCCCGTCGCGGTGGGGCGGTTCAGATACGCCCAGCCGCCGCGGTTCTCTCCGCTGAGCACTTCGGTGTCGATCCAGTTTTCGTCATAGGTGAAGCTGCCCAGCAGACCGAAGTCGGGCGTGATCTTGTAGCCGACCACCGCCGAGAGGTTCGGCTTCAGCTTGCCGTCGGTCGAGCCCTGGTTGCCCGCGACGTCCAGCGCCAGGGTCAAGTCGTCCTTCATGTCCAGCGCTTTGCGGGTCTTCAGATTGACCGTACCGCCCAAGGCGCCGGCAAGTTGGTCGACCTGAGGGGACTTGATCACGTCGACGCCGGCCAGCAGGTTGGACGGGATACCTTCCAGCGAATTGGTCTGCTTGAGGTTGCCTTCGCCCAGGCGGAAGGCTTCGAGACCCGACAGGAAGGTGTCGCTGTTCAGCAAGGTGATGTTCTGGTCGAGGCCCCGGATGCGGACCTTGGTGCCCTGGCCGTTCTCGCGGTCGATCTGCACGCCCGGCAAGCGCTGCAGCGACTCGGCGATGTTCTGGTCCGGGAACTTGCCCATGTCCTCGGCCGTGATCGACTCGATGATCTGATCCGAGTTCTTCTTAAGGCTCAGGGCGTTGGCCAGCGAAGCCCGGAAACCCGTGACCACGACCGCGTCAACCTCAGATGGTTCCTCGGTCTTGGCGGGTGCGGCCTGAGCGAAGGCCTGACCGGCGCTCAGCAGCACCATGGCCGAAGCCGCGCCGAGCAAAGCCGTGCGTGATCGATAAGACTTTGTAGTCATTGTGCATTCCCCTGATGTGCGGCAGCAGTTCTCGTTCTCGATCAGCTGTGCCGATCGAGCCAAGACGCGAAGTTTGAGGGATGCGTGCGCATCCTCCCGTGGATTTCCGGCTTATTTTTCAGTGCCGGTAGCCTCAACCTATGGAGAACAGACAGCGCTGTCAACAGCGCTGTCAAATCTGGGCGGAAATTCAGAAACTGATTTTCGTTATGCGGCTTTCAGGTCACGTTCAGCGTGGCCGCCCGATACGGGGGCGGCTCAGGGCCTGAGCGATGGCGGCCAGGACCACAGGCTCCATGACGGCGTAACCTTCGCGAGTCGGGTGCACGCCGTCATAGGCCAAGCCCGGCTTCATGCCGCCTGCACCGTCGTCCATCACGCGGGTGTAGTCAGCCAGGACCGCGCCACGCTGGGCCGCGTAGACCCGCAGCCAGTCGTTCAGGGTCCGGACCTTGGCCGGTGGGCCCAGTCCAGGCCTCCAGGGGAATTCGGCCGCCGGCAGGACCGTCGACAGAATCACCGCGATCCCGTTGGCCTGGGCCAGGGCGGTCATGGCCTGAAGGTTGGCCTGGGTGGCGACCGGATCATAGGGCCCGGCGTTCTGGGCGATGTCGTTGATCCCGGCCAGGATGTGCACAGCGGCCGGCTTCAGAGCCACCACGTCGGACCAGAACCGCACCAGCATCTGGGCCGTCACCTGGCCGCTGACGCCTCGACCCAGGAAGCCGTTGTCGGAGAAGAATGCGGGATGGGAGTCGCGCCAGCCCTGAGTGATCGAGTCGCCGATGAAGACCACCCGGCGAGCGGCGAGCGGCAGATCGCGGTCGGCGGCGTTTTCGGTCCTGTAGCGCTGCAGGAACGGCCAATCGGTGCGCAGTCGCTCCTCGTCGCTGGGCCATGTCGGGGCAGACGGAGCCGAGGTCGTCTGGGCCAGGGCGAGACTGGGCGCGGCCAGCCCGGCCGCCAACAAAGTGCGACGATCCAGCATCAGCGGGCCTCCCTGATGGTCGCGACCGCCGGGGTGACGTTCCAGCCGCGCAGCTCGATCTTGGCGCCGGGCCGCGCCGGGCCGGGATATCTGACCTCGACCGTCCGCTTCTCGCCCGGCAGCAGCGAGACGTAGTTGTCGGCGTAGTAGGCCGGCAGGATGCGTTCGCCTTTGGCGTCGATCAGGGTCAGCTTGCCGTTCAGGGCTGGAGCCGCGCCGGTGTTGGCCAGGGCCACCGTCACCGCCGTTTCGGCGCCGGAGGCCGACAAGGCGGCCGCGATCGAGACGGGTTGAGCCGCCATGGCCGACAGTTGGCGCTCGCCCTCGGCGTCCTTGGCCAGCCAGTAGAGGTTGCTGGACAACGCCGCCCCGTCGGCGGCCGCCAGGTCCAGGCGCACGATCGCCGCGCCCTGACCCAGCGAACCCGACAGGTCCAGCGTCTCGCCCAGGGTCGTGCTGTCCGCGCCGGCGTCGATCCGCGAGGTGTGGTCGGCCAGGACCTTGCCGTCCAGCCCCAAGACCCGGGCCCGCAAGGACGCCCCGATGATCGGCGTCAGACCGTTATTGACCACCGCCAGCCGACGGTCGGCCAGGCTCATCTGGACGTGGACCGGTTCGGCCGCCTTCTGGGTCCCGTAATACGAGGCGTGGGTGTCGTAGTCGTGGCTGAGGATCTGCCACATGGTCGAGGGCCAGGCCGGCTGGGTCATCCACAGCAAGCGACCGGACGACTTGGTCCACAGCTCCTGGTTCATGCCCTCGAAGATCGCCCGATGGGTCTCGTAGTTCATCAGTTGGGCCTTGCGCTCGAAGTCCTCGAGGCTGGTCGGCGCGCCCAGCTTGGCGGTCATGGCGTCGATGAAGGTCTTGGTCGCGCCGTTCCCGGTGGGATGCCAGTCGTGATAGGCCCAGACGTCACTGATCGGCCAGCGGTCGGCGGCGGGCACGGCCGCTTCGAACGCCTCCAGGGTCGGGAACGAGGGCGTGCCGACCTCCACCGAGAAGCCCTTGGCGTGCTCGGTGAAATAGGTCTCGGGCTCCCGGTAGTTGTACGGTCCGCTGTTCTGCAGGTTCACGCGGTTGGAGCTGCCGGTGTACCAGCGCGTGCCGTCCAGGTCGTGGACCAGCCTTTCCAGACCCTCGTTGAGGATCGGCTGCGGTACGCCCTCGTTGCGGCCGAACCACAGGGCGATCGAGGGGTGGTTGCGGTAGCGACTGATCACGTCCGCGGCGTTGGCCAGGAACAGCGGTACGTCCTGCGGTTCCAGCTGGTAGTCCTGGGTCGAGGCCCAGAAGTCGTTCAGCACCAGCAGGCCGTACTCGTCGGCCAGGTCGTAGAAGACGTCCTCGGTGTTCTGGCCCACCCAGTTGCGGATGGTGTTGAGGTGGGCGTTTTTGTGCAGGCGGAAATAGGGCTCCAGCCGCTCGCGCGACACCCGCTTGCGCCAGTCGTCGGTACCCCAGTTGCCGCCCCGCGCGGCGATCTTCACCCCGTTGACCTTGAGGACCAGATAGGGCGTCAGGCCGTTGTCGGGGACATCCTTCACGGCCGGCGAGGTCTCGCCCTCCTTGGTCAGGGACGTGGCCCAGCCGTCGGCGACCTTGCGGACGCCTTCGTGGCTGCCGTCGGTGACGTCCTGGCCCAGCTGGCGGGCCTTGGAGAAGTCGACCTCGACCCGACGCAGCTCGCCGTGCGAATCCATCAGCGACAGCTCGTAGGTCATCTGACGCAGGCCGATGCGGCTGTCCTTCTGGTCGCTGCTCTTGCCGCCGACATCTGCCAGCACGCGCATGCCGTACAGGGTCTGCTGGCCGTAGCCGTTGGGCCACCACAGCTTGGGATTCCTGATCGACAGCTGCGGGAAGTCGACGGGCTTGAACACTATCTCGGTCTTGCCGGGAGCGAGCGTGGCGGTCTTCTCCACCGCGACATCGTTAAAGGCGGCCCGCACCGAGGCCTGGACCGGCGCGCCGGTCAGGTTCTCGACCGGAACGGTTATCTCGACGTCGGCGACACTGTTGTCCGCCTTAGGAAGCGTGGTGACGACGTGGGTGTCGCCGATCCGCACCGGACCCGTCGAGGCCAACACCACGTCCTGCCAGAGGCCCGTGTTGCGGTCGCGGACGCTGGGAATCCAGTCCCAGCCCTCGCTGGCGATGAAGGTCGGGCCGTCCAGAGCCTGCATGCCGCCGTTCTCACCTACCCCGGCGGTCAGGCTCTCCTCGTGGGCCAGGCCCGGATGCGGCGGCGGCGAGACCTTGACCGCCAGGGCGTTGGCGCCCGGCTTGAGCTTGCCGGTGACGTCGAACCGGCCCCGCGCGAAGGCGCCCTTCAGCGCGCCCAGCCTCTCGCCGTTCAGCCATACCTCGGCGGCGTAGTTGACGCCCTTGAACACCAGTTGTTGGTAACGGCCCTCCTGCCCCGACGGCGCGGTGAACTCGGTGCGGTACCAGTAGTCCTGCTTGTTCAGGCTTTCGGGGATGACGGTGTTGTTGAGGCCATAATCGGGGTCCGGATAGACGCCGCGATCGACCAGGGTGGTCAGCACGGTGCCGGGCACGGTGGCCGCGTACCAGGCTTTCGCATCGTATCCGGGCTTCGACAGCGCTGTCCCGCCATCTCTGACTTTCGGGGCTTCGACAAGCGACCAACGCTTCAGGATCCAGGCGGCGGCGCCTTCCGAGGCGGGCGCGGCGATCAGGGCAGGACCGGCATAGGGCGCGACGGCCACGGGCTTGGAGAATGGGGCTTTGGTCCTGGGCCGAGTCCAGGCGTCCTGCGGGGTGACCTGGCCGTACATCTGGCGCACTTGCACCGGCCAGGTTGGGCTGCCGGGCTCGTAGACCGTCAGGGCGGGGTCGGGCCTGGTCCTCGCCAGGACCTTCAGCTCGGCGGGCGTCAGGGCGCCCGTCTGAGCGGTGAAGCCGGCGACCTTGCCGCCGAACGGCGCGCTCAGGTGACGCGGGCCCAGCTGAACGGTCGCGGCCGAGGCGAACGGCCCCGCAGGCCCTTCGGCCGCCTTGGCGCCGTCGACATAGAGCGCGACCCTGGTCCCGTCCGACACCGCCGCCACGTGGGTCCAGCCCCCGGTTCTCAGGACGGCGGGCCCCTTCACGACCGCCGAGCCGACCACCACGGCGGGGACTCCATTCTCCAGCACCAGGAATCGTCCGCCGCTCACCGGATCGCCAACCCCGGCCACCACGACACGCCCCGGGGACGCCGTCGCCGGCAAGATCCAGCCCTGCAACGACCACGGTCCGTCCGCCGGCAGAGAGGCGCCCGACAGGGACTTCGATAGACCGTCCCCACCGCGCGGGAGGTCGGCGTTGTAAGGGCCGTAGACGGACTGAGCGTAGACCGGAGCGGCGACCAGGGCCACGCAGGTCGCCAGTACGGACAGGCGAAGTCGGATGAACTCGGTCGTCATGTCTTCCTCCTCGATCCGGCCTCTTTCGGGCCGCTTCGTCTGGATCCGCGCCGCTCAGATCACGGCAGGGCGGCCGCCGCTTCGGCCTGGGTCCACAGGCGGGCCGCGCCGCGCACGCCCGAAGAGTCGCCCCACTTGGCCGGGGCCAGCCGGGCGCTCCAGCCGTCGGAGAACACGTGCGGCTCAACGAAGGCCGGCAGGCGCTCATAGAGCTCGGCCACGTTCGACATGCCGCCCCCGAACACGAAGGCGTCCGGATCGACGATGTCGGCGATCACCGCCAGGCCCCGGCCCAGGCGGTCCAGATAGCGGTCGAAGCTTGCGACGGCCCCGGCGTCGCCGGCCCGGGCGGCGGCGACGATCTCCTGTCCGGTCAGGGACTGGCCCGTGCGCTCGGCGTGGTCGCGCCGAAAACCCGTGCCCGAAATCCAGGTCTCCAGACAGCCGTGACGGCCGCACCAGCAGGCCGGCCCCGGCGACTCCTCGGCCTTAGGCCAAGGCAGAGGGATGTGGCCCCACTCGCCGGCCACGCCGTTGGCGCCCTCGACCAGCTTGCCGTCGAAGGCCAGGCCGCCGCCGCAGCCGGTGCCGATGATCACGGCGAACACGCCCGCCAGACCGGCGGCCGCGCCGTCGACAGCCTCCGACAGGGCCAAGCAGTTGGCGTCATTGGCCAAGCGCACGGGACGCCCCAGCCCCGCCTCGAGATCCTCGCGGAACCGGCGGCCGTTCAACCAGGTGGAGTTGGCGTTGCGCATCACGCCGGTGCGCGGCGAGATCGAGCCCGGCGCCCCGACGCCGATCGAACCGCGCCCGCCGGCCTCGTGCTCGGCCTGAGCGATCAGGTCGCGGACCGCGACAATGGCCGCGTCATAGGAACCGGGATTGGGGACGCGCACGCGAGCCAGGAACCGGCCGTCAGGCGATAAGGCGGCGGCCTCGATCTTCGTGCCGCCAAAATCAACGCCGACTTGAATCAAACCCGTTTCCTCCAGCGGCTCGTTCGCGAGCCTGTCGTAGCGACGCCGCAGCGCGCTTCAATTTGCGTCATAGTCGGCGCAGGAGAATAAAGAAAGCAAATTACGTTATTGGAAAGCAGCGCCGCTATCGCCATCGCCAGCCACGATGTTACTAGGGGCGTCTCGCCGAAGGTCGCCGCATGCCGTCCCTGGAACTTTCTCGGAAATCGAACCGGAAGCGCACCGCCGGCGCCAGCCTTTCCGGGGCCAATCTGGAGCGGGTCGGCGATCACAATCAGCGGGTCATCCTGCAGGCCATCCGGGTGGGCGGCCCGATCACCCGCGTGACCCTGGCCCAGATCACCGGCCTGACCCCGCCGGCCGTGGCCAACATCACCAAGCGGCTGCTCGACGACGGCCTCATCCTGGAGGCCGGCCGTGTCCAGGGCGCGCGCGGCCAGCCCGCCATGAACCTGACGATCAACCCCGACGGTTGCCTGTCGATCGGGGTGAACATCGACCGCGACCACATCACCGTGGTGATGTTGGACCTGCTGGGCGCTGTGCGGGCCCGGGCCAGCCAGGAGATCGAGTTCCCCCTGCCCGCCGACGTCGCCAAGTTCTGCAAGGCCCAGATCCGCAAGATGCTTGCCGCCTGGAAGGGCGCGCCGCCGCGCCTGTCGGGAATCGGCGTGGCCCTGCCCGACGACCTGGGCCGGGTGGACCTGCCGCATCGTCCCGGGGACTACGACGTCTGGAGCACGGCCGACATCGGCAAGCTGATGGGAGACATTCTGCCCCAAGCGCTGCCGGTGTTCCTGGAGAACGACGCCGCCGCCGCGGCCCTGGGCGAGCTGCAGTTCGGCCACGGCCTGCGCCGACCTAGCTTCTTCTACGTCCTGGTGTCGTCGGGTCTGGGCGGCGGTCTGGTGATCGAGGGCGACTATTTCCGCGGAGCCCAAGGCCGAAGCGGCGAGATCGGCTTCCTGCCGATCGCCTCGCCCGAAACCCCGGCCCGGGCGCTGCAGGAGGTGGTCTCGCTGTCGGCCCTCTACGCGCATCTGGAGGCCGGCGGCATCGTGGTGACCCGCCCCGACCAGCTGGGCGAGCTGACGCCGCAAGGCCAGGCCCTGGTCGAGGACTGGATCGCCCTATCGGCCAAGCTGCTGGTCCAGCCGTTCGTTTCGATCAGCTGCCTGGTCAATCCGCAGGCCATCTATGTCGGCGGCCGCCTGCCGACCGACCTGCTCGACCGGCTGGTGACGGCGGTCAACGACCGCCTGGCGGCGATCGTCGACGTGCCGGCCCTGGCGCGGGTCGAGCGGGCCGCGACCTCGGCCGACGGAGCGGCCATGGGCGCGGCCCTGCTGCCCTTTATGGCCCAGCTCCTGCCCTCCCGCGCCGCCCTGATGAAGACCGGCGCGGTCTGATATTCCGTATACAGATAATGTGAATCAGATGACCCGCTGAGCCGTCACCGGACGGCCCTTCCGGTGCTGGGCGTCCAGCATGACGATGGCCCGGTGGGCGGCGCGGATCGCCCCCTCCTGCCAGGCGCCGACGTGGCTGAGATACTCGCCGGCGAAGTGGATCGGCCCGTCGGGCTGGCCCAACAGGTGATAGTCGGGCTCGTCGTCGCTGGCCCAGCCCACCCCGATGCCGAGGTTGTAGGGCACGGCCGCCCACTGCACCTGCATGGGCTTCTCCAACAGCTGGCCGCAGCCCGGGTGCATGGCCTCGATAACCTTGCGGGTGTGCTCGATCTGGGCGGCGCGCGGCATCTTGGCCAGCTCGTCCGCCTGCTTGCCGCCGGCATAGGCACCCAGCAGGACACCGGTCTTCGAATGCAGGCCGTAGCTGGGATACCAGACCATGTTGCTGGGTCCCTTCACGAACGAAAGACCACCGTAGATCTGGTACTTCGGACCTTCCCAGAAGCGCGGGGCCTGCCAGCCGATCTTGATGCTGTCGCGATAGGGCGTGCGGGCGATGGCGGCCTTGTAGGCGGGGCTGAAATCGGCGTCGATCTTGGCCAGCACCGGCAGGGGGATGGTCGAGATGCAGTAGTCGGCCTCGATTGTCAGGTCCTGGTTCGCGACCTTATCGTGATAGGCGATCTTCACGCCCTTCGCGGTCTTGCGGATCTGGCGGACCTCGCACTGGCGCTTGATGATCTTGGGGCCCAGCGCCTTGGCGAAAGCGTGGGGGATCGCGTCCATGCCGCCCTTGGGCTGGAACATGGTGGCCTGCATGTCGATGACTTCCTCGAACAGCACGCCGCTCCACAGGTCTTCGTCCAGCAGGGCCTTCATGCTGATGGGGTCGAAGGGCACGGCCTTCTCGTCGCCGGCGCCGGGCTCGACCTTCAGACCGGCCCGCTGCGAGCCCTTGTAGAAGAGGTCGGGCGACAGATCGCCGTAGGTCTTGAGGAAGGCGACCATCCGCTGCTTGTCGTCGGCGGTCAGGTCCTGGTCCAGGGCGCCGGCGTTGATCGCCTTGGCCAGCAGTTCGGAGACGTGGCCGCGGGTGTCGTTGATGGCCGTGCGCATCCGGATCGGTTTGCCGCCGTTGGCTTCGGGATTGAGCAGCAAGGCGCTGCGGCTGGAATTGACCTCGACCTCCAGCTCCACGCCCAGCTCGCGACAGTAGCCCAGGACGATCTGGTGGTGGCTGGGCAGGCGCGCGGCGCCGGCGTTCATGTACTGGCCTTCGTCCCAGGCGCAGACCTGACGCGAGCCGTCGGTCATCTCGATCTTGTCGCCCCGACGTACGGTCCAGACCCGGCCGCCAGTGCGGGCTCGGGCTTCCAGGATCATGCAGTCGTAGCCGGCCTTGCCCAGCTCCCAGGCCGCCGCCATGCCCGACACGCCCGCGCCCAGGATCACCACCTTGGCGCCCTTGCCGCCTCCGCCCTGGGCCAGGTCCGGCGGGGCGCCGGCGAAGGCCGTGGACGGAGCCAGCAGGCCCAGGGCCTGCATGGCGGTGAAGGCCGCGGAATACCCTCCGGCGGCCCCGACGGCGTGGATGAAGCTGCGACGACTGACCGGCATGCACGACCCCTTTTGTCTGTTGCTTGGGGCTATGCGAGGCGGCGGCTTCCGACGGGTCAATCAAGCGGACGCGACGTCGCGCGATTGGCCGCGCGGCGCCGCTGGAGCTTGCGACCGGCGCCGCATTTCGCGGCGTGGCCTTTCGCCCGTGCGCATTCGTGCAAGAACCCGAGCGCGTTCAGACAAGCTTAGACGGGCGGCGGATTCACCTGTTGGAATCCCCCTTCACGCCAATAGGGATAGTGCGGATAGGGCGGCGTGACGGCGCTGACGGCGTCCAGGCGCGCCACCTGGTCCGGAGTCAGGCTCCAGCCGACCGCACCGAGGTTCTGGCGCAACTGCTCCTCGTTGCGAGCCCCGACGATGACGCTGGACACCGTTGGCCGGCGCAGCAGCCAGTTGATCGAGATCTGCGGCAAGGTCCTGCCGGTCTCGGCCGCGATCTCGTCCAGGACGTCCACCACGGCGTAGAGCTTTTCGTCATCGACCGGCGGGCCGATGTCGGCGGTCTCGTGCAAACGGCTGACGGCGGGGAGCGGCTGGCCGCGGCGGATCTTGCCGGTCAGGCGTCCCCAGCCCAGCGGGCTCCAGACCAAGGCCCCGACGCCCTGGTCGATCCCCAACGGCATCAGCTCATGTTCGTAGTCGCGCCCGACCAGCGAATAGTAGGCCTGATTGGCGACATAGCGCGGCCAGCCGTGGGCGTCGGCGACGGCCAGCGACTTCATCAGCTGCCAGCCGGAGAAGTTGGAGGCGCCGACATAGAGGACCTTGCCGGACCGCACGAGGTCGTCGAGAGCCGACAGCACCTCCTCGACCGGAGTGAAGGCGTCGAAGGCGTGCAGTTGCAGCAGGTCGATGTGGTCGGTGCGCAAGCGCTTCAACGCCGCCTCGACACCGCGCACCAGGCGGAGGCGCGAGGTCCCGCCGTCCAGCGGGCCGCCGCCGGTGGGCAGGCCCAGCTTGGTCGAGATCAGGGCCTGGTCGCGGACGCCTTCCAGGGCCGCGCCGAGGATCTCCTCCGAGGCGCCGTTCGAATAGACGTCGGCGGTGTCGAACAGATTGACCCCGTCCTCCAGGCAGATCTCGATGATCCGGCGAGCCTCGCGCGCATCGGTGTCGCCCCAATGGCTGAACAGCGGCCCGCTGCCGCCGAAGGTGCCCGCGCCGAAGCTGAGGGCTGGGACCTTCAGACCCGATTTTCCGAGTTGGCGATATTCCATGATCCGACGTCCTTATTGAGATCAGAGGGCGGCGACGCGGGAAACGCGGCGCTCAAGGGAGAGGCTGAAGGCGGCCAGGGCAAGGGCCGACAGAGGCACGGCGGCGGCGACCGAGGGCACGGCGGCCAGGCCCGGGCCGTGGGCGATCACCGCCCCGCCGAGCCAGGCCCCGAAGGCGTTCCCCAGGTTGAAGGCGGCGATGTTGAGACTGGAGGCCAGGCCCTGGCCCGCGCCGCCGGCCTGCGACAGGACCCGCATCTGCAGCGGGGCGACGGTGGCGAAGGCGGCCGCGCCGAGACCGAAGGCGGCGACCACCGCCCCGATCCGATCGTGGAAGCCGAAGGCCGAGGCGACCAGCACCAGGGTCAGGATGGCCAGGCTCCCCAGCAGGGCCGGGGCCAGGGCCTTATCGGCCCAACGTCCGCCCAACAGGTTGCCGCCGACCAGGCCGGCGCCGAACACCAGCAGGATCGGCGAGACGGCTTCTTTCGAGAAGCCGGCCAGCTCGGTCAGGATCGGCTGGATGTAGGTGAAGACCGCGAACACACCGCCGAAGCCCAGGACGGTCATGGCCAGGCCCATCTGCACCTGCGGGCGAGCCAGGACGGCGAACTCCTCGCGCAGCGGGGCGGGTTCGGCGACTTCCTTTTCGCGCGGGACCAGGGCGGCCAGCACGACGAAGGCCAGGAGGCCGATCGCGCCCACGGCCCAGAAGGTGGCGCGCCAGCCGAAGGCTAGGCCCAGCCAGGAGCCGAACGGCACACCCAGCAGGGTCGCCAGGGTCAGGCCGGTGAACATGATGGCGATGGCCGAGGCCTTGCGCTGGGGCGGGACCAAGCTGACGGCGACCAGCGAGCCGACGCCGAAGAACGTCCCGTGAGCCAGGGCCGTGACGATCCGCGCGACCATCAGCAGGCCGTAGGTCGGGGCCAACGCGGCGGCGACATTGCCGATCGTGAAGATAGCCATCAATACCAGCAGGGTGGTCTTACGCGGCAGGCGGCGGGTGGCGATCGTCAGGATCGGGGCGCCGACGAACACGCCCAGGGCGTAGCCGGTCATGAGCAGGCCGGCCTGCGGGATCGAGACGCCGAGGTCGGCCGAGACCTGCATCAGCAGGCCCATGATGACGAATTCGGTGACGCCGATCCCGAAGGCGCCGACAGTCAGGGCGTAGAGGGCGAGGGGCACGGTCAGAGGACTCCGGAGGTTTCGAACCGCGGAGATGGTGCGCATCATCCCTATGAATTAGATTGGATGAACGAAACGCAGTTGTGAGTTCAAGTCAAAGATGGCCAGGCTGGAGATCAACCGCTCGGGCGAGATGGAAGTCTTCGCCCGCGTCGTGGAGCTGGGCGGACTGTCCCCCGCCGCCCGGGAACTGAAGATGACGCCCTCGGCGGTCAGCAAGCTGATCGGCCGGATGGAGGCCCGGCTGGGCGCGCGCCTGATCAACCGCTCGACCCGCAAGCTGACCCTGACCGCCGAGGGCGAGCTGTTCCACCAGCGGACCCTGCGGGTGCTGGCCGACCTGGACGAGGCCGAGAGCGCCGTCGCCGCCAGCACCACGCCGCGCGGCCGAGTGCGGATCAATTCCAACGTGCCGTTCGGCCTGCACCACCTGCTGCCGCTGGTTCCGCGCTTCTCGGCGGCCTATCCGAAGGTGGTCCTCGACATCGTGCTCAGCGACACGGTCGTGGACCTCATGGACGCCCGCACCGACGTCGCCATCCGGGTGGGACCTATGCGCGCCTCGCAGTTGATGGCCCGCAAGCTGGGCGAGAGCCCGATGGCCGTGGTCGCCTCGCCCGCCTATCTGGCCCGCCACGGCGCACCCGCGACGCCGCGCGACCTAGCTGACCACAACTGCATCGGCTTCAACTTCACGCGTCACTGCGACAAGTGGCCGTTCGTCGACGGCGATCAGCGGCTGTCCCTGCCGGTCCACGGCGACGCCACGGCCGGCGACGGCGAGACCTCGCGCCAGCTGGTCCTGGTCGGTCAGGGCCTGGCCCGGCTGTCGCACTTCCACATCGGCCCCGACATCGCCGCCGGCCGTCTGGTCCCGGTGCTGGAGACCTATAATCCCGGCGACGTGGAGGAGCTGCACGCGGTCTATGTCGGCCACGGCGGCCAGCTGCCCAGTCGGGTGCGGGCGCTGATCGACTTCCTGGTGACGGAAGTCGATCTGCTTGGACAGGCCTGACCGACCTCAGCGCGCGGCCGGCGCCGCCAGCTTGGCCCCGACGACCTTGCTGAAGGTCTTGAGCGGACAGAGCGTGGCGTCGCCCGCGACGCTACAGCCGGGGATCGGAAAATAGGCGTAGGCCGGCGGATTGGCCACGGTCAGGAGCTGGAGCTCGCGCAGCTGGTCCATGGTCTGGGCGGTGTAGAAGCCGCGCACGAACGCCCGGCCGCCGGCGTCCTTCAGCAACTCGAAGCCCATGGCCCCGCCGGGCGGCGGGTCGTCCCGCGGATAGTCCGCGGCGGTGAAATGGACGTCGAGGAAGCCGCCCAGGGCGGCGATATTGGTATCGTGGCCGACCAGCAGGGTCACCCGGCCCGCGCCGTCCTCGCCGTTCAGCGTCGCCAGGATGCGCTTGGCGATCGGAGCGGCGTAGCGCTCGGCCACATAGGCCGGCCGGGCCTCGTAGCGGAACTTGATCGTGTGGAAGCGCAGCATCGCCTGGATATCCGCCTTCGTGGCGCGGCCCCAGCCGACCTGGTCCATCGGCTTGCCCTCGACATATTCGAGCAGCACGGTCTGACCGGCGGTGGAGGCGACGGCCAGCGCGCCTTCGACGTCGGGCCCTTCGTGCGGATTGGCCTTCAGGCTGGACGGACGTCGGGCGACGCCGCAGCCGGCCTTGGTGGCCGGATCGCAGCCCAGCACCTTCTGCAGGATCGCGAACTCGGCCGCGTGCAGGCGAGTCTCGGCCGCCAGACCAGGCTCCATCCGCTGGGCGGCCTTCAGAGCGATGGCCCCGTCCAGTTTCTCGCCGCTGTCCAGCGGGTGGAAGACCGGATCATTGTCCTCGCTGTCGGGATGGGCCACAGCGATCCCGCAGCCGGGCTGCAGGCCGGCCGTGAAGGCCTCGGCGGTCTTGATGGCGCGAGACTTGCCGCTGGCCCAGACCACCACCTCGCCCGCCGGCGCGCAGCCGTCGCGCGGCAGCAGGCCGCGCGAGGCCAGGAAGGTCCGGTTGTAGACGCCCATCAGCCGCGCGCCTTCCGCGCCATGCGCGGTCAGGTCGCCATAAGGCGTGGTCCAGCTGGACCAGGGCTGGGCGGTCGTGCCCTCCGGCGTGGCCTGGGCCTTGGTCGGCGGACGCACGCCGTGGCGCATCAGCATGACCACGCGCTCCAGCTTCAAGTCCGAACCGGGGCCGGCCGGGGCGGCGAAAGCCATGGTGGGTGCGAGCAGGAGCGCCGCCGTGATCGTCAGCTTTCCAATCGTGGTCATGCAGCCCCCCTCGCGTCCATCGGATAAACCAGTAGCGGGGTCGTCTAGCCTTGCCGCACGACAGTTACGCGACAAGGCTAGAGGTCGGGCCAGAAGTCGGCCGAACTAGGCCAGGGCGCGCTTGTAGAGCGCCAGCAGGTTGGCCCACGCCTTCTCGGCGGCCGGCTCGTTGTAAACCGCGCTGCCCTGGACGGTCCAACCGTGGGCCGCGCCCTCGAAGACCTCGACCTGGGCCGGGCGCTTGGCCTTGGCGAAGGCGGCCTTCAGCTTGTCCTTCACGGACGGGTCCTGCTTGTCATCGTTGTCGGCGACCTCGATCAGATATTCGGCGTGGGTTTTGGGGATCAGCAGGTGCGGGCTGGTCGGCTGATCGGTGACTAGGCCGCCGCCGTGGAAGGTGGCCACCGCGCCGATGCGGTTCGGTACCGCCCCGGCGGTGCGGAACGACAGCGGACCGCCCATGCAGTAGCCCTGGACGCCGGCCTTCTTGGACTTGTTGGTCTGAGGCTGGGCGTCGAGGAAGGCGAGATAGGCGACGGCGTCGCGATCAGTGCCTTCCGGCGTCACGGTGGCCCGCAGCGGGCTCAGCTTTTCACGATCGGCCGGCTTGGAGAAGTCGAACGTCCCGTCGATCACCGGCGCCTTCTTGACCCGATAATAGAGGTTGGGGACCAGCACCACGTAGCCGGCCGCCGCCAGGCGCTTGCCCATGTCGCGGAACACCGGCCGCAGGCTCAGGATGTCGGGCCAGATCAGCACCGCCGGCCACTTGCCCTTTCCCTCGGGATAGAAAAGGGCGGCATCGGAGACGCCATCGGGGGTCTTGACCTCGACGTCCTTCTCGACGACCGGACTTTGGGCGCCGGCCGAGGTGGCGGCGATGCCGCCCAGGGCGGCGGCGGCCAGGCCGAACGCCCGGCGCGACAGGCGGGGATCGTGGATCAAACCCGGGTGGATATCGTCGTCACACATGCGAGCAGTCTCCGTCGGTGCGGCGGGGATGGGACGATCCCATTACCGCACGACCCAACCCCGGCTTTCAACGGAGAAACGGCGTTCGACGATCACCGCCGCCGCGGAACGCCTTCTCCCCCGATCCCGGAGCCCTGTTCAGCCAGATCGTAGATGCGGACCGCCGGCGTCCATTTCTCGCCCGGCGCGGCCCAAGGCAGGGTCTTCTGCAGGGCGCCCATCATCGCCTCCCAAGCCTGGACGTCCGGGTCGGCGGCGTCGGCGGCGGCCTTGGCTTCGGGCGAGAAGTCGGGGCCGGTTTCCATGATCATGAAGAGGCGGGGCCCGGTCAGCCAGATTTCCATGCTCAGGATGCCCGCCGCGCGGATCGACCGGGTCACCGCCTCGGGCGGCCCGCCAGGCGCGTGCCAGCGCTTGTAAGCGGCGATCGTTTCCGGGTCGTCGTGCAGGTCCAGCGCCAGGCAGTGCCGCATCCGGTATCTCCTTCCCTAGAGCGCCGCTTTATTTTCATATTTGACGCGGTACATCACATGTGATGCTTTCGTTCCAGACAAACGGGAGCGGGTCAACCGTCCCCACGGGAGGAACCCACCTTGGATAAAAGCCCATCGCAAAGGACGGCGCTCGCGCCCCTGATCCTGATCGTCGCCCTGTTCTTCCTGTGGGGGGTGGCCAACAACCTCAACGACGTGCTGATCCCGCATCTGAAAAAGGCCTTCTTCCTCAACGACCTTCAGTCGGGCTTGGTGCAGATGGCCTTCTATCTCGGCTATTTCTTCCTGGCTCTACCGGCCAGCATGGTGATGCGCCGCTACGGCTACAAAGCCGCGGTGATCGTCGGCCTGCTGCTGTTCGGCCTTGGCGCCCTGCTGTTCTATCCGGCCGCGGAGGTGCGCCAATACTCATGGTTCCTGGCCGCCCTGTTCGTGCTGGCCTCGGGCCTGGCGTTCCTGGAGACCTCGGCCAATCCGCTGATCACCGTGCTGGGCGATCCGGCCAAGGCCGAGCAGCGCCTGAACTTCGCCCAGGCCTTCAACCCGCTGGGTTCGATCACCGCCGTGGTCGTCGGCCGTCAGTTCATCCTGTCGGGCGTCGAGCCGACCAAGGCGCAGTTCGCGGCCATGACGCCGGCCCAGTTGGACGCCTTCCAGACCGCCGAGGCCCATTCGACCCAAACCCCCTATCTGGTCATCGCCGGGGTGGTGCTGGCCTGGGCCCTGCTGGTGGCGTTGACCAAGTTCCCGCACCAGGCCGGACGTCCCGATCGCAACGAGGCCGAGGCCGGCCTGCCCGCCGCCCAGGCCATCCCCGCCCTGCTGGCCCGACCCCGCTTCCTGTTCGGGGTGGCGGCCCAGTTCTTCTATGTCGGCGCCCAGGTCGGGGTCTGGAGCTACATGATCCGCTACGCCCAGCACGAGATTCCGGGCATGGGTGAAAAGACCGCCGCGGCCTATCTCTCCTGGTCCCTGGTCGGGTTCATGGCCGGACGCTTCATCGGTACGGCCGCCATGAGCCGAGTGCGCCCGTCGCAGCTGATGGGCCTGTTCGCGGCGATCAATGTCGGCCTGACGCTGGTGGCGGCCCTGATGGGCGGAAAGGTCGGGCTCTACGCCTTGGCGGCCACCAGCGTCTTCATGTCGATCATGTTCCCCACCATCTTCGCCGGATCGCTGAAGGGGCTGGGCGCTCTGACGAAGACCGGGTCGTCGTTCCTGGTCATGAGCATCATCGGCGGGGCGGTGCTGACGGCGGCCATGGGCGCACTGTCGGACGCCAGCGCCATCAACTTCGCCATCCTGATCCCCTGCGCCTGCTTCGCCGTGGTCGGACTGTTCGGCTTCACGGCCGGACGGACAGCGCGGGAAGATCTCCAGGCCGCCCCAGCGGGAGCCCACTAGGATGATGGACGCCCTGGTCTGCGCCGCGCCCGGCGAACTGGTCCTGGAACGCCGCCCGATCCCCGAACGGGCGGAAGGCGAGGTGCTGATCCGGGTGCGACGCGTCGGGGTCTGCGGCACCGACATGCACATCTTCCGAGGCACCCAGCCGTTCCTGGCCTATCCGCGTGTGATGGGCCACGAACTGGCGGGCGAGGTCGCCCAGGCGCCGGACGACAGCGGCCTCGCTCCCGGTGATCCGGTCTATGTCATGCCCTACATGGCGTGCGGGACCTGCGCCGCCTGCCGCAAGGCCAAGCCCAATTGCTGCATGAACATCCAGGTTCTGGGCGTCCATCGCGACGGCGGCATGGCTGAATACCTGACCGTACCGGCCGGCTTCGTCCGCAAGGCCGAGGGCGTGACCCTCGACGAGGCGGCGATGATCGAGTTCCTGGCCATCGGAGCCCACGCCGTGCGCCGGGCCCGGATGACCCCCGGCCAATCGGTCCTGGTGGTCGGCGCCGGACCGATCGGCATCGCCGCCGCCCTATTCGCCAAGCTGCAGGGCGGCGTCGTCACGGCGCTGGACAGCCGCCAGGATCGTCTCGACTTCTGCCGTGATCATCTTTGTACGGATCATATCATCGCGCTGAGCGACGACACGCCCAAGATGCTGGCCGATCTGACCGGCGGCGACTTCTTCGACGTGGTGTTCGACGCCACCGGCGCGCCCAAGGCGATGGAGGCCGGCTTCGCCTATGTCGGCCACGGCGGGACCTATGTGCTGATCTCGGTGGTCGGTGCGGACATCACCTTCTCCGATCCCGAATTCCACAAACGCGAGACCACCCTGCTGGGCAGCCGCAACGCCACGCCCGAGGACTTCGACGCCGTGGTCGCGGCCATGCGGGCGGGCCAGGTGCCGACTAAGGCCCTGAACACCCACGCCGCCACGCTCAGCGAACTGCCTGGAGTCCTGCCCGGCTGGATGGAGCCGGCGGCGGGGGTCATCAAGGCGATCGTCAGATGCTGATCGACGCCCACCAGCACTTCTGGCGCGTGGGCCGAAACGGCTTTTCCTGGCCGACGCCCGACCTAGTGGCCATCCACCGCGACTTCGGCCCTTCCGACCTGTCGGAGATCGGCGCGCCGCTGGGCCTGACCGGCTCGGTGCTGGTGCAGTCCCAGCCCGACGATCGCGATACCGACTGGCTGCTGGACCTGGCCGCCGACGAACCCCTAGTGTTGGCCGTCGTGGGCTGGGCCAATCTGCGGGCGCCGGACGCCCCGGCCCGCATCGCCGAGCTGGCCCGGCGTCCCAAGCTGCGCGGCCTTCGGCCGATGCTGCAGAATCTGGCCGACGACGCCTGGATCGCGTCGCCAGATCTGGACCCGGCGCTGGACGCCATGGTCGCTCACGGTCTGTCGCTGGACGCCCTGGTCCTGACCCGCCACCTGCCGCATCTACTGACCCTGGCCCGCCGTCGGCCGGACCTGAACATTGTCATCGACCACGGCGCCAAGCCGCCGATCGCCACTGGTGCCGGCGCCGAGGCCTGGGCCGCTGGAATCCAGGCCCTGGCCGCCTTGCCCCAGATCTTGTGCAAGCTGTCGGGCCTGCTGACCGAGGCGGCGCCGGAACAATCGACCGACGCCTTGGCGCCCTATGTCCACCACCTGGTCGCGGCGTTCGGACCGCAGAGACTGATGTGGGGCAGCGACTGGCCGGTGCTGGACCTGGCCGGCGACTACGCCGGCTGGTTGGCCCTGGCCGAGACCCTGAGCGGCGTGAGCGCCCCCGCCGATCTCGAGGCGCTGTTCGGCGGGACAAGTCGCCGCTTCTATCGGATATAGGGCCATGGCCGAGTCCGAAGACACCCTCTCCAAATACCGCGCCCCCGCCCTGGAAAAGGGCCTGGACGTCCTCGAGCTGCTAGCGGCGCGAGGCGAGCCGATGGGCATGGTCCAGATCGCCGGGGCGCTGAACCGGTCGGTCAGCGAACTGTTCCGCATGGTCCAGGTGCTGCAGCATCGAGGCTACATCACCGACACGCCGAGTGGCGACGGCCTTGTCTTGACCGACAAACTGTTCTCGCTGGGCATGGCCCAGGCCCCGACCAAGACGGTGCTCGAGATCGCCCTGCCCGTGATGCGGCGGCTCTCCGACACAATCGGCCAGTCCTGCCACCTGGCCGTGGCCAGCGCCGCCCAGATGGTGGTGGTGGCGCGGGTCGAAGCCCCCGGCAACCAGGGCTTCTCGGTGCGGGTCGGCTATCACCGCGCCATCGTCGAGGCGACCTCGGGCCTGGTGCTCTACGCATTCCAACCCGAGCCGGTGCGGGAGGAATGGCGGGCGCGACTGGAGCCGACCGTCTCTCCCGCCGCCTGGGCCGCCTTCGAAGCCAGGGCCCGCAAGGCCCGGGCCGACCAACATGTTCTGGCTCCCAGCGACGTCACCCGGCTGGTGGTCGACCTGTCCGCGCCGATCCTCGGTCCCGACGGCGTCGCCGCGGCCCTGACTTCGCCCTATGTCGAGACTCCCACGGCTATCTCGGTGCCCGACACGATTGCCGCCATCAAGGCGGCGGCCGACGAGATCTCGATCGAACTCGGAGGCTCGTCGCAGTGAGCCTTGCTGATGCCCTGCCCGTTCCCAGCGACCGCTCGGCCGATCGGCTGGGTCTGCCGCCGCTGGGCTTCGGGGCCGGCGGGATCGGTAATCTCTACGCCGCCATGAGCGACACGGCGGCGCGTGATGCGGTCGAGGCCGCTCTAGACGCCGGCCTGACCTACTTCGACACCGCCCCACACTACGGCTTCGGCCTCAGCGAAACGCGTCTAGGCGAGATCCTGCCGCCGAACGTCAAGGTCTCGACCAAGGTCGGCCGATTGCTGCGGCCGGCGCCGCAGGCCGACCCGGCGGGCGAGCGCCACGGCTTCGTCGGGGCCGCGCCGTTCGAGCCGGTGTTCGACTATTCCTACGACGGCGTCATGCGCTCGTTCGAGGCCAGTCTGAAGCGTCTGAAACGCGACCGCGTCGAGGTCCTGCTGGCCCACGACCTCGGCCCTGTCACCCACGGCGCCGACGACGCGATGCGGCGGCGGCAGTTCTTCGACGGCGGCTACAAGGCCATGCGGGCCCTGCGCGACGGCGGGGCGGTGGACGCCATCGGCCTGGGCGTCAACGAGTGGGAGATCTGCGACGCGGCCTTGGATGAAGCCGACTTCGACGTCTTCCTGCTGGCCGGCCGCTACACGCTCTTGGAGCAGACCGCTCTGGACCGCTTCCTGCCGCGTTGCGTGGCCCGCGATGTGTCGATCATCATTGGCGGGCCGTTCAATTCCGGCGTACTGGTCGAAGGGGTAAAGGCTGGCGCGCACTATAACTACGGCCCGGCCTCGGCCGAGGTGCTGGACCGCGTCCGCCGATTGGAGACGGTCTGCGCGGCCCACGCCACGCCCCTGGCGGCGGCCGCCCTGCGGTTTCCATCGGCTCACCCGCGGGTCATCAGCGTCATCCCTGGCCTTTCCAGCCCTGAGCAGGTGCGCCAGGCCCTGGCCTGGGCCGAGCACGCCATCCCCGACGCCCTGTGGGACGACCTGCGCGCCGAGGGCCTGTTGCATCCCGACGCGCCGACGCCCCGTGCGGCGGG
The DNA here is from genome assembly GCA_017744495.1 of Caulobacter sp. Lineage (GTDB taxonomy): Bacteria > Pseudomonadota > Alphaproteobacteria > Caulobacterales > Caulobacteraceae > Caulobacter. The sequence goes on along the minus strand of JAGIBE010000122.1, from coordinate 16,542 downwards.
CCGGACTTGAAACCCGCGATGAGCCTGATCCTCTTGCATCCCGACGACAACGTGCTGGTGCTCGGTGCCCCGGTCCACGCGGGCCAAGCGCTGATCATTGACGGCCAGACGGTGACCACCGAGGCCGACGTCGGAGTCGGCCACAAGCTGGCTCGCCGCGCCTTGGCGGTCGGCGACAAAGTGCGGAAGTACGGCGCGCCGATCGGGTCGATCACCGCCCCCGTGGCCGCCGGCGGCCACATCCATCTGCACAACATGAAGAGCGACTACATCGCCAGCCACACCCGGCAGGCGACGGGTTCGGAAGGACGCTGACCATGGCGCAGGCGTTGCGAGGCTATCTGCGGTCGGACGGCCGCAAGGGGATCCGCAACGTGGTGGCGGTGGCCTATCTGGTCGAATGCGCCCACCACGTAGCCCGCGCCATCGTCACCCGTAGCGACGATACCGATGTCCACCTGATCGGCTTTCCCGGCTGCTATCCCAACGCCTACGCGCTGAAGGTCATGCAGGCGATCGGCACGCACCCCAATGTCGGCGGGGTGCTGCTGGTCTCGCTGGGCTGCGAGAGCTTCAACCGGGAGCAGCTGCGCGCCACCATCGAGGCCAGTGGCCGCCCGGTCGAGACCCTGGTGATCCAGGAGAGCGGCGGCACCGCGAGCACCATCGGCAAAGGACTGGAAGCCGTCGGACGCCTGCGCGCCATCGCGGCCCAGACGCCCGAGACGCCCATGGACGTCTCGGAACTGGTGATCGGCACGATCTGCGGCGGTTCGGACGGAACCAGCGGCATCACAGCCAACCCCGCCGTCGGTCGCGCCTTCGATCGCCTGGGCGCCGCGGGAGCGGCGTGCTTGTTCGAAGAGACCGGCGAGCTCGTCGGCTGCGAGAAGATCATGGCCGACCGGGCGATCACCCCCGAACTCGGCCTGGAATTGGAGCGCAGCATCCAGAAGGCCGAGGCCTACTACACCGTGATGGGCTACGGCAGCTTCGCGCCAGGCAACGCCGAAGGCGGACTGACTACCCAGGAAGAGAAGTCGATGGGAGCCTATTCCAAGTCAGGGTCGGCGCCGATCGTCGGGATTCTCAAGCCCGGAGACCAGCCGCCCGCCGGCGGACTCTACCTGCTGGACGTGGTGCCCGACGGCGAGCCGCGGTTCGGCTTCCCGAACATCTCCGACAACGCCGAGATCGTCGAACTGATCGCCTGCGGAGCCCATCTGACCCTGTTCACCACCGGACGCGGCTCGGTGGTCGGCTCAGCCATTTCGCCGGTGATCAAGGTCTGCGCCAATCCCGAGACCTACCGCAAGTTGGCCGACGATATGGACATCGACGCCGGGCGGATCATGGAAGGGCGCGGCACGCTGGATGAGGTCGGCGACGAGATCCATGACCTGGTCCTGGCCGTGGCCGGCGGCGAGCGCACCGTCTCCGAGGTGCTGGGCCACCAGGAATTCATCCTCACCTACAAGGCCTTCGACCCGATCGGCCCGGCCTGCCTGCCCCTTGGGCGGGCCAACTAGCGAGTCAGCCAGATGGGAAGACTTTCCGGCAAGACCGCCCTCGTCACGGCCGCCGGCCAAGGCATCGGCAAGGCCAGCGCCGAGCTGTTCGCCCGCGAGGGCGCGCGGGTGATCGCCACCGACATCAACGAAACCCTGCTCGGTGAGCTCCAAGGCTGCGAGACCCGCCGCCTGGACGTGCTGGACCCGCGGGCGATCCTGGACCTGGCCGCCGAGCTCGGTCCGATCGACGTGCTGTTCAACTGCGCCGGGGTGGTCCACGCCGGCACGATCCTGGACTGCGACGAGGCGGCCTGGGCGTTCTCGACCGACCTCAACGTCACGGCCCAGTACCGAATGATCCGCGCCTTCCTGCCGGCCATGCTGGCGGCCGGCGGCGGTTCGATCGTCAACATGTCGTCGGTGGCCAGCTCGATCAAAGGCGTGCCCAACCGCTTCGCCTACGGCGCGACCAAGGCGGCGGTGATCGGGCTGACCAAGGCCGTGGCGGCCGATTTCGTCGGCCAGGGCGTACGCTGCAACGCCATCTGTCCGGGCACGGTCGAGACCCCGTCCCTGAACCAGCGCCTAGCCGACACCGGCGACTACGAGGCCGCTCGCCAGGCCTTCACCGCCCGTCAGCCCATGGGCCGGCTAGGCAAGCCCGAGGAACTGGCTCAGCTGGCGCTGTACCTCGCCAGCGACGAGTCGGCCTTCACCACCGGCCAGATCCACATCATCGACGGCGGCTGGATCAACTGATCCGGCCCGTCGACGAGCTTCTGATTTTCATTGGGAGGTGGCGCACCCGACACGATTCGAACGTGTGACCTTTGCCTTCGGAGGGCAACGCTCTATCCAGCTGAGCTACGGGTGCTTCCGCCTTGCGGAAGCGCGGTCTTAGCCGAAAGGCCGCGCCTGCGCAAACGGGTCTTGTCAGCCTTTCGCCAGATAGATGAAGCGGACGACGAACAGCGCCGCCAGGATCAGCAGCAGCCAGTCCCCCTTGCCGATCTTGCCGGTCAGCAGGCGCAGCACCGCGTAGCTGGTGATGCCGAAGGCCAGGCCGTTGGCGATCGAGAAGGTCAGCGGGATGGTGATCAGGGTCAGAAAGGCGGGGATGGCCACGGTCGGGTCGGCCCAGTCGACGTCGACCAACGCGCCGACCATCAAGGCGCCGACCAGGATCAGGGCCGGAGCCGTGGCGGCTGCGGGGATAGCCTGGACCAGGGGCGCGAAAAAGAGGGTGACCAGGAAGAGCACGCCCACGACCACCGCCGTCAGGCCGGTGCGGCCGCCGGCCGTGACGCCTGCGGCGCTCTCGATATAGCTGGTCACGGTCGAGGTGCCGGCCGCCGCGCCCGCCATGGTCGCCACCGAGTCGGCCAGCAGGATGCGGTTCAGGCGCGGGATCGAGCCGTCGGTCGCCTGCAGGCCCGCCTTCTTGGTCACCGCCACCAGGGTGCCGACATTGTCGAACAGGTCGACGAACAGGAAGACGAAGACGATCTCGAGCATGGCAAGCACCATACCGCCTTGAAGGTGGAAGGCGCCGGCGATGTCCATCTTGAAGGCGGTGGCGGTCAGGTCGGTCAGGCTGGACGCGCCCGGCGCGATCTTGGCCAGGCCCAAGGTCCAGCCGGCGGCGGAGGTCAGCAGGATGCCGATCAGGATCGCGCCCTTGACCCGCCAGGCTTGGAGCACGGCGATCAGCACCAGGCCCAGGATCGCCACGGCGGCGGTCGGGGTGGTCAGGTCGCCCAGGGCCACGGTGGTGGCCGGGTGGGCGACGATGATCCCCGCCTCCTTCAGGCCGATGAAGGCGATGAACAGGCCCACGCCCGCGGCGACGGCCGAGAACAACGGCTTGGGGATGGCCCCGACGATCATCTGGCGCACCCCGGCCAGGGTCAGGACCAGGAAGGCCACGCCCGACAAGAAGACGCAGCCCAGGGCGGTCTCCCACGGCACGCCCATGCCCTTGACCACGGTGTAGGTGAAGTAGGCGTTCAGTCCCATGCCCGGCGCCAGGGCCAGCGGGTAGTTGGCGACCAGTCCCATCAGGATCGAGCCGAAGCCCGCGGCCAGGCAGGTGGCGGCGGCGACGGCGGCCACCGGCATGCCGGCCTCGCCCAGGATCGCCGGATTGACCACCACGATATAGGCCATGGTCATGAAGGTGGTGACGCCGGCCAGCACCTCGGTGCGGACGTTCGTTCCGTGGGCCTTGAGGCCGAAGAGGCGTTCGAGCATGGCCTAGCGGCTCCCAGGAATAGCGTTGGCGTAGCGGTCCCAGTGCGTGGTCAGCTCGCGCACCACCGGCCCGCCAACCGCGAAGGTGGCCAGGAACGAGGCCTTCAGGCTCTCCTCGTGGAACACGTGCGGCAGGCTGGTCTGGCCCAGCGGGGCGCGGGAGTAGTTGCTGCCCGTGCGCAGCACCAGGACACGCTTGCGATCGATCTTTCCGGATGCGGCATGGGCGTCGAGCACGTCGAGGATCCCCTGGTCTTCGCAGTCGGTCATGGTGAAGGTGCCCGCGCCGTCGGTCCAGAGCTTGACCCAGTCCTGCGCCCACTGGGTGCGGCGGTGGCCGTGCCAGAAGCGCACCGTGCCCAGGGCGTCGCCCTCCAGCACGAACGGCGGCCGCCGGCCTTGCGGGGTGTCCTTGTAGGGCGCGCGGACGGCCTGGAGGGCGGCGCTGTCGGGCAGCTTGACGTCCTTGGTCAGGGCGTAAGCCCAATCGACCAGACCGCGGTCCAGGGTCCAGACCATGGCGCTGGAGCCTTCGGCCTTGCCCTTCACATTTGGACGCTCGGCGTCGTTGGAATAGAGGCCGTAGGGCCAGCCGGCGGGGATGTCGCGATCGTCGACCTCGTAGATCGGGTCGGCGTCGACCACGTAACGGGCCCAGGCGGCGCTGCCGACCGAGGCGGCGGCCGGATCGACCCCAGCGATGCCGGCCACGATCCAGTAGGCTTTGCTGAGGTCGAACTGGTCCGACAGGATCAGGGCCGCCACGCTCTCGCGCGCCCGTCCGCGCATGTCGCTGACGACGGCCAGCACCCCGTCGTCGGAATAGCGAGCCACGTGGCGCACGCCCGGAATGGTGATTTGGTGTTTCAGCGGCCAGCCCTCGACCCAGGGCTGGAACTCGCCCGCGAAGTCGCCGGTGTCGGCCCCGATCTCGAAGGTGGTGACGACCACGACCTTGACCGGGATGCGGTCGGCGGCGCGGGCCGAGGCCAGGCCGAAGCAGAAGACGACGCTCAGCGCCAGGACGATCCGAAACCACAAGGCGCGCATGCGAAACCCCACCAGAAATCCGCGCCGAACCTCCACCGATGCGGCCGGGGATGCAATCGGGGATCGGCGGGAGGCGGGGAATGCAAGCGAAATGCCTAGTTCCTCCCCCTGTGGGGGAGGTGTCGGCGCAGCCGACGGAGGGGGGAGTGATCGGCAGACTGCCACGACCTGGATCGAGCGATCCGAATCCTGCTCCCGCCGATCGCTTCGCGATCGCCTCCCCCACAGGGGGAGGGACTTAAGTGCCCAGCGGATCCTTCGCGTTGGGATCGCCATAGGTCAGCGACACGAAGACGTCCTCCAGGTCTGGGTCTTCCGTGGCGATGTCCTTGATCTTCAGTCCCTCGGCGCGGACCGCCGCCAGCACCTGCTCCACGCTGGACTGGCCCGTGCGGTACGAGACCGAGAACGCCCCGCCCGCGCGCAGCTTGGTCTCGAAGCCCGCCAGCAGGGGCGCGGCGGCGACCGGCTCCTCCGGCGTGACCACCACGTTGCGGATGTCCATCCGGCCCAGCAGCTTGGGCGTCGGCTCGCAGACCACCACCTCGCCGCGGTTGACGATGGCGATCTGGTCGCACAACTCCTGGGCTTCTTCCAGATAGTGGGTGGTCAGGACGATGGTCACGCCCAGCTGGTTGAGGCCCGTGACATAGCTCCACAGCTGGCGGCGCAGCTCGACGTCGACGCCGGCGGTGGGCTCGTCCAGGATCAGCACCGGCGGCTGGTGGACCATGGCCTTGGCCACCATCAGCCGGCGCTTCATGCCCCCCGACAGCTGGCGGACATAGGCGTTGGCCTTGTCGCCCAGGCCCAGGGCGTTCAGCAGTTCGTCGGTGCGGCGCTCGTTCTTGGGCACGCCGTAGAAGCCGGCCTGAACCTCCAGCGACTCGCGCGGAGTGAAGAAGACGTCGGCGGCCAGTTCCTGCGGCACGACGCCGATGGCGGCGCGGGCGTCGCGCGGACGCTCGTCGATGTCACGCCCCCAGATGCGCACCGTGCCGCTGGTCTTGCGGGTCAGGCCGGCCAGGATGTTGATGAAGGTCGACTTGCCCGCGCCGTTGGGGCCCAAGAGGCCGAAGATCGACCCACGCGGCACCTTCAGGTCGATTCCGTTCAGGGCGCGCTTCTCCGGCGCGGTCTTGCTGGCGGGGTAGGTCTTGAACAGGCCTTCGGCTTCGATCGCGTACGCGGGCAGGTCCATGGAACGTCCAGATGCGGCCCGCCAAACCCGAGAAGGCGGACGATAGGGAAGGGAACGGGCCCCGTACGAATTGACGACGGCGCGACTGGTCGCATAGGTATGCCTCCATCGCCGCCACGCCAAGGCCGCGTCTGGATTTCAAGGGTTTTCGAAACATGGCGCGCAAGGCCAAGTCCACCGCTCCCACCGCCATGGAGCCCACCGTGGTCGATATCGGCGCCGGTCCGGCTCCGGAGACCATCATGGTTCGCTCGCACCGCATCGCCTGCGACGGCGTCGGCGGGGCCCTCGGCCATCCGCGCGTCTGGCTGGAGATGGGCGCGGCCGGGTTCGTCGACTGCTCCTATTGCGACCGCCGCTTCGTGGCCTCGACCGCCCCCGGCCACGACGAGGACGAGCAGCTGGCGCCCGGCGTCTACGAAGGTTCCGGCGGCCACTAGTGAACGAGACGATCCCAACCGGCCAACGCGCCGAATCCCTGGCCAAGGCCTGGGAGGCCGCCGAATGGCCGCATGAGGCCCCCGTCCTGCGGGCCATCGCCATGCCGTCCGACACCAATCCCGAAGGCGACATCTTCGGCGGCTGGCTGCTGTCGCAGATGGACCTGGCGGCGGCCTCCATCGCCTTCCACCGCGCCGCCGGCCGCTGCGCCACCATCGCCATCGACGGTATGACCTTCATCAGCCCGGTGTTCGTCGGCGACGAGGTCAGCCTGTTCGCCAAGGTGGTTCATGTGGGTCGCACCTCGATCAAGGTGCAGGTCGAGGCCTGGCGCCGCCGCCGCGACGGCGAACAGGCGCACAAGGTGACCGAAGGCGTCTTCACCTTCGTGGCCATCGACGAGAACCGGAAGCCCCGGCCGCTGCCCTAAGGGCGTTCCAGACTGGGTTTCGCTCCGCGACCGGATCGAAACCGCCGCCCGACGCGCACGTTGACGAAGCATGGAAATGCTCCGTCTCCTGGTTGGCCCGGACAACGGCGACGCCACGGCCGCACAGCTCTGCGTCAGGGCGGCGATGCTGTTCGCCTTCGGCTTGATCTGCATCCGCATCGCCGGTCGCAGAACCTTTTCCCAGATGACCCCGCTGGACATCATCGTGGCCGTCGTGGTCGGATCCAACATCAGCCGGATGATGACCGGCAAGGCGCCGTTCCTCGGCGGCATAGCCGCGACCCTCGTGCTGGTGGTGCTGCATCGACTGGTCGCCATGGCCACGTTGAAATGGAGCTGGCTGGCGCGAGCGGTCAAATACGCCCCCGCCATCCTGATCCGCGACGGCGTGGTCGATCGAGGCGCCCTACGCCGGCACGGGATCAGCGACGCCGACCTTGCCGAAGGGCTGCGCATGGAGCAGGTCGACCGGACCGAGGACGTCCGACTGGCGACGCTGGAGGGCGGCGGCAAGATCAGCGTCGTGCCCAAGGATCACTGAGACGCTGGACACCCACGCCCCCCAAGCGCCATATCCGCCCATGCGCGACCACGACGCCGACGTCATCATCGCCGGAGCCGGCATGGCCGGAACCACCCTGGCGCTCGCCCTGGCCTCGGCCGGGATCAAGCCGCTGCTGGTCGATCCCCAGCCGTTCGACGACCAGCTGGCGCCGACCTTCGACGGGCGTTCGTCGGCCATCGCCTATTCGTCGTTCCGCCAGTGGCGGGCCATCGGGGCCGGCGAGGCCCTGGCGCCCCACGCTCAACGGATCGAGCAGATCCTGGTCACCGACGGCAAGACGCCGGGTCCGGCCACGGGCGGCCCCTCGCCGTTCTTCCTGCGCTTCGACTCCAGCGAGATCGCCGACCGCTCCGAAGGCGAGCCGCTGGGCTATCTGATCGAGAACCGCCAGATCCGCGCCGCCCTGGCCAAGACCTTGATCGACAAGCAGATCACCGTGCTGGCCCCGGCCGCCGCCAAGGGCCTGGAGGTCACGCCGGCCGGAGCCCTGCTCACCCTGACGGACGGCCGCGTGCTGTCGGCCTCGCTGGTGGTCAGCGCCGAGGGCCGCAACAGCGCCCTGCGCAAAGCGGCCGGTATCGGCGACATCGGCTGGAGCTACGGCCAAAGCGGGGTGGTGGCCACCGTCCGCATGCAGCACGACCACCAGGGCGTGGCCCACGAATACTTCCTGCCCAGCGGCCCTTTCGCCATCCTTCCGTTAACGGACAATCGCGCCAGCCTAGTGTGGACCGATAGCACCGACCGCGCCGAAGCCCTGCGCGAGGCTTCTCCCGAAGCGTTCCACGCCCACCTGATGCGGCGGTTCGGCGAGTTCCTGGGCGCCGTCGAGATGGCCGGCCCAACCTTCGTCTATCCGCTGTCGCTGTCGCTGGCCGAACGGCTTGTCGCCCCGCGCCTGGCCCTGATCGGCGACGCCGCCCACGGCGTGCACCCGATCGCCGGCCAAGGGCTGAACCTGGGCCTCAAGGACGCCGCCGCTCTGGCCGAGGTGGTGGCCGAGGCCCTGCGCAACGGCGAGGACATCGGCGCCGAGGCGACGCTGGAGCGCTACGCCCGCTGGCGGCGGTTCGACAATGTCAGCAACGCCCTGGCCTTCGACGGCTTCGTGCGCCTGTTCTCGAACGACAACCCGCTGCTGCGCCTGGCGCGTGGGGTGGGCATGGCGGCGGTCAACCGCATCGCGCCCGCACGCCGATTCTTCATGCACGAAGCCGGCGGCGGGGTGGGCGACCTGCCCAAGCTGCTGCGGGGCGTACCGATCTAGCCGGCGACAAGCAGGGCCTTGGCCAGGACGCCGATGCCTTCTACCTAGGCGCATCGCTCCGCCAGGTCGGCTGGGCGCCGGAGTTGCTTGCATGACCGCCCAGACCGCCACCGCTTCCGCCGCGCCACCGCTGGGGCGCGGCCTGACCCTGGCCATGGCGGTCGCCACCGGCGTGGGCGTGGCCAACATATACTACAATCAGCCGATGCTGGGGGTGATCGAGGCGGACTTCCCGCGCCAGACCCTGGCCGGCTTCATCCCCACCGCCACCCAGCTGGGCTACGCCCTGGGCCTGTTCCTGCTGGTGCCGCTGGGCGACCTGTTGGAGCGGCGCCGCGTCATCCTTGTGCAGTTCCTGGTCCTGGCGGCCGGTCTGGTCGCCGCCGCCCTCGCGCCGAGCGTGGGGCTGATCATCCTGGCCTCCCTGGTGGTCGGGTTCTGCGCCACCGTCGCCCAGCAGATCGTGCCGTTCGCCGCCCACCTCGCTACGCCCGAGCGGCGCGGGGCGACGATCGGCACGGTGATGGCCGGCCTGCTGTGCGGCATCCTGCTGAGCCGAACCCTGGCCGGCTTCGTCGCCACCCACCTGGGCTGGCGGGCGATGTTCTGGCTAGGCGCGCCGATGGCCCTGGCCGCCTGCGCCCTGATGACCGTGATCCTGCCTCGCAGCCGTCCCGAGGACGGCGGCCTGCGGTATGGCCCGCTGCTGAAGTCCCTCGGCGGCCTCTGGCTGGAGTTCCCCGCCCTGCGCCGCGCGGCCCTGACCCAGGCCCTGCTGTTCGCCGGCTTCACCGCCTTCTGGACGATCCTCGCCCTGCACCTGAAGGAGCCGCGCTTCGGCCTCGGCGCCGACATCGCGGGCCTGTTCGGCGTGGTCGGCGCCGTCGGCATCCTGGCCGCGCCCCTGGCTGGGCGGATCGCCGACCGGCGCGGACCGCACCTGGTGATCCTGCTGGGCGCGGCGCTGAGCGTCGTCTCCTGGCTGATCTTCGGCCTCTGGAACGCCGTGGCCGGTCTGGTGGTCGGGGTGATCATCCTGGACTTCGCGATCCAGGGCGCGCTGATCTCCAACCAGCACTTGGTCTACGCTCTGCGGCCGGAGGCTCGCGCGCGGATCAACACCATCTTTATGGGCGTGATGTTCCTGGGCGGCGCGGCGGGCTCGGCCGGCGCGACGACGGCCTGGAACCTGGGCGGCTGGACCGCAGTGTCGGCCCTCGGCGCGGGCGCGGCGCTGGTGGCCCTGGTCCTGCAACTGGCCGGGCGCAAGGCGTGGCCGGCCAGGAGCGCCTAGACCTTCACGATCCAGCCGCGCCGCCGCATGTAGGCCAGCACCGTCCAGATCAGGCCGACGAAGATCGCCACCGGGATCAGGGCCGCCGTCTTGTCGCCGACCATAGGCGTGGCCCAACGGTACGGGATCTTCAGCATGTGGGCGGTCAACATGATCGAAGCCAGCATGTGCAGGCTGTAGGCGAAGACGGCGTTGATCCCGAAGTCGGTCAGGAACCGACCGCCAAGCGGAAGCCGCTCCGAGCCGTCGATCGCCAGATGCAGCTCGGCCAGCAGCACCATCGGGATACCCGTCGAGAGCAGGACGAAGCTGGACGTCCAAAGCTCCTTGGAGATCGGGAAGACGAGTCCCCAGACCAGCCCGCCAATAATCAGCGCGATCCCGGCGAGGCTAACGCTCCGCACGCCCTTGCGCGCCATCAGGCGTTCGCCGACCGTCACGCCGATCAGGGCCTGGGCGATGGCCGGCAAGGTCGAAAGCAGGCCCTCGGGATCGTAGCCCAGGGGTCCAGGCACGTAGACGTGGGCGCCCAGCACCAAGCGGTCGAACCAGCCGACGAAATTGGCGCCGGGCTTGAGAAGATCGGTCGTTCCGTCCGGGAACGGCGCCAGGGTCAGGGGCCAGTAGAGCAGAAGGATCGCGGCGGCGATCGCCAGCCGGGCGCGCGGCCCCACGGTCTTGTAGAGGACGGCGGCGGCCAGGAAGGCCAGGGCCAGTCGCTGCAGCACGCCCATCGGCCGGAACAGCACGCTCTCGGGCGTGGCCATCCAGTAGAGATTGCTGAGGATCAGGCCCAGCAGGAACAGCCGTCCCGAGCGGACCAGCAGCCGGCGCAGGGTCGCGCCGTCCAGGCCGTTCCCGCCCCGTCCGGACAACGCCAGGGGGATCGAGACGCCGGTCATGAAGACGAAGGCCGGAAACACCGCGTCGGCCACGGTGAAGCCATGCCAGGCGGCATGCTCCAGGGCGGCGAACTGGGCGTAGCCGCTGACGTAGTGCAGATAGGACGCCGAATTGACGACGATCATGCCCACGATCGTCAGCCCACGGAGCACATCCAGGGAAGCCAGACGAGGGGGCCGGGTCTCCACCGCCTAGTCGTCCAGGCTGCGGGCTTCCTCGGGCAGCATGATCGGCACGCCATCACGGATGGGATAGGCCAGCTTGGCGGCGTTGCTGACCAGCTCGCCTCGGGCGCGGTCGTAGAACAGCGGCGCGCGGGTGACGGGGCAGACCAGCACCTCCAGCAGGCGCGGGTCGAGATCGGCGGGCGGCGGAGGCGGTGCGGCGGTCATGGTCTCGTTTCTAGGCGGTTCAGAACGGCCCGTCATCCTCGGACTTGTTCCGAGGAACCCTGGTTCAGCCGAGAAGAAGGAAGATCCGTGGAGCTATGAGGTCGCGGCCTACATCAAGCGACAAACAAGCTGATCGAGGGGTCCTCGGAACAAGTCCGAGGATGACGGTTCAGCTACTGCAGCATCGTCGGGTCTTCGTCGTCGCCCGCGGCGTCGATCTCCAGCAGAGCCACCAGGGTCTCGCGGCGCTCGGCCAGGGTCGGGGCTTCCAGCAGGGCCTGCTTCTCGACCGGCTCGAACGGCAGGGCCATGGCCAGGCTGTTGATCAGGGCGTCGGAGGGGGCCGCCTCGGCGCTGGACCAGTCGATGGCCAAACCGCGATGGTCCAGATACCGCCGCAAGGCCTCCAGCAGGGGCGAAGCGTCGCCGGCGCCGACGGTCTGGGGCGAGGTCTCGCGCAGGTCGGCCTCGAAGGCCGCGAAGTCGGCGCGCACTTGGCGGTAGGGCGAGCGGGCGGGCAGCTCCTCGCCCACCCGGAACCGGCAGACCCCGGTCAGGGTCACCAGATAGCGGCCGTCGCTGGTCTCGGCGAAACTGGTCACCCGCCCCGCGCAACCCACCGGGGCCAGGTTGGGCCGCTCGGCCTCGCCGCCCGGCCGCGTCTGGACCATGCCGATGATCCGCTCGCCCGACATGGCGTCGTCGAACATGTTGAGATAGCGCGGCTCGAAGATGTTCAGCGGGAGCTGGCCTCCGGGCAACAGCAGGGCGCCGTCCAGCGGGAACACCGGGATCACCAGCGGCAGGTCGTCAGCCCTTCGATAGGATCCCGGCATGCGATGCTCCTTAACTGAAGAGGATGGAGGACAGCCGCTTGCGGCCGGCCTTGGCCACCTCCGACGCGTAGCCGGCGGCCTCGAACACGGTCAGCAGCTGCTTGCGGGCCGCCTCGTCGTTCCAGGCACGGTCGCGTTCGATGATGGTCAGAAGATGGTCCGAAGCCGCCTGAAGATGGCCGGCGCCGGCCAGGGCCTTGGCCAGCTCGAAGCGGGCCTCGTGATCGTCGGCGTCGGCGGCCAGGCGCTGTTCGAACGGCGCCGTTTCCGACGGGGCGGCTTCGGCGAGCGCCAGGGCGGCGCGAACGCTCTCCAGGTCCGGGTCCTTCGCATTGGCTGGAGCCGTGGCGGCCACCTCGGCCGCGCCCTCGAGGTCGCCGCCGGTCAGGTAGCATTTGGCCAGGCCGCCGATCGCCTTGACGTTGGTCGGGTCCATCTGCAGGGCCTGGGCGTAGGCCTGGGCCGCGCCGCCGATGTCGCCCAGCTCGACCGACTCCTTGGCCATGGCCAGCAGGGCGTCGATGTCGCTCTCGGGCGGCGGACCGGCCAGGCGGTCGATGAACTGCTTGACCTGGCTCTCGGGCAGGGCGCCCTGGAAGCCGTCCACCGGCTGACCGTTGACGAAGGCGTAGACGGTCGGAATCGACTGCACGCGCAGCTGGCCCGAATAGCCGGGGTTCTTGTCGACGTCGATCTTGACCAGCTTGACCGCCCCGCCGGCGGCGTTGACCGCCTTTTCCAGGGCCGGCGTCAGCTGGCGGCACGGGCCGCACCAGGTGGCCCAGAAGTCGACGATGACCGGCTGGGTCTTCGACGCCTCGATCACGTCGGCCATGAAGCTGGCGTCGGTGCCGTCCTTGATGTGAGGACTCTTGCCGCCTGCTTGTCCATTTGGGCCGCCGGCCTGGATGGGAGGAGGAGTATCGCCGATCAGGGCCATGGGGTCTCTCTGTACGCGGGTCTTGAACGCACGGGGCGTGAAATCGGATCGACCGGCGAAGTGCGAAGCTGGCCGGTCCCGGCGGCCAAGATGGTCCCTCGACGCCCGGTTCGCAATCGGGGCCGTCGGCTTATTCGACGACGGCCATCGCGTCGAAATCGACGATCATCGGGGTGACCCCCAAGGCCGCCAGGAAGGCGCGGAAGCCGTCCTGTGAAACCGCCGTGGTGGCGTCGTTGGCCAGCGGATGGAAGTTGACGGGATCGGCCTTGGCCAGGGCGGCGTCCAGCACGAAGCGCACGCGCCGGTCGGTGTCGTTGATCAGGCCAAAGGCGGTCACCGAGCCTGGGGTCACGCCCAGGGTCTCGATCATCAACTCGGGGCTGCCGAATGACAGTCGGGCCGAGCCGATGACGGTGTGCAGGCGCTTCAGGTCGATCCGGGTTTCGCCCAGGGCCGAGATCAGCCACAGCTGGCCCTTGGCGTCCTTGAGGAACAGGTTCTTGGTATGGCCGCCCGGCAGAGCCGCCTTGATCTCCAATCCCTCCTCGACGCGGAACACCGGCGGGTGATCGAGGGTGGAATGGGCGACGCCGTGAGCGTCGAAGAAGGCGAAGAGGTCCGCGCGCGTTTTCATGGGGGACTTCCTAGCCGAGCCCGGCGCCGCTAGACCAGACTCAAGACCAGCTAGGGAAGAAGAGAGCCGGCATGGAACTTGAGTGCTACCCCACCGAGCCCCGTCCGCCCGAGATCGTGCCCGGACGGCCCCAGCGGGCCTGGATGGATCATTTCGCCGACCGCCATCCCTATCGCTGCTTGCCCCTGACCATGGCCAACACCACCGGCTGGGAGATCCTTTGCCCGGTCGGCTTCACGGCCACCTGGGACGGCGGGGCGCACCAGAACTGCATCACCTTCCGCGCCGACCACCCGCATCCGGGCTTCGACGATTTCGTGAAATCGCACTTCTCACGCGGGACCATCACCTTCCACACCGGCTACCTGTTCCGCACCCCGCCGGGCTGGTCGATCTGGACCATGGGCCCGCCCAATCATGTGAAGGATGGTGTCCAGCCGTTGGCCGGCCTGGTCGAGACCGACTGGCTGCCCTTCCCCTTCACGATGAACTGGATCTTCACCCGCCCGGGCACGATCCGCTTCGAGAAGGGCGAGCCGTTCTGCTTCTTCATGATGATCCAGGACAAGCCCCTGGAGCAGGTGCAGCCGGTGATCCGGTCGATGAACTCCAACCCCGACCTGCGCGGCCAGTACGACGCCTGGGCCGCCAAGCGCGGCGAGTTCAACGCTCGCATCTTCAAGCGCGAGCCCGAGGCGATGAAGGAGGCGTGGCAGCGCTTCTACTTCAAGGGCGAGTTTCCCGAGGAGATCGAGGCCCCGGCGCCGTCGGCCCACGTCAACAAGCGCCGGCTGAAGCCGCCGAAGGTCGGCTAGCAGATGACGACGCGCGAACACCGCACGCCACTGTCGATATGGATCATCGTCGTGGTCTGGTCGCTCATCGGGCTGGCGCCGACGCTGCGGCTAGTCTCCACCGGCGCGTCCGCCGTGGTGAGCTTCACCGTGCTCTTCGCCGTCGCGTGGGTGGCCTATCACGGCGTGGCCCTGGCGAGGCTGAGCCGGTGGCCCGTCGTGTTGACCATGGGCGTGGCCGGATGGTCGATCATGACGCGCTATCTGATGCATTACGATTGGCGCGCCCACTATCCGATGCTGGGCGTCTTCATCATCCTGATCCCCTTGGGCCTTTACCTGAGCTGTACCCTGCCCCACTGGGGCAAGATGAACTGGGCGATCTTCGGCCGGTCCTGCCGGCCCGCGACGTCCCTTGAGGAAACCTTCGCCTAGACGCGTTCCTGCGTCCTACTTCAGCGCATAGGCGATGACCTGGTCGCCGATCGGGGTCTCCATGAAGTGGTGGCCGCCGGNGTAAATCACCACGTATTGCTTGCCGTTCACCTCATAGGTCATGGGCGTGGCCTGGCCGCCTGCGGGCAGGACGTCCTGCCAGACGGTCTTGCCGGTCTTCAGGTCGACCGCGCGGATCAGGTTGTCGGTGGCGGCGGCCACGAACACCAGCCCGCCGGCCGTGACCACCGACCCGCCGTTGTTGGGCGTACCGATCTCCAGCGGCAGGTGCGACGGGATCCCGAACGGGCCGTTGGTGCGGGCCGAGCCGAACGGGCGGTCCCAGAGCGTCTTGCCGGTGCGCAGGTCGATGGCCCGCAGGCCGCCGTAGGGTGGTTCCTTGCACAGCAGGCCCGTCAGCGGCAGGCGCCAGCCGGCGTTGACGTCGATGGCGTAGGGCGTGCCGATCTGCGGGTCGCCCGCGCCTTCCGCGCCCTTCTTCATAGAGCCGCCGCGCTCCTGGCCGCGCGGCGCCCAGCCCTTGGCGTCGGCTTCGGCGCGCGGGACCAGGCGGTTGTAGTTGGGCATGTCGTTATAGTTGGCGACGATCACGCCGCGGCTGGGATCGACGGCCACGCCGCCCCAGTCCGAGCCGCCGTTGTAGCCGGGATACTCGATGTAGCGGCGGTCCGAGACCGGCGGGGTGAAGAAGCCGGCGTACTGGGCGCGCCGGAACTGGATGCGGCAGATCATCTGGTCGATCGGGGACATGCCCCACATCTTCTTCTCGGTCAGGTCGGCCTTGCGCAGGCTGTGATACAGCGAGAACGGCTGAGTGGCCGAGCGCTGCTGCGGCTCGAGCCCCCCCTGCGGCACGGCGCGTTCCTCGACGCCGGTCAGCGGCTTGCCCGTGCGGCGGTCCAACACGAAGATGTCGCCTCGCTTGCTGGGCAGCACCACGGCCGGGACCGGACCGCTGGCGGTGGGGAAGTCGACCAGCGTGCCCTGCGAGCCGAGGTCATAGTCCCAGACGTCGTTGTGCACGGTCTGGAAGCTCCAGCGCGGCTTGCCGGTGGTCACGTCCAGGGCGACCAGCGAGGTCGAGTACTGCTTTTCGAGGGCCGAGCGGCTGGAGCTCCAGTAGTCGGCGGCGCTGACGCCCAGCGGCAGGTAGACAAGGCCCAGGGCCTCGTCGCCGGTGGCCGTGGTCCACATGTTGGGCGTGCCCTTGGTGTAGGTCTGGCCCTCGGGCGGCAGGGTGGTGATGTCGGGGCGGGTCATGTCCCAGGCCCAGCGCAGGGCGCCGGTGACCGCGTCATAGCCCTGGATCACGCCCGACGGCGCGTCGCGCCGCTGGCCATCCAGCACCTGGTGGCCGGTGACGATCACGCCGCGCACGATGGTCGGGGCCGAGGTGATCGACAGCATGCCCGCCGCCGACGGCCCCATGCCGACATTGGTCGAGACCTGGCCGTTGGTCCCGAAATCCGCGCAGGGGACGCCGGTGCGGGCGTCCACCGCGATCAGCCGGGCGTCTAGCGTGCCCTCGATGACCCGGGTGGAACAGGCCTTGGC
>JAGIBE010000121.1 GCA_017744495.1 Caulobacter sp. | reverse complement strand
GTTCAGCTGCGGCAGGCCAAGACCGGCGTCGACGTGGCCATCCCCGTGTCTGCAGATCTGCAGCAGGCCCTTGATGGCCAATGCCGTTCCCAGTCCGGCGCGGTTCTCGTCAAAGCCGATGGCCG
The DNA here is from genome assembly GCA_017744495.1 of Caulobacter sp. Lineage (GTDB taxonomy): Bacteria > Pseudomonadota > Alphaproteobacteria > Caulobacterales > Caulobacteraceae > Caulobacter. The sequence continues at coordinate 964 of JAGIBE010000121.1, read as the reverse complement.
CCCTTGGGATCGCCGCGGAAATGGCTTTCGCGCCGCCTGGCGAAGCGCCTGCAAGATCGCGGGGATCGGCGGCGTGACGTTCCACGACCTGCGCGGCACTTTCATTACTCGCAAGCTCTCCGATGGATGGACCCCCGTAGAGGTAGCCATGTGCACGGGGCATGCGCTGCGCGATCTGGCCTCCCTCGACACCTACGCCGATCGCGGCGTCGTGGCGCGAGCATTGGCGATGCGGATAAAGGATCGGCAGGCCAGGGCCATATCGCTATGATTTCGAAGTTGCAGCCCCGCCAACGCTCCTGTATCGAACGCCCTCCCCCGCCGACGTGATTTGCGTCGACACCCGGATGGCCCGGTGGCGGAGTGGTGACGCAGCGGACTGCAAATCCGTGCACCCCGGTTCGATTCCGGGCCGGGCCTCCACCATATCAAGCACTTAGCTATCTGACTGGCGAGAAAGTTTGCGCCTTCGGCAAGCGCATTTCACGGCAAGTGTGTGGCAGACTCAAGCGGCTGCAAATCCGTGCCCCCCGGTTCGATTCCGAGGCTGGGCCTCCAACTCCCTCTTTCGATCTCAGTGACGAGCTCAAGCTCTGTTGGCGCCGACGCGCGCCTGCACGCCCGCATGGTGCGAGACCGCTCGCAATCCACTACAAATAGTTTGAATGAATTTAACAAACTATTAGAAATTATTTACAGATTATTTCCGCTGAATAACCGACACATGCTCAATATTTGAGCGTTAAATATTCATTCAATGCGCCACACTGCCGCATTTATTCCTCCGCGTCATCAATATATTCCACCAGCATCTCATTGTAAGTTCGCGACCGCGTGAGACACCCTCAAGGCCCCGCGGACGTCTGGCGTGTGGTGGTGTAGGATGCGTATTCAACTGTTGGGCTCAGCAGCCGCCATTGTCGCGGCGGCGGCTGTCTCTGGCGGCGTCGGCGGAGCGATCAGC
>JAGIBE010000120.1 GCA_017744495.1 Caulobacter sp. | reverse complement strand
GCGCGGCTGTTCGATGCCGGTGCCGGCGAACCGGTCCACCGCCTGTTCGACCATCTCGACGGGCTGCCCGGCGTGGCCGCCCAGCTGCGACCGATCCCGACCGCGATCCAGTCCGACGACGGTCGCCTGTGGTTCAGCACGACGAATGCCGTGGTCTCGGTGGATCCGGCTTCGATCCGGCGCAACCCGCTGCCGCCGCCGGTGCACATCCTGTCGCTGCAGGTCGGCGAACGACGCTACCGCGGGACCGAAGCGCCTCTGGAGTTGCCGCCGGGATCGTCCAACCTCAGCTTCGCCTACACCGCGCCGAGCCTGTCGATGCCGGAGCGGGTGCGCTTCCGCTACCGGCTCGACGGCCACGATTCGGCCTGGCAGGACGCGGGCACGCGGCGCGTGGCGTTCTACAACGACGTCGGCCCGGGTCGCTACGTGTTCCGCGTCGCCGCGGCCAACGAGGACGGGATCTGGAACGAGGCCGGCGCGACCCTGGCGTTCACGGTGATGCCGAAGTTCTACCAGACCTGGTGGTTCATGCTGCTGTGCGTGCTGGTCGTCGCCGGAAGCCTGTGGCTGGCCTACCTGATGCGCCTGCGCCAGCTTGGCCGGCACATCCGCGGTCGCCTGCAGGAGCGCCACGCCGAGCGCGAGCGCATCGCCCGCGAACTGCACGACACCCTGCTGCAGAGCATCCACGGGCTGATCCTGCGCTTCCAGGCCGTGTCCGAAACACTGCCGCCGCTGGACCCGGCGCGCAGCGCGATGGAGCACGCGCTGCAGCGCGCCGACGACGTGCTGGTGGAAGGCCGCGACCGGGTGCTCGACCTGCGCGCCACCGCGCCGGACGGGGGCGACCTGGAGGAACTGCTGGCCGCGGTCGGCAACGAGCTGTCGCCGATGTGCGACGCCCACTTCGAGGTCTCGGCGACCGGCAGCGCGGAGATGCTCGATCCGATCGTGCGCGACGAGCTGTACCGGATCGGCCGGGAGGCGATGCTCAACGCCTGTCGCCATGCGCAGGCCGGCCGGGTCGGCGTGGAGATCAGCTACGGCGCGCGCGAGATGCGCTTGCGCATCGTCGATGACGGTCGCGGCATCGACGCCCAGACCCTGGAGC
>JAGIBE010000119.1 GCA_017744495.1 Caulobacter sp. | reverse complement strand
AACGAACACCGGACCCCAGCCCACCTGATATTGGCGCGGACCGGTGGAGAGGTGGGGGCGAAGTTGCCAGGCGCCGGGCGGCAGGGCTCGCGCCTGGGGACTCTCGACATACGTCTCGACCAGGGCGTCCTCGCCGGGTTCGGAGACCGAGAACTGATCGATGCGCGGGCTGGCGGCCGACAGGGCTCGGGCGACATCGTCGACCGAGCGCACGCGCAGCGGGGCGGGGGCGGCCAGGCGGGCGGCGACCGCGGCGTAGACGCCCACGGCGATCACCTCGCGCCCGCGCCGCAGCGCGCCGTAACCCACATGCGTGAAATCAGGCGCCAGCAGGTTGGCGCGGTGGCCGGGGCTGGACTTCCACTGGCCCATGATCTGGTCGGGGCGGACGGCGCCGGCCGCGTTCAGCCGCTCGGCGATATTCTCGCCCGGCGCCCCAACCAGGTCGCGCGCCAGCAGGCCCACGCGCACGGCCGGGCCGTAACCCTCGCGGGTCATGTGGTCGAAGACGTTTGTGCGGGCGATGTCGGCGGCGTGGGCTCGGGCGGCCAGGACCAGCCCCGGATCGACCGTCAGGGCGGAGAGGCGCCGGCCCGTCCGGAAAACCTGGCCCAGGTCGGTGAGGTCCTGCTCGAAATCAGGATCGAAATCGCCCCGGTCCTGGGCCAACTGGTCGCGCAGGCGGCGGTCGTAGGCCAGCCAGGGTGCGGCTGGAGCGGCCTGGGCGAAGGCTGGCGTCAGGAGGGCCATGCCCGGGGCGGTCAGCAGGGTTCGGCGACGGATTGGCGGCATGAAGTCCTTATGCATCGGCAAGACAGTTGACACGGCGGGGTTTCGGAAAGCTCTAGGACGCCATGAAACCTGTCCGCTCTCTCTGGCTCTCGGGCCCAGAACCCTGGCTTCCCGACGCGGAGGCCCAGGCGGCCCGTCAGCGCGCCCTCTGCGCCGACAACGGCTTCACGGGGCTGATGGCTCCGCCGGCGCCAAAGGTGGACGACGACGGCGTCGAGATCCAGGCCCGGCAAGCCTATGCGGCGCGGATGGCTCAATTGCGTCAAGCCGACGCCGGGATCATCAACCTGACCCCGTGGCGGGGACCGTCGTGCGACGCCGGGGCGGCGTTCGAGGCCGGGGTGCTGGCGGGGCTGGGCAAGCCGGTCTTCGCCTATCTCAACGTCGCCGACGAGACCCAGGCTGAATATGTCGACCGCGTCGAGGCGCATGTCGGCGCCCAGCGCGACGAGCACGGCGTCTGGCGCGACGGCGACGGCTGC
>JAGIBE010000118.1:1467-1899 GCA_017744495.1 Caulobacter sp. | reverse complement strand
GCCCAGGCCATCGTCGCCACCGATCGCGGCAAGGCCGAGATGGACGCCATTCGCGCCACCCTGACGACCATGCAGCAGGAAGAGGCCCGCCTGCGCCGCGAACGCCTGGTCGAGATGGACCAGGCCTACCAGTCGGCCCTGATCAGCGGCCTGCTGTCGGGGGTTCTGGGCATCGTCCTGACCCTGGTTGTCGGCGTCCTGATCCGTCGCGCCGCCGTGACCAACGAGCGTCGCCAGTGGCTGGCCTCGGGCCAGGTCGGCCTGGCCTCGGCGGTGATGGGCGACCAGGAGGCCCAGCTGCTGGGCGAGAACATCCTGAGTTTCCTGGCCAAGTTCGCCGGCGCCCAGGCCGGCGCGGTGTTCGCCGCCGGTGGCCTGCGCTACCAGCGCGTCGCCAGCTATGGCGTCCCGGCCGACGCCCAGATCGTCGAC
>JAGIBE010000118.1:0-1457 GCA_017744495.1 Caulobacter sp. | reverse complement strand
GCCGGCGCCCAAGGTGGCCGAAGCGGTCGACACCCTGGTCGAGACCTATCTCTCTGCCCGCCAGCCCGGCGAGCGTTTCCTCGACACCTACCGGCGGCTCGGGGCCGCTCCCTTCAAGGCGGCCGTCTACACCGATGCTCATTAAGCTGATCCAAGGGGTCCCGGCCGTCGCCGAGGACGGCGTGCACGGCGTCGTCGAGCTGGGCTTCCTCAACCCCGTCGACGACCGGGTCATGGAGTTCCTCAAGGAATCGTCCGAAGCCATCGGCATCGCCCTGCGCTCGGCCGCCTACCGCGCCGAGCTGCGCGACCTGCTGGAAAAGACCCAATCCCAGGCCGAGGAACTGCAGGTCCAGAGCGAGGAGCTGCGCGTCTCCAACGAGGAACTGGAGGAGCAGGGCCGCGCGCTCAAGGAATCCCAGGTCCGCCTGGAGCAGCAGCAGGCCGAGTTGGAGCAGACTAACAGCCAGCTGGAGGAACAGACCCAGTTGCTGGAAAACCAGCGCGACGACCTGGAGCGCACGGGCGCCGCCGTTGAGCTGAAGGCCCGCGAACTGGAGCAGGCCAGCCGCTACAAGTCCGACTTCCTGGCCAATATGAGCCACGAGCTGCGCACGCCGCTGAACAGCTTGCTGATCCTGTCCAAGCTGCTGGGCGACAATCCGAATGGCAATCTGTCGGACGAGCAGGTCCAGCACGCCCGCACGATCCAGTCGTCGGGCAACGACCTGCTGACCCTGATCAACGACATCCTGGACCTCTCCAAGATCGAGGCCGGTCACCTGGAGATCCGCCCCGAGCAGATGTCGCTGCCGCGCCTGGCGACCGACATGCGTCAGATGTTCGAGCCGGTCGCCCGCGAGCGCGGCCTGGACTTCCAGATCACCGTCGCCGAGGACGCGCCGGCCTCGCTGTTCAGCGACCGCCTGCGCCTGGAGCAGGTGCTCAAGAACCTGCTGTCGAACGCCTTCAAGTTCACCGAGAAGGGCGGCGTGACCCTGGCGATCGCGCGCGAGGGCGAGGACCGCATCGCCCTGTCGGTGACCGACACCGGCATCGGCATCAGCGAGGAACAGCAGCAGAGCATCTTCGAGGCCTTCCGCCAGGCCGACGGCACGATCAGCCGGCGCTACGGCGGCACGGGCCTGGGCCTGTCGATCAGCCGCGAGCTGGCCCGCCTGCTGGGCGCGTCGATCAGCCTGACCAGCGCGCCCGGCCAGGGCAGCCGCTTCACCCTGTTCATGCCGCTGGACTACGATCCGGCCCAGGTGCCGCAGCGCCCCGAGCCCGTTCCCCTGCCCGCCGCCCCCGCCAAACCGACCGAGGAGCGCCGCTACGTCCCGTCGGGCCCGAAGGTCGAGGACGATCGCGAGGCCCTGGGCGGCGGCCAGCGCATCCTGCTGGTCGTCGAGGATGACTCGAGCTTCGCCGGCATCCTGCGCGATCTGGCCCGCGAG
>JAGIBE010000117.1:726-1367 GCA_017744495.1 Caulobacter sp. | reverse complement strand
TATTGAAGGTAGCCACGCTTGCTGGTACGCCGTAGTGACGACGGCGCGCCACGGCGGCGCGGAGGCCTGCAGGGCTCCGCGCCGTTTTTCTTGCCGGGCCGCGCTTGCCGATCGTGCAACGGGCCGCGCCGCCGCAGCCGCATGGACATCGACGCGGCCACCCGGGCGCGGACCGGGACGGCTCCGCTAGAATCAGCGCCGTCATCCCGTACCCCCACCGGAAAATGCCCATCGATGTGAAGCCCGACGCCGCGGCAGTGGAATCCCTGCTCGCGCGCATGACGCTGGAGGAGAAGGTCGGGCAACTCGGCGTGTTCGCCGACATGGTGCGGCCGTTCGCGCCCGACGTGAACCCGGAGGTCAACCTCGGCAATGCCGCCCAGGTGCTGGAGCAGGTGCGGGCCGGCCGGGTCGGCGCACTTTTCAATGGCGTCGGCGCGGCCGAGGGTCGCGAGATCCAGCGCGTGGCGGTGGAGGAGAGCCGGCTCGGGATCCCGGTGCTGCTCGCCGCCGACGTGATCCACGGCATGCGCACCGTGTTCCCGATCCCGCTCGGCGAGGCGGCCAGCTTCGAACCGGAACTGGCGCGGCGCACCGCGCGCGCCACCGCGGTCGAGGCCACCGCCGCCGGCCTGCACTGG
>JAGIBE010000117.1:0-716 GCA_017744495.1 Caulobacter sp. | reverse complement strand
AGCACTTCGTCGCCTACGGCGCGGTCGCCGCCGGCATGGAATACAACTACGTCGAGGTTTCCGAGGGCACGCTGCACGACGTGCACCTGCCGCCGTTCAAGGCCGCGCTCGACGCCGGCGCGCTCACCGTGATGACCGCGTTCAACGACATCAACGGCGTACCGGCCAGCGCCAACCACGCGTTGCTTACCGGCCTGTTGCGCGGGCAATGGAAGTTCCCCGGGCTGGTGGTGTCCGACTACACCGCCGACATGGAGCTGGTCGCCCACGGCTACGCCGCCGACGATCGCGACGCCACCGCACGTGCGTTCTCCGCGGGCATGGACATGAGCATGCAGAGCGGCTTCTACGCCGCGCACCTGCCGGCGCTGGTCGAGTCGGGCGAGATACCGATGGCCATGCTCGACGAGGCGGTGCGGCGGGTGCTGTCGGTCAAGGCCGCGCTCGGCCTGTTCGACGATCCGTACCGCTCGCTCGATCCGGCGCGCGAAGCCGACACCTCGCACCGCGACGCGCACGAGGCGCTGGCCCGCGACGCGGCGCGGCGCTCGATCGTGCTGCTGAAGAACGAAGCCGAGGTGCTGCCGCTGCGGCGCGATGCGCGCATCGCCCTGATCGGTCCGTTCGCCCGCGACCGCGACAACATCGAAGGCTGCTGGACCCTGTTCGGCGACAAGTCGCGCTACGTGCCGCTGGACGCAGGCCTGCGCGCCGCG
>JAGIBE010000116.1 GCA_017744495.1 Caulobacter sp. | reverse complement strand
AGGGTGTCGATGATCAGCTGCTGCTCGACCTCGGCCACCGTCGAGCCGACGAAGGTGCGCGACACGGCGTCGGCCGCCATTTGTGCGCCGCGGGCGACGGCCACGTCCGGCGCCGGGGCCAGGGGCTGGCCGTCGGGCAGGCGGATGGCGAACTCCTCGATCTCCGCGCCGGTCGACAGCAGCACCGCGCGGTGCATGGCGTTTTCCAGTTCGCGGACGTTGCCCGGCCAGCGGTGGGCGATCAGGCGGCGCTTGGCCTCGGCCGAGATCGGCTTCTCGGCGATGCCGTTGGCGGCCGAGTACTTCTTCACGAAGTGCTCGCACAGGGTGATCACGTCGCCCGGGCGCTCGCGCAGCGGCGGCAGGCGCAGGTTCACGACGTTGAGCCGGTAGAGCAGGTCTTCGCGGAACGTGCCCTCCTTCACGGCCTGGGCCAGGTCGCGGTTGGAGGTGGCCAGGATGCGGATGTCGACCTTGACCGGCTTCTGGCCGCCGACGCGGTCGATCTCGCGCTCCTGGATGGCGCGCAGCAGCTTGGCCTGCAGGCGGGCGTCCATTTCGCTGATTTCGTCCAGCAGCAGGGTGCCGCCGTTGGCTTCTTCGAACTTGCCGACCCGGCGGGCCACGGCGCCGGTGAAGGCGCCCTTCTCGTGGCCGAACAGCTCGCTTTCCAGCAGGTTCTCGGGGATGGCGGCGCAGTTGACCGAGATAAACGGGGCCTTCGATCGACGCGACTTGGCGTGGACGTAGCGAGCCATCACCTCCTTACCCGAACCGCTTTCGCCGGTGATCAGGATCGAGGCCTCCGACGGGGCCACCTGGTCGGCCAAGCGGATGACGTCGGCCATGGCCGGATCGCGGACGATCATGGGGCGATTGTCGTCGGTGACGGCGGCCAGGACGGCGGCGATCAGCTCGGCGTCCGGCGGCAGCGGGATGAACTCCTTGGCCCCGGCCTTGATCGCCGCGGCGGCCCGCATCGGGTCGGCGTCGACGCCGCAGGCCACCACCGGCACTCGGATCCGCTCGCTTTCGTTGGTGGCGATCAGGCCCGCGATGTCGAGCGTGTACTCGACCATCAGCAGGTCGGCGCCCTGCCCGGCCCGCAGCGCGTGGGTCGCCGCTTCCGTGGTCTCCACGTGCGAGACCTTGGCCCCGGTGTTCATCGCCATCTTCACGGCGACCGAGAGCTGTCCGTTCAGTTTTCCGACGACCAGGAGGCGCATCGTTTTCTCTCCGTTGGGGCGTTACCTGCCCCGGCAGTTCAACTGGTTAAGTGTTCGACGAAGCTGCTGGCGGTCAGCCAGCCGCGTCGCCGTCCTTGATGATTTCCGTCATGGTCACGCCCAGGCGCTCGTCGACGACGACGACCTCGCCGCGCGCCACCAGGCGGTTGTTGACATAGATGTCGATCGCCTCGCCGACCTTGCGGTCCAGCTCGAGGATCGAACCGGCCGACAGCTGCAGCAGCTGGGCCACCGACATGTGGGCCCGGCCCAGCACGGCCGAGATGTTGACCGGCACGTCGAAAACCGGCGCCAGGTCGGACGCGATCTTGTCGCTGAGTTCGACCGGCATTTCGGAGGCCAGCATCGTGCCGCCGAATTCGTCGAGGGTGAGATTGTCTTCGGACATGACGGTCAGCTTTCGCTAGGCAGAAGAGGTTCGGCGTGGAGCCCTTCGGCCGCGATGGCGGCCTCCAGGGCTTGGGTGACGCGGGCGGCCGCGTCGGTCGGGTCGAAGGCGGCGCGGCCGTCGCCCCAGTCGAGGACGAAGGCGGCGCCCGGCAGGTGAGCGTCGGCGCGGGCCAGAATCTGGCCGGGGAAGCCGATCGCGCCGGCGGTCTGCTCCAGGGCGGCCTGGGTGCGCTCGACCAGGTGCGGGGCGACCCGCACGGTCAGCTTCGGGCTGGCCTCGACC
>JAGIBE010000115.1 GCA_017744495.1 Caulobacter sp. | reverse complement strand
GGTCCGGGTCGATCCGGTGATCGGCTTCAGCTGGGACCGCGGTTCGCCGACCGACAACCTGATGGCGCGCGGCGAAGCCGGCCCGGACGAGGCCGTGCCCAACGACAACTTCTCGATCCGCTGGAGCGGCCAGCTGCTGCCGCCGGTGTCGGGCAAGTACGTGCTGGAGGCATCGGCCAACGACGGCGTGCGCGTCTACCTGGACGGCAAGCGCGTGATCGACCGCTGGCAGAAGGCCGAGCGCCTGACCGCCGCGCACGCCGACGTGCAGCTCGAGGCCGGTCGCGCTTACGACATCCGCGTCGAGTACTACGAGGGCGATCGCGATGCCGGCGTGCGCCTGGCCTGGCGCATGCCCGGGGCCAAGCCGCCGTTCGAGGAAGCGCTCGATGCGGCGCGCGGCGCCGATGCGGTGGTGTTCGTCGGCGGCCTGACCGGCGACGTCGAAGGCGAGGAGATGAAGGTCAACTACCCGGGCTTCGCCGGCGGCGACCGCACCGACACGCGCCTGCCGGCGACCCAGCGCAAGCTGCTCGAAGCCCTGCACGCGACCGGCAAGCCGGTGGTGCTGGTGTTGACCGCCGGTTCGTCGCTGGCGGTGGACTGGGCCAAGCAGAACCTGCCGGCGATCGTGATGGCCTGGTATCCGGGCCAGCGCGGTGGCAGCGCGGTGGCCGACGTCCTGCTCGGCGACGCCAACCCGGCCGGTCGCCTGCCGGTGACCTTCTACAGCGCCGACGCCACGCTGCCCGCGTTCGACGACTACTCGATGCAGGGCCGCACCTACCGTTACTACGACGGCCAGCCGCTGTATCCGTTCGGCCACGGCCTGTCGTACACGCAGTTCGGCTATTCGGGCCTGAAGCTCGACCGCACCAGCGCCGGCGCCAAGGATCCGGTCAAGGTCTCGGTGAAGGTGAAGAACACCGGCAAGCGCGCCGGCGACGAGGTCGTGCAGCTGTACCTGCATCCGCTCGATGCCAGGCGCGACCGCGCCGGCAAGGAGCTGCGCGGATTCCAGCGCGTGAACCTGCAGCCGGGCGAGGAACGCACGCTCGAGTTCAGCCTGGTGCCGGAGAAGGACCTGCGCACCTGGGACGAGAAGGCCGGCGCCTACGTGGTCGATCCGGGCCGCTACGAAGTGCAGGTCGGTGCGTCGAGCGCCGACATCCGTGCGCGCACGCCGCTCACCGTCGGCGCGAAGAAGTAAGCCGGTTGTACCGGTCGTCCCTCTCCCCGGGGGACGACCGGTCGAGGCGAGGCGGAGCCGGCGGTGACTCTCCCAGGTCGCCGGCTTCGCCGGACCTCCCTTTCCCCAGGCGCAGGCCGCCCGCAACCGCGCCGGACCCGCGCCAGCGACAGCGATACGAATTCCCGATGACCCAGACTTCCGTTCCGTCCCGCCTCTCCGATGCCATCATGGCCCGCCTGCCGTCGCAGGTGCAGGTGCCCGCCTACGAC
>JAGIBE010000114.1:844-1524 GCA_017744495.1 Caulobacter sp. | reverse complement strand
GGCGAAAGCCGGGGCCCAGGTCGAGCCCACTGCTGCTGCGGATAAGCCGAAGCCGTAAGGCGCGTTCGCCCCAAACTTTCCGGATGTATCTGGGCCCCGGCTTTCGCCGGGGAAACGGAGTTTGGTAGTTACCGCGTCGCGCCCGGCTTCCACAGCACGTCGGCCTTGCCCTTGTCGTTGCTCCACCGCGCGGCGACGAACAGCAGGTCCGACAGCCGGTTCAGATACTTGATCGCCGGCGCCCCGACGATCTCTCCCTCAGTCCCCGATAGCGCCACGCAGGTCCGTTCGGCCCGGCGGCAAACGGTGCGCGCCACATGTAAAGCCGCCGCAGCGGCCGACCCGGCGGGGAGCACAAACGAAGTCAAAGGACTCATCTCGCCGTTCACCAGGTCGATCTCCTGCTCCAGGCGCTCGACCTGGCTGTCGAGGATGCGCAGGGGCTCCCATTCCGGCTTGCCGTGCTGCTCGGGCGTGGCCAGGTCCGCGCCGAGGTCGAAGAGGTCGTTCTGGATCCGCTCCAGGATGGCGTCGAGCGTCTCATCCCCCGCCGTATGCTGCCGGGCCATGCCGATCGCGGCGTTGGTCTCGTCGACCCCGCCATAGGCCTCGACCCGCAGCGAGGCCTTGCTGACCGGCGCGCACCGTGGTGCCCCCCATGCGTCCGGACGCTCCCAGCA
>JAGIBE010000114.1:0-834 GCA_017744495.1 Caulobacter sp. | reverse complement strand
GCATCATCTTGTTGGAATAGGAGCGCCCGAAATCGCCGCCCCGGAACAGGGCGTACAGCCCCACGCCCAGGGCGATCAGGACCGCCAGCAGGGCGGCGGGAACGAGGAAGTCGAAGAGGTGGTTCATGGCGCCGGAAGATAGGCCGCCCCGCCCGGCTTAGCCATAGAGCCCGGAGCCGTAAGGAACCCCATGGGTCCCTTGGGGCGTTACGCGCTCTCAGGTTAGCGACTCAGTTCGATGACCATCGTCCGTTGAGTCAATTCGGCGAACCTGTTCGGTGAGCCAGTTTGTCGCAGTGACGCAATGAGAGCGCTCCCATATCTAGACCGTACGCCAAAGTTCGGTGATTTGAGTTCGTTTTCGCGGTTGCAAACGCCTTCCCCTGGCGTTATTGCGCCGCCTTCCTATTTTCAGTGCGCGTTCGTTGAACATGATCAACCTCCCCCACCGCGGATCGGTTCGACGCTTAATCACTCACCCCAGCGGGGGTAGGAGCTAACCGCAATGGCCCAGAGCGCTGCGCTCTCGACCAACGCCGGGCTCTCCGCGAACGATCGCGAAGAGGCCATGGCCGAAGTCCGCCAACTGATCACCGACCTGCGCGACGCCGCCCAGGATGGCCGTCAGCTGGCCCGCCGTTACGCCGACGTCCTGCAGAACGTCGTCGATGAGTACTGCATTGAATTCGAGAAGCGCGCCGAGGCCGCTCTCGCCCGCCTGGAGGCCGCCGCATGAGCTTTGTGTCCGTCAATATCGAGCCGGCCACCGACTCGCCCGTGAAGCTGACCCGCCGGGCCCTGGCCAAGCAGCGCACCCGTGAGCGCGTCCTGGCC
>JAGIBE010000113.1 GCA_017744495.1 Caulobacter sp. | reverse complement strand
GTTCACCGCGTTGACCGTCTGCGGCGTCATCCACCATTCCTTGCGGTCCGGCGCCTGACCGAGCTTGGCTGTCTGGTGGCGGTACTCGGCCTGTTCGGCGCGCAGCGCATTGCCCAGTGCGTCGTCGGCGCTGACATCGAGCGACGAATAGTCGCGCCAGCTGTCGGGATAGCCGACGCCGACCAGCATGGTCTCGGCCTTGTGCTTGGCCTTGGCCTTGGTCTCCGGGGTCATCCAGGCCAGGTCGTCGACGCCGTCGCGGAACGCGGCGACGATATTGGCGACCATCTCCTCGGCCTGGGCCTTGGACTCGGCCGGGAAGTACTGCTTCACGTACAGCTGGCCGATCGCGTCGCCCAGGGCGCCGTCGGTGGCCGACAGGGCACGCTTCCAGCGGTCGCGCTGCTGGGTGGCGCCGGTCAGCTGGGTGCCGTAGAAGCCGAAGCGCAGGTCGGCGTAGGCCTTGGGCAGCAGCGACGCGCTGTGGTTGATCGCGTGGAAGCGCAGGTAGTCCTTCCACGCCTGCAGCGGCTGGCTGGCGACCAGCGCCGACAGCTTGCGGGTCGCCTCGGGCTGCCAGGCGACCAGGGTCCGCTGCCCGGACAGGCCGGCCGCGTCGAGGAAGGCCGGCCAGTCGATGCCCGGCGCCTGCTTGCCGAAATCGGCGACCGGCCACGGGTTGTTGGCCTTGTGGATGTTCTGGCTGTCGATGACGCTGGCGTGCGCCTTGGCGATCTGCATCTCCAGGTCGAACACGGCCTTGGCCTTGGCCTCCGCGTCGGTGGTGCCGGCCTGCTTGAGCAGTGCGGCGATGTAGGCCTTGTAGGCGTCACGGGTCTTCACCATGTCCGGATCGGCGGACAGGTAGTACTCGCGGTCAGGCATGCCCAGGCCGCCCTGCAGCAGGTAGCCGACGTTCTTCGACGGATCTTCCAGGCCCTGGGCCACGAACAGGCCGAACAGGTTCTCGGTGTGGAAGTTGGTCGCGTTGATCGGATCGACGTCGGCGCGCAGTGCGCCGCCGAGGTCACGCGACAGCGCGGCGCGGTCGGCGATGGCCTCCACCGCGTCGAGGCGGGCCTGCAGCGGTGCGAGCCCGCGCGACTCGATGCCGGCCTCGTCCATGTAGGCGGCGTAGTAGTCGGCGATCCGGCGCGGATCGGTGCCGGCAGCGGGGTTTTCCTTCTGCAGCGACTGCACCAGCTCGGCCAGGCGCTTCTCGGACTTCTCGAACACGTTGTAGAACACGCCGGTGCTGGCGCGGTCGGCCGGGATCTCGGTGGTCTTCAGCCAGGTGCCGTTGGCGTAGGCGTTGAAGTCGTCGCCGGCGGCGGTCGAAGTATCCATGCCGGCCAGGTCGATGCCGGACACCGGCGCGGCCGCGGCTTCGGCCTTGGGTGGCTCGGTCTGCGTGGTGGCGGGGGCGGTGCCGCGGTCGCAGGCGGCGAGCGAGGTGAGGACGGCCAGCGCCAGCGCGGCGCGACGGAACGAAATCGGATGCATTGGGAGGGTCTCGAGGCCCGGGATGAAGGG
>JAGIBE010000112.1 GCA_017744495.1 Caulobacter sp. | reverse complement strand
CGCCGGGCGTGACCAGTTCCTCGTCCAGGACCACCTTCACCAGTTCGCCCGAGCCCTTGAGGGTGACGGTGACCATGCCGCCGCCGGCCGTGCCTTCGGCCGTCAGTTCCAGGATCTTGGCCTGAGCGTCGGCCAGTTTCTGCTGCATGGCCTGGGCCTGCTTCATCAGGCCGCCGAGGTCTTTCATTGGGGATAGCTCCAGCTTGAGAGCGCTCGCGCGCTATTCTTCCAGTTCGTCCGGCTCGATCGGCGGCGCCTCGGGCGTCATGATCGTGCGGACCTCGACGATCTCGGCGCCCGGAAAGGCGTCCAGCACCGAGGCGACGAAGGGATCGGACCTGATGGCGTCCATCTCCTCGCGCTGCTCGCGCTTCTGACGCTCCATCAGGCTCTCGGCCCCGCCGCCGCCCTCGGCCGCCACCAGCCAGGGCTGGCCGGTCCATTCCTTCAGGGCGCGGACCAGACGTCCGGCCAGGTTGCCGGGCGCGCCGGGGGCGGCCTCGAAGGTGATCGCGCCGGGGCGGAAGCTGATGGGGCGGACATATTGCTCGACGTCGAGACGCAGGCCGATGTCGCGCTTCTCGGCGATCAGCTTCACGACATCTTCGAACGACGCGAGCACCGGCGCGGCCGGGGCCATCGGCGCGGCCATCACCCGGGCCTGGGCGTTCAGGGCGCCGCCGGGGGCGGCGCCGCCGATGGAACCGCCGCCACCGCCGGGACCGCCGCCGCCCAAGCCATTTGGCGGCGTCCCGTCGCGCAGGGCCTTCAGGGCTTCCTCCGGACCGGGCAGGTCCGCGGCGTAGCACAGGCGGATGATGGCCATCTCGGCCGCGGCCATGGCGTCGGGGGCGCGGCGCACCTCGTCATGGGCCTTCAGCAGCATCTGCCACAGCCGCGACAGGGTCCCGGCCGAGGTCTGGGCCCCGATGGCGGTCAGGCGCGCGGCCTGCTCCTTGGGCATGGACAGGGCGTCGGGCCCCAGGGCCTTGGCCACAGATGACGCGTGGCAGTGGTCCAGCAGGTCCAGCATGACCACCGCCGGATCGGCGCCGAACCCCCACAGGGCGCGGAAGCCCTTCAGCGACTCGCCCGGCTTGCCGCTCATGACGTTCTCGAACAGGGCGATCGTCTGGCCGCGGTCGGCCAGGCCCAGCATGTCGCGGACCACGGCGGCGGTCACGGTCGAGCCCCGCTCGCCCTGGACGATGGCCTGGTCCAGCAGCGACAGGCCGTCGCGCACCGAGCCCTCGGCGGCGCGGGCGATCAGGGCCAGGCCGTCTTCCTCGACCTTGGCCCCTTCCTTGGCGGCGATCCGGCCGAAGTGCTTGACCAGCACGTCCGGCTCGACCCGGCGCAGATCGAAGCGCTGGGTACGCGACAGGATCGTCACCGGCACCTTGCGGATCTCGGTGGTGGCGAAGATGAACTTGGCGTGCGGCGGCGGCTCTTCCAGCGTCTTCAGCAGGGCGTTGAACGCCGCCGTCGACAGCATGTGCACTTCGTCGATGATGTAGACCTTGTAGCGCGCCTCGACCGGGGCGTAGCGCACCCCGTCCAGCAGTTCGCGCATCTCGTCGACC
>JAGIBE010000111.1 GCA_017744495.1 Caulobacter sp. | reverse complement strand
AGCTGCTGAAGTCCACGACCAGCCGCAAGATCGCGATCATCAACCACTCGCTGTCGATGGTGCTGTTCATCGTCTGCCTGGTCGAGTTCCTGCTGGCCCCGGCCTTCGGGACCTCGGTGTTCTTCCTGCTGACGGTGATGGTGCTGCTGGACGTGCTGGCCGGCTTCATCGTGACCATCGTTTCGGCGCGCCGCGACATCGACTTCAGCGACGCGCACTAGGACGCGCGGGGACATGCCCTTGCGGCGTGTCCCCAAACCTAGGCTCGGCGCTTGAACATGGGGACACGCCGCAAGGGCATGTCCCCGGCGATGAATCCTACAAGACCTTGCGGCCAAGCCCGGCGATGCTGACATCACAGCTTTGCCCCGAGGATCACGACCATGGCGACCCCCAAACCCGACATCTGGCTGGCGGCCGGCCTGCGCACCCCGTTCGCCAAGGTCGATGGGCCGCTGAAGGGCTATGACGCCATCGCCCTGTCGGTCCCCGTGGTCCAGGCCATGCTCGCCCAGGGCGCGCGGCCAGACTTCGCGGTCTGGGGCACGGTGATCCCCAACCTCACCTGGAGCAACATCGCCCGCGAGGTGCTGCTGGACGCCGGGGCGGACCCGACCGTCCCGGCCTTCTCGACGATCATGGCCTGCTCGACCAGCATGATCGGGGTGATCGAGGCCGCCGGCATGATCGACGGACGTGGTCGCGACCTGGCCCTGGTGGGCGGCGTCGAGAGCATGAGCAAGGTGCAGATCGGGGCCAGCATCGGCTTCTCCGACTGGCTCAAGGGCTTCCAGAACGCCAAGACCCCGGGCGCGCGCCTGGCCCAGCTGGGCCGACTGAAGGCCAGCGACCTGAAGCTCTGGATCCCCAAGGTCGCCAACCGCACCACGGGCCTGTCGATGGGCGAACACACCGAGATCACCGCCAAGGAATGGAAGCTCTCGCGCGCCGACCAGGACCAGATCGCTTTCGAGAGCCACCAGCACGCGGTGGCCGCCTGGGAGGCTGGCTTCTTCGACGACCTGGTGATCCCGATCGGCGACCTGAAGCGCGACACCATCCCGCGCAAGGATTCGACGCTGGAGAAGCTGGCCAAGCTGGCGCCGGCCTTCGACAAGACCAGCGGCCAGGGCACGCTGACGGCCGGCAACTCCTCGCCCCTGACCGACGGGGCGGCGGCGATCTGGGTGGCGTCCGAGGCAGGGCTGGCGCGCCTGCCGGAGAAGACCCCGCGCGTGAAGGTGGTCGACTATGAGGTCACCTCGATCGACCTGCGCCACGAGGGCCTGCTGATGGCGCCGGCCTACGGCGTGCCGCGCCTGCTGGCCCGCAATGGGCTGAAATACGCGGACATCGGCCTGTGGGAGATCCACGAGGCCTTCGCCGCCCAGGTGCTGTCGCACATCGCCGCCTGGGAGGACGAGGCGTTCCGGCGGACCAAGGCGGGGGTGGACGTGGACCTCGGCAAATTCCCGCGCGAGCGCATGAACCCCACCGGCGGCAGCCTGGCGGTCGGCCACCCGTTCGGCGCGACCGGGGCGCGGATCCTGTCTCAGGCCGTGAAGGAGCTGGCCACGCGGCCCAAGGGCGAGAAGGCCATCGTCAGCATCTGCGCCGACGGGGGGCAGGGGACGATGATGCTGCTGGAGAGCGCGTAACCGACCGGGGACATGCCCTTGCGGCGTGTCCCCATCGGCTGGCGATGCGTCTGGATTTGGGGACACGCCGCGAGGGCGTTTCCCCGGCCGCGTCAGGTCAACGCCGTGAAGATCAGCGTCACGACGGCGATGTCGAAGAAGCGGGTCAGGGCGGTCAGCAGCATGACGGGTCTCGGGGTCTGAACTCCCCGCCGACCAAGCAAGACTGGCGCCAACGCCGCCTCCCGCGCTAACCTCGCGCGCATGGCGTTGTTCTTCGACCAGCTCTGGTACGACGCGCGGCTCGCCGAGCGCGGGCTGACGCGGCCGGTGCTGGCCGCCGTGGCCGGCATGACCACCGACGAGCTGACCCTGGCCTACAAGGACCAGCGCGAGCTGACGGCCGTCCAGATCGCCGCCTTCGCCGAGCTCCTGGGCGTTCCCCTGGCCGAAGCCGCGCGGCGGGCGGGCGTTGGCGCGCACGTGGCGGCCCTGCCCAAGGAGACGGTCTCGCTGGAGCAGAAGGTGGCGATGCTGGAGGCGCGGGTGGCCGCGCTTGAGGCCGAGCTGGCCCGCCTCAAGGCCTAGAGCGGCGCTAGATTTCGGTCTTTTTGATCAAGCCCGCCTTGGGACGGCGGTCGGCCGGGCCGGAATATTCCGTGCCGAGATAGGTCGAACGCGCCGCGTCGAGCACTTCCTGCCCACCGCGCAGACCGCGCTTCTGGCCGCTCTGGCCCATCAGGTGGGCGGCGAAGGTCGCGAAGGCGCCCCGGCGAGGCGGAGGCGGCGGGGCTGGCTGCTCGTCGCGCACGAACGTGACGTCCTCTTCGCCGTCCGCCTCGGGGCGGTCGGTGTCGCGGGGCGCGGGCAGCGCCCGGCGCGCGGACTGGGCGCGCCGGATAGGGTCGATCGGACCGTTCATGGTGAAGAGTTGTGGTCCACGACGGTTAAGGACGGGTGGGCGGGCTTGGTTAAGGGGCGTTAGCGCCCACCCCTTTGAACCGTCATCCCGGGCCTTGTGCCCGGGACCCCTCTGTCCGCCGCAGGTGCGGGAGGGTGGCGCGCCAGCGCGCCATTGTGCTTCGCGTGCAAGCTGAACCAGGGTTCCCGGGCACAAGGCCCGGGATGACGGATCTATTTGTAAGGTAAGGGAAAGTGGCCCTACGGCTTGGTCGCCAGCTTCTCGATCTGCTGCTGCATGGCTTCCAGCTGGCGCTTGAGGTCGGCCAGCGAGTCCTCGCTGGGCGCGGCCGGGGCGGCGGGCGGGGGCTCGGCGGGCGGCGGCGGGGCGGCGGCGTCCTCGGGCCGGGCGTAGGCGAACGGCGAGAACATCTTCATGGCCCGGTCGAACAGCGCCATGTTCTGGCGGATCTGCTCTTCGTAAACGCCCATGCCCGGCATGCCCTTGCCGGGCGTGAGGCCGGCCAACTGGCTGCGCATCCGCTCCTGCTGCTTGGTGAAGCTCTCCAGCGACATTTCCAGATAGCTGGGCAGGAAGGCCTGCATGGAATTGCCGTAGAAACCGATCAGCTGGCGGAGGAACTGGATCGGCAGCAGGTTCTGTCCGCCGCCGCGGTTCTCTTCCTCGAAGATGATCTGGGTCAGGACCGAACGGGTGATGTCGTCGTTGGTCTTGGCGTCGTAGACCACGAAGTCGATCCCCTCCTTCACCATGTCCGACAGGTGATCGAGGGTGACGTAGGACGACGACGCGGTGTTGTAGAGCCGGCGATTGGCGTACTTCTTGATGACGACCTTCTGGCCGGCGCCCTTTTCTCCGGCCTTGGCCGAGGGCGTTTCGTCGTTTTCGTTGTTCTCGGACATTTCGTTCCCTAGGACAGCGTTGTCTCCGCCTTTTCGCATCGCACTATCGCGAATGCAAAGGCAGGGCGCCAGTCCTGGCGGCGCTTGGCGTCCGCAACATCCCGTGAAAATGTCCGGGTGACGAACCCCCGGGGTTTGTGCAAGTTGATGCCGCACTGCAAAATCATGGGCGCCGCATCTGCGAGAGACGCCCGGAAACACGTCACGGGAGCTACATCGCCATGAGCGACATCGTCATCGTTTCCGCCGCCCGCACGCCGGTCGGATCGTTCCTCGGCGCCTTGTCCGGCCTGCCGGCCCATGAGCTGGGCAAGGTGGCGATCCAGGCGGCCGTCGAGCGCGCCGGCCTGACGCCCGCCGATGTCGACGAGGTGATCCTGGGCCAGGTGCTGCAGGCCGCCGCCGGCCAGGGTCCCGCCCGCCAGGCCTCGGTCAACGCCGGCGTCCCCGTAGAGAGCCCGGCCTGGAGCCTGAACCAGCTGTGCGGCTCGGGTCTGCGCGCGGTGGCCCTGGGCGCCCAGCAGATCGCCGACGGCTCGGCGTCGGTGGTGGTGGCCGGCGGCCAGGAGAGCATGAGCCAGGCCCCGCACGCGCAAGGCCTGCGCAACGGCCAGAAGATGGGCGACCTTTCCTTCGTCGACACCATGATCAAGGACGGCCTGTGGGACGCCTTCCACGGCTACCATATGGGCCAGACCGCCGAGAACATCGCCGCCCGCTGGCAGATCACCCGCGAGGCCCAGGACAAGTTCGCCGTCGCCAGCCAGAACAAGGCCGAGGCCGCCCAGAAGGCCGGCAAGTTCGACGCCGAGATCGCCCCCGTCACCGTCAAGGGCCGCAAGGGCGACACGGTGGTCGACAAGGACGAGTTCATCCGCCACGGCGTGACCCTGGACGGCATTTCGGGCCTCAAGCCCGCCTTCACCAAGGACGGCACGGTCACCGCCGCCAACGCCTCGGGCCTCAATGACGGCGCCGCCGCCCTGGTGCTGATGAGCGCCGACGAGGCCGCCAAGCGGGGTCTCAAGCCCCTGGTCCGCATCGCCTCGTGGGCCAACGCCGGCGTCGAGCCCGAGATCATGGGCACCGGCCCGATTCCCGCCTCGAAGAAGGCCCTGGAGAAGGCGGGCTGGAAGGCCTCGGACCTGGACCTGATCGAGAGCAACGAGGCCTTCGCCGCCCAGGCCCTGTGCGTGGTGGGCGAGCTGGGCCTCGACCCGGCCAAGGTCAATGTCAACGGCGGCGCCATCGCCATCGGCCACCCGATCGGCGCCTCGGGCGCGCGGATCCTGACCACCCTGGTCCACGAGATGCAGCGCTCGGGCGCCAAGAAGGGCCTGGCCACCCTGTGCATCGGCGGCGGCATGGGCGTGGCCATGTGCGTCGAGGCGGTTTGACGAACTCCCCTCAAGGGAGCACACCGATCAGACGTCTGTTTTGATTGGACGTTTCGGCAAATTTTTCATGACGGACGCCATGGGGGCTTGTCCCATGGCGTCCACCGCGTGCAACCATCGGGGACCACAGCGGAGATCATCATGGCGAGAGTTGCATTCGTGACCGGCGGCACCCGGGGCATCGGTCGGGCCATCTGCGAGCGGCTGGTCGCCGACGGCCTGAAGGTGGCGGCGGGCTATTCCGGCAACGAGGACGCCGCCGCGGCCTGCGCCAAGGACCTGGGCGTGATGGTGGTCAAGGGCAATGTCGGCTCGTTCGACGACTGCGCCGCCGCCGTCAAGAAGGTCGAGGAGGAGCTGGGTCCGGTCGAGGTTCTGGTCAACAACGCCGGCATCACCCGCGACGGCATGCTGCACAAGATGACCTACGACCAGTGGTCCGAGGTCATCCGCGTGAACATGGATTCGGCCTTCAACATGACCCGCCCGGTCATCGAGGGCATGCGCGAGCGCGGCTGGGGCCGGATCATCAACATCAGCTCGATCAACGGCCAGAAGGGCCAGATGGGCCAGACCAACTACTCGGCCGCCAAGGCCGGGCTGATCGGCTTCACCAAGGCCCTGGCCCAGGAGAACGCCAAGAAGGGCGTGACGGTCAACGTGATCTGCCCGGGCTATATCGACACCGAGATGGTCGCCGCCGTGCCGGAGAACGTCCTGGCCGGCATCATCGCCGGCATCCCGGTCGGACGCCTGGGCAAGGGCGAGGAGATCGCCGACGTGGTCTCGTTCCTGGCCGGCGAACGGGCCGGCTTCGTGACCGGCGCCACCCTGACCATCAACGGCGGCCAGTACATGGCGGCGTAGGGGCTGACCTAACGTCAAGGGGCGCCGCGCAAAGGCCACACGTCCCGTCAAACGAACATGATGTCTTGACGAAGACTCCCCGCCGGTTCGAAGATTCCAGCCTGCGGGGAAATTCTTCCAAGCCTTTCAGAGTGTCCTTCGGGAAATTGCGTGGCGGCAACAAGGTCTTCGGCGTCCAAGATTCGCCCCAGTCGCGGGGCATGACCCTGGGCATGAGCAGTCAATCGGCGGTGACGACGGGGCCAGGGCGTTGGGCGATCCTGCCGGCGTTCGTCCTCGCGGCGATCGTCGGTTCGACTTCCCTCGGCGCGGCCCAGGCGCAGTCCAGCCTGCGCGACGCCTTCCTGGGCCATCGCGGCAGTGAGTCCCGCAAATCGCCCGCGCCCCCCGTCGCCCGCTATGTCGCCGAGACCGGCGACGCCTTCATCCTGGACCGCGCCGCGCCCCAGCCGCTGCTGAAGTTCGAGAACAGCTCGGAGGTCTGGGTGCTGTCGCCCCAGGCCGCGCCGCGCGGCGACACCATCTACAAGAACGAGCTGGGCGAGCCGGTCCTGCGGGCCAGCAAGCTGGGCGGCATGACCCTGTTCACCACCGAGCGCCCGGCCGGCGACGCCGCCGCCCTGATGGGCAGGGCCAACTCGATCCAACCGCCGGCGGTCATCTCGGTCAACGCCCTGTTCCAGCGCCTGGTCGCCGCCAGCGCCCGGGCCAGCCGCGCGGCCCAGCACCGCGTGGCCTTCGAGACCGTCGACGACGCCACCCCGGCCACCTCGGTCCTGGTCGCCGACACCGCCACCGTCACCGCCGAGGCCTTCGAGCGCATGGCTCGCGACGGCGACCGCAACCTGCTGGCCCGCGTCACCCGCGTGCTGCTGGCCGAGGGCCGCAAGCCCGGCGCCAACCTCAAGGGCGGCGACCTGACGGTGACCTACGCCCCCGGCAAGGGGCTCTCAGGGCGACCCTCGTCCAAGCGGATCATCAAGATCGTCAACAAGTAGGGGCCCCAAAGAACCGGCCGGGACTTCCCGTCTCGCCCGCGCGGGGTATCGCGCAGCCCCACCTGGGGGTTCACCCCATGGAAACGCGCCCGTGGCGCTGCGAGCCTGCCCTTCGGATAGCGAAGGGGTTGTCGCATGCGATTGATGACCACGGGGCTGGCCGGTTTGGTGCTCGTCTTGAGCGCCGCCGCGCCGCCGACACTGGCCGCCGAGAAGGCGAAGCCGAAACCCGCCGCCGCCTCGGCGGTGGACCCCGCCGCCCTCGAGGCGGCAAAACGGATGGGCGACTATCTCCGCGCCCTCCAGAGCTTCCAGGTCACCTCCGCGGCCAATCTGGAGGAGGTGGTCGACGAGTCCGGCAAGAAGGTCGCCACCCAGGTCAGCACGACCTACCGGGTCAGGCGGCCGGACGCCTTCGTCATCGACCTGACGACCGCCAAGAAGGCCCGCCGCTTCATCTATGACGGCAAGTCCTTCACGGTGTTCGCGCCCAAGGTCGGCTATTTCGCCACCGTCTCGGCGCCGGCGACCATCGATGAGACCGTGGACCTGATCTACCAGGACTACGGCATCATCCTGCCCCTGGCCGACCTCTTCTACTGGGGCGACAAGGCCCAGCCCACCGACCTGGCCACCTCGGCCAGGAAGGTCGGTTCGGAGAAGATCGGGGCGGTCGACGCCGACCACTACGCCTATGGCGGCCCGGGCCTGTCCTGGGAGGTCTGGCTGCAGCGCGGTCCCGCGCCCCTGCCGCTGCGCATGCGGATCACCACGGTCGACGATCCGCAGAAGCCGACCTACACGGCCGACCTGACCTGGACGACGGCGGTCAACTTCACGTCCGACACCTTCACGTTCACCCCGGCGAAGGACGCCAAGCCGATCGCCATGGCGAGGGTCGATCAATGAGCGCGCCCCAAACGCCGCGTCGCCGCGAGAGCGCGACGGCCTGCTGGATCGGCGCCGCCGGCCTAGTGCTGGGCTCCACGCTTCCGGCCTTCGCCGCCCCGCCGCGCTTCGGCGGCGGCGGCTTCCACGGCGCCCGCATGAACGTCCACGCCCCGGGCGGCGCCGGCTTCCATGGTGGCGGCGGAATGCACGAGCCGGGCGGTGGCGGCGGCGGGGTCCATCCCGGACCTGGCCCCGGACCGGGCCCCGGCCCTCACCCCAATCCCGGACCCGGCCCTGGACCCGGCCCCCATCCTGGCCCTGGACCCGGACCTGGCCCTGGACCCGGGCCTGGACCTCATCCTGGACCCGGCCCGGGGCCCGGACCTGGCCCTGGACCCGGCCCCCATCCGCCGCCGCCGCCTCCGCCGCCGCCAGTTCCGTACGGACCCGGTCCGTGGGGTTGGGGATGGGACGACGATCCGTTCTGGAACTATCCCCTGGCCACCGCCGCGGCGGTGGGCGTGGTGGCCGGAACGACCGCGGCCATCACCTCGGCGGCCCTGGGCTCGACGGTCACGACCCTGCCGGCCGGCTGCTCGACGGTGTTCAGCGGCAACCTGACCTACTTCCAGTGCGGGAGCGTCTGGTACCAGCCGCGCTACGCCGGCACGGGCGTGACCTATGTGGTCGTGAACGCGCCT
This sequence comes from Caulobacter sp., assembly GCA_017744495.1. Lineage (GTDB taxonomy): Bacteria > Pseudomonadota > Alphaproteobacteria > Caulobacterales > Caulobacteraceae > Caulobacter. The sequence continues at coordinate 78,598 of JAGIBE010000111.1, read as the reverse complement.
TGATCGGTTGCAGGGCGAAGCCGGACGGCTGTCGAGAGGGTGTTTCGACGATGGGCGTTCGAAGCTTCGCCCTGGGTGCGATGCTGGTGCTGGCGGCGTCCTTGCCGGACGCCGCCCTGGCCCAGACCATCGGCCCCCAAGGCGGCGGCCAGCCGGCCTCGCCGACCTATGACGTTCCCGCGCCCAAGCCCGCCTCGCGTTCGTTCTTTCCGATCTGGGCGGACCGGGCGGCCGAGCGGGGCGTCGAGCTGCCCCTGCCCTACGGGGTGGGGATCGCGGGGGTCAGCGACACCCAGGCGGTGATCGGCGACCACCTGTCGGTCCGGCTGGCCAAGGGCCAGGCTCCGAGCGCCGACGTCGACCTGATCAGCATCACGCCGGTGACCTTCGACAATGTCGGCGCGACCAAGAGCGCCCAGATCAAGGCCGACGTCTGGCTGTTCCCGTTCCTCAACGTCTTCGCCGCCGTCGGCAAGGTGAAGGGCGACATCTCCATCGACGTGGTCATCGACGAGGACGCCCTGCTGCCCCCGCCGATCTGTCGTCCGGCCGATCCGTGCGGGATCAAGCATCTCTATTTCACCACGCCTCTGGAGAACACGACCACGACGTTCGGCGCGACCCTGGGCTACGGGTCCGACCACTGGTTCCTGGCCCTGACCGGCACGCGGACGATCGCCGTGGCCGACACCGACCGGTCGGACATCAAGTCGACCGACATCGGCCTGCGCGTCGGCCCGCGCCTGAGGACCCACGACTGGTTCAGGATCGCGCCCTATGTCGGTGTGGACTACACGCGCATGAACACCGAGGTTCGCGGCGTGGCGTCGCTGGACGACGCCTTCCCGGACGGGGATGGCCTATATGTGCGCTACGACGCCCGGGTCCGGAACGAGGACGAGAAGATCCTGATCATCGGCGCCAACGCCGAGCTCGGCCGGCATTTCGACCTGCAGGCCGAATACGGCCACAGCGACGGCGGCGACCGGATCATCGTCTCGACCAGCTATCGGTTTTAGGAGCTGGCGCCCCTTTGGGGACGGTCGGATTGCTGAATTTCTGCTGAATTTCCGTTGTCATCCCGGAAGCCTCGCAGAGGCTGTCCGGGACCCAGGAGACTGGGCTGGCGCTTTGCGGTTAACCTGGGTCCCGGACAAGCGCTCCGCGCTTTCCGGGATGACAGCAGGAGGGGAGCGCTTCCAAACCCTACCCCAGCCGCTTGCGCACCTGGATGAACAGGTAGGGCTCGAACGGCAGGCTGCGGTACTCGATGCGGTCGATGGGCGTATCGGCGCGGGAACCCTTATAGATCGTCCGCTCGCGGGTGATGTTGCGCGAGGTCCAGTTGGACAGGGTGGTGCGCACCGTCAGGTCCGCGCGCGGCTTCCACTCGACGAAGCCCTCGACATACGGCTCGGCCTTCTGGGTCCGCACCTCGTTGAAGCGGAAGCGGCTGTACTCGTTGGCGCAGTTGACCGAAGTCCCCCAGCTCCATTTGCCGCCGGGCATGTCGCGGGTGAAGCTGACGTTGCAGACGAACGGCGTGGCGTTGGTGATGCGGCGCTTCTCGAAGGTGACCGGGTCGGTGACCTCGCTGTCGAACCAGCTGAAGCGCGCCTTCACCTGGCCGCCGGAAATCCCCAGCTTCTGGGTCGGCACGGTGGCGGCGATCACGAACTGGTCCGAGCGGCCGTCGCCGATGTTGCTGGGCGCGTCGCCGCCGCCGGGCAAGGGTTTGTAGTCGACGACGTCCTGGATCTCCGAGTGGGTCAGGGTGGCCGAGATCGAGCCCGCGCCCCAGAACCGCCGCTCCCACGCCACCTCGCCGACCCACGAGCGCTGGGGCTCCAGATTGGCGTCGGCGCCTTCCTGGCTGCCGGCGGTCAGGTCGGCCGAGGCGATGAAGTCGCCGAAGTCCAGTTGGCCGACCTCGCGTTCGACCCGCACGCGCAGCTGGTCGACGCCGGTGGGGTTCCAGGTCACCACCACCCGGGGCTTGGGATAGAAGAAGCTGCGCTCCAGATCGACGCCGCCGCTCTGGGTGATGCGGGACACCTCCAGCCGGGCGCCGGCCTCGACGTTGAGCTTGGGGTTGGCCCGCCAGACGGCCTTGCCGGCCGCCTCGCCGCGCAGCTCCTCGACCTTGACGTGGGGCGGGCCGATGTCGACCGGCGCGCCGTTGGCCGTGTAGCCGATCTCGCCGTCCAGGAAGTTGTAGGCGCCCTCGAGGCTGCCCTCCAGCGATAGGGTCGCCGAGCGGCGCTGCTTGAGCTCGCCGCGCAGGATGCTCTCGCCGGTCTTGTCGTGCTCGCGATAGACCTCGTCGCGACCCGGCGCCAGGAAGGTCGAGCCGTAGTGCTCGTTCCCCAGGTTCTGCAGGAACACCAGCTGCAGGTCGGTGCGGGACGAGAGCTTGGCGTCGTAGCGGGCGCCGAATTCGCCGGTCCAGTTCTCGTCGGTCTCGCCGCTGTCCTGGCGGCCGGGGCCGGGTTCGTACTGGGTGTAGACGACGTCGCGGTCGAACGAGAAGTACTCGATCTTGCCGTTCACCCGGATCTTGCCGCCCGGGGCCGCGCGCTGGATCGCGCCGCGCGCCACGTAGTTCTGGATCTGGTCGTAGCCCTTGAGGGCCTCCTTGATGGTCGGGCGGCCGTCCGGGAAGCTGGTCACCCGCGCGCCGCCGTCGAACGTCTGGTCGGTGCGGTCGACCGTGCCCTTCAGCGAGCCCTCGATCTCGTTGACCCCCTCGCGGCGCGAGGCCTGGAACTCCAGCAGCGGGCCGAACAGGCCGTCGGGATAGAGGTAGGTCTGCAGGTTGGCGACCTTCTCGACCTGCACCGTCGACTTGATCACCACATTGGCCAGAATCGTCTGGCCCTGCATGTCGATGCCCGGCGCGCCGCCGCGGATCAGCTCGATGCGCTCGACGGCCGTGGCCGAGATGCGCTTGAGGATGCCCTCCAGGTTCTCGCTCTTGGTGGTGGGCCGCTCGCCGTTGATCAGCACGTTGCCGGCCGTGCCGGCGAAGCCGCGCGCGTTGTCGCCGCCGTCCAGACGGAAGCCGGGCAGGCGGGCGATCATGTCCAGGGCGGTGCTGGGCCGTTGGGCGGCGAAGAAGTCGGGCGGATAGCTGATCACGCCCTGCTGGGCGGCGGTCGCGGGCGGCGCTGTCGCCTGGGTCGGCGCTTCGGCCGGTGTGGCGGCCTGGGCTCCCGGAGCGGCCAGTCCCAGAGCGAAGACGACGGAAGTCAGGCTCATGACGCGTTTACCCCCAAAGCGCCCCCGCTTTGTTGGCCGCGACCCTGTGTGACCGACCGCCTCCGGCCTAGTTACAAAACCGAAAGGTAGATTACATTTGTGAAATGTTTTCGCCGATCACCTGGGGGGGGCGAATTCAGTCGGAGATTCAGAGCGCTATCGCCATTCCCCAAACAACCGTCATCCCGGGCCTTGTGCCCGGGACCCCTCTGTCCGCCGCAGGTGGGGATGGGGCGAACCGCTGGCGGTTCGCTTGCGCTTCACGTGCGAGCTGAACCAGGGGTCCCGGGCACAAGGCCCGGGATGACGGTTGAAAATGAAGGTGGGCGTCGTTGCTAAACCGCCGTCCCGCCCACCGTCAGGCCGGTGATCTTCAGCGACGGCTGGCCCACGCCCACCGGCACGCCCTGGCCCTGCTTGCCGCAGACGCCGATGCCGGGATCGAAGTCGAAGTCGTTGCCGATCATGGTGACGCGGGTCAGGGCCGAGGGACCGTCGCCGATCAGGGTGGCGCCCTTGACCGGGGCGGTGATCTTGCCGTCCTCGACGAGGTAGGCCTCGGTGCATTGGAAGACGAACTTGCCGTTGGTGATGTCGACCTGGCCGCCGCCGAAATTGGCGCAGTAGAGGCCCTTCTTCATCGAGGCGATCATCTCGGCCGGGTCGTCGTTCCCCGCCAGCATGCCGGTATTGGTCATGCGCGGCATGGGCATGTGGGCGTAGGACTGGCGGCGGCCGTTGCCGGTGGCCTGCATGCCCATCAGGCGCGCGGACATGCGATCGTGCATGTAGCCGACCAGGATCCCGTCCTCGATCAGCACGGTGCGCTCGGTCGGGGTGCCCTCGTCGTCGATGGTCAGCGAGCCCCGGCGGCCGGGGATCGAGCCGTCGTCGAACACGGTCACGCCCTTGGCGGCCACGCGCTCGCCGATGCGGCCGGAGAAGGCGCTGATGCCCTTGCGGTTGAAGTCGCCTTCCAGCCCGTGGCCGACGGCCTCGTGCAGCAGCACGCCATTCCAGCCCGGACCCAGCACCACGTCCATCTCGCCGGCGGGGCAGGCGACAGCGTCGAGGTTGACCAGGGCCATGCGCAGGGCCTCGTCGACCTGGGCCTGCCACTTGTCCGGGCTGATCCAGGCCGAGAAGCCGGCGCGGCCGCCGGCGCCGGACGAGCCGGCCTCGCGGCGGCCGTCCTTCTCGACAGCGACCTGGACGTTCACCCGCACCAGCGGACGCACGTCGCGCAGCAGCTTGCCGTCGGCGCGCAGGATCTCGACCACGCGGCGCTCGCCGGCCATCGAGGCCATCACCTGCACCACGCGCGGATCGCGCGCCCGGGCGAAGGCGTCGATCTCCTGGAGGAGGCTGACCTTGTCGGAGAAGGCGGGTGACGAGACCGGGTCGTCCTCCCCGTACAGCTTCTCGTTGGTGGCGCGCGGACCCTCGGCGCTGACGCCGGCGTAGCCGCGGCGGGCCAGCTTGGCCGAATCGGCGGCGCGGCCGATCGCGGCCTCGGAGATCTCGGCCGAGTGGGCGTAGCCGGCCGTCTCGCCGGCCACCACGCGCAGGCCGAAGCCCTCGCCGGAATCATAGGAGGCGCTCTTCAGCCGGCCGTCGTCGAACACGAAGGCCTCGCTTTCCGAGCGCTCGACGAACAGCTCCCCGTCGTCGGCCCCGGCCAGGGCCTCGCCGAGGATGGCGCGGGCGCGCTCGGGATCGACATCGGCCGAGGCGAGCAGGGAAGGGGCGGTGATGGGAGCGTTCATACGGTTACAGGTAGGCGTTTCGTCCGTCCGCGTCATCACCCGGGCGACGATTCGCCTCTATCGACCTGTCCCTTCCCCTTGCGGGGAGGGTGGCCCTGGCGGAGCCAGGGTCGGGTGGGGCTTGATGAGTCAGCAGGCCCCACCCGTCCGCTTCGCGTCCACCCTCCCCATAAAGGGGAGGGAGTCATCGTCGGGCTCACCAGTCCTGGTGCACTTCCCCCGAACCCGCGACGTTTGAGCTGAGCACCGTCGGCTTGCTGGTCAGATAGACGTCGCCGCTGCCGGCCACGTCGACTTCGGCGGCGCCGTGTGGGGCCACGTGGGCTTCGCCGCTGCCGGCCAGGGCGATCTTGGCGTCGCCGGTGTCGAGGCTGCGCAGGTCCGCCTCGCCCGAGCCGGCGACCCGCAGGTCGACCTTCTTGGCCTTGCCCTCGGCGTCGACATTGCCGCTGCCGTTGATCTCCAGGGCGAGGTCGGCCTGGTCGTAGCCCTTCAGATGCAGGTCGCCGCTGCCGTTGACCGTGAAGCTGCGCACGTCGGGGGCGACAATCTCGATGGTCAGGTTGTCGAGGTTGTCCAGCACCCGCACGCCGTCACGGTCGACGCGCACGCTGTGGCCTTCGCCGGAGCCGGCCAGGAAGATGCGGCCGCCCATCACGGCCACGCGGTCGACGGCGCCCTGGGAGCCGCTGACGGTGATGCGCGGCTCGGAGCCCTGGGTGAAGATCACCTGGGCCGGCAGGTCGATCTGCAGCTCATGCGCGCCGGTCCAGGGGATGTCCCGCGTGCGGTGCTCGCCCTTGGAGACTGTCGTGAGCGTGCCGTTCTCGATGCGGCGGACGTCCACGTGCTCGCCGTCGTCGCTGACATTGATGTTCCAGTCGGCCGGGAAGTTCCAGCCGTGCTCCAGCAGCTTGGGTCCGCCCAGGGCGAAGGCGCCGGCGAAGCAGCCGAGGCAGAGCACGAAGCTGGCGACGGCGACGATGGTCAGGTTGCGGATCATGGCGGTCCCCTCAGACCTGGGTTTCGATGGCCGGCTTCAGCAGCCGGTAGTGGAGGCGGCCGAACCAGACCAGGCCGTTGACCAGCCAGATGCTCAGCAGGCCGGTGACCGCGCCCAGGGCCGTGGCGGCGGCCATCAGGCCGATACCCAGCAGGAAGGCCACGGCGGGACCGCCGGGCTGTCCGGCGAACGGACCGACCGTGGCCACGGCGCCCCCGGCGACGAAGATCCCGATGGCGGCCATGAAGAAGGCGAACAGCGTCCCCAGGACGCCCATCAGCACGGGCGCCAGGATGAAGATGTCCAGCGCCCCCAGGCCCAGGATGGCGAAGATCGCCCCGGCGGCGGCCGAGGGGTTCTTGGTCTCCTCCCAGCGTTTGACGCCCTGCTCGGCGCGCTGCTCGCGGGCCAGGCGTTCGGGGTCGCCCAGGGCGGCGGCGACTTCGCTCTCGCTGCGGCCGGCCTCCTGGGCGTCGTTGAAGTGGGCCTCGTAGTCGGCGACGATGTCGGCGATCTGGCCGGCGGGCAGGCCGGCCAGGCCGCGCTTGAGGCGGGTGAGGAATTCGGCGCGCGTCATGCGGCGGCTCCCAGGATGTTTTCGACGGCGGAGCTGAAGGCCGCCCATTCGGCCTTCTGGGCCGTGAAGCTGCTCCGACCGGCTTCGGTCAGGCGGTAATATTTGCGCGGCGGACCGGCCTGGGATTCGACCAGATAGGTCTCGACCTGACCTTCCGACTGCATGCGGCGCATCAGGGGGTAGATCGTGCCTTCCCCCATATCGATGGCCTTGGCCAGCTTGCTGGCGATCTCGTAGGCGTAGCTGTCGGCCTTCGACAGCAGGGCCAGGACGCAGAGGCCCAGCACGCCTTTCTTCAGTTGAACTTCGATGGCTTCCGTCACGGCGAGTGGTTCCCGTTGATAGGCACCCTTGTGACGCAAGGTAGTGTCCATTGCAAGGTAGCTGGCGTTACAAGTTAGTAATGGTACGTAGCTCGAAATCGACCCTGAAAGGGCGGTTGTTGAGAGTGGTTCTCAGGTGGAAAGCCCTGACCCCGGGCAAGGCGTCCGGGCGAACGCCTCTGGTGCTTGGCAACGAGGATTGGAGCGCGTATGCACGCCAGCGACCGGCCAGAGACGCCGGGACCCAACGCCTTCGATTCCCCCGTCGCCTGACGAAGTCGATTGCCTAAGTCCCGTGTCGCTGGTCGTATTGTGCATGTCGGCGCGGCGTGGGGTTCATCGCGACGCCAAATCGCCGCCGAAACGGGCCGTGAGGGATATGAAGGCGCAAATTCAGGGGATGCGGCGGAAGTTGACGGGCGTAGCCGCCGTCGCCGCCACGACGATGGCCCTTATGGGCTTCTTCGCGGGGGAAGCCCTCGCCAAGGGTAACGAGCTGCTCGGGCAGCCCACCCCGGACGCCATCGACCTCCAGCGGGCGGCCTCGCCGCTGAAGTACGAGGCGATCGCCTTCCACAACCACGTGCTGCTGCCGATCATCACGGCCATCACCCTGCTGGTGCTGGGCCTGCTGGTCTGGATCGTGATCCGCTACAACGCCAAGGCCAACCCGGTCCCGGCCAAGTTCAGCCACAACACCACGATCGAGATCATCTGGACCGTCGGTCCGGTGCTGATCCTGATGATCATCGCCATCTTCTCGTTCCGGCTGCTGTTCGCCTACAACGACATGCCCAAGCCGTACTTGACGGTGAAGGCCACCGGCTACCAGTGGTACTGGGGCTATGAGTATCCCGACCAGAAGATCAGCGAGATCACCTCGGTGCCGCTGAAGAAGGAAGAGGCCGACGCCAAGGGCGTGCCGTACCTGCTGGCCGCCGACAAGCCGATGGTCGTTCCCGTCAATCAAGTGATCCGCGTGCAGGTCACCGGCGCCGACGTCATCCACGCCTTCGCCCTGCCGGCGTTCGGCCTGAAGACCGACGCCATCCCGGGCCGCCTGAACGAGACCTGGTTCAAGGCCGACAAGATCGGCGTCTATTACGGCCAGTGCTCGGAACTCTGCGGCGTCGACCACTCGAACATGCCGATCGAGATCCACGTGGTCAGCCAGGCCGACTTCGACGCCTGGGTGAAGACCAAGACCGCGCCGCCGGCCGCCCCCGTGGCCGCCGCCGCTCCGGCCGCTCCCGCCGCTGCGACCCCGGCCGCCGCCCCCGCTTCCGCTCCGGCCGCGGCTCCCGCCGCGCCGGCGGCCTAAGATACGATTGCAGGATTAAGTCCGATGGCTCACGCCGCTGACATCGATCATCACGACGCCCACGGGGCGGACGAAAAGCCGCCCTTCTTCGCGCGTTGGTTCTTCTCGACCAACCACAAGGACATCGGCACCCTCTACATCCTGTTCGCCATCATGGCGGGCCTAGTCGGCGGCGCCCTGTCGGGCCTGATCCGCTGGGAACTGGCCGAGCCGGGCATCCAGATCTTCGGCCCCAACTCGTCGGTCAGCCTGCTGGGCCTGATCGAGCAGTCCAAGCACGGCTACAACGCCGTCGTCACCGCCCACGCCCTGATCATGATCTTCTTCATGGTCATGCCGGCGATGATCGGGGGCTTCGGCAACTGGTTCGTCCCGATCATGATCGGCGCGCCGGACATGGCCTTCCCGCGCATGAACAACATCTCGTTCTGGCTGCTGGTCGCCGCCTGGGTGCTGCTGCTGACCTCGATGTTCGTCGACGGCGGCCCGGGCCGCGGCTTCGGTGGCGGCTGGACGATCTATCCGCCGCTCTCGACCACCGGCCACACCGGTCCGTCGATGGACCTGGCGATCCTGGCCCTCCACCTGGCCGGCGCTTCGTCGATCCTGGGCGCGATCAACTTCATCACCACGATCTTCAACATGCGCGCGCCGGGCATGACCCTGCACCGCATGCCGCTGTTCGCCTGGTCGGTGCTGATCACCGCCTTCCTGCTGCTGCTGTCGCTGCCCGTCCTGGCCGGCGCCATCACCATGCTGCTGACCGACCGCAACTTCGGCACCCACTTCTTCGACCCGGCCGCCGGCGGCGACCCCGTCATGTTCCAGCATCTGTTCTGGTTCTTCGGTCACCCGGAAGTGTACATCCTGATCCTGCCCGGGTTCGGCATCATCAGCCACATCGTCTCGACCTTCTCCAAGAAGCCGATCTTCGGCTACCTGGCGATGGCCTACGCCATGGTCGCCATCGGCTTCGTCGGCTTCATCGTGTGGGCCCACCACATGTACACCGTCGGCATGAGCATCAACCTGCGCGCCTACTTCGTGGCCGCCACGATGGTCATCGCGGTGCCGACCGGCGTGAAGATCTTCTCGTGGATCGCCACGATGTGGGGCGGCTCGATCAGCTTCAAGACGCCCATGCTGTGGGCGATCGGCTTCATCTTCCTGTTCACCGTCGGCGGCGTGACCGGCGTGGTCCTGTCGAACGCCGGCATCGACTACAGCCTGCACGACACCTACTACGTCGTCGCCCACTTCCACTACGTGCTGTCGCTGGGCGCCGTGTTCGCCATCTTCGCCGGCTTCTTCTACTGGTTCGAGAAGATGTGGGGCGTGAAGTACAACGAGTTCCTGGGTTGCGTGCAGTTCTGGATCATGTTCGTCGGCGTCAACCTGATCTTCTTCCCGCAGCACTTCCTGGGCCTCCAGGGCATGCCGCGCCGCTATGTCGACTACCCGGTCGCCTTCGCGCACTGGAACTACATCTCGTCGGTCGGCTACGCGATCACGGCCGTGGGCGTGCTGGTGTTCCTGGTGATCCTGCTGGAAGCCGCCGTCCGCCGCCGCAAGGCCGAGGCCAATCCGTGGGGCGAAGGCGCCACCACCCTGGAATGGACCTTGTCCTCGCCGCCGCCGTTCCACCAGTTCAGCGATCCGCCGGTCATCAAGGCCGACAGCCACTGAACCTGGTAAGGTAAGACACGCCTAAACGCGGGGGCGCGGGCCGGATGGAAATCCAGCCCGCGCCCTTCGACCATGAAGACCCAAGAACCCTTAAGTATTATGGCCCGCACCACCGTCCTGAACCCCGAAGACGAGGCGACCCAAGCGGTCCGCCACGCCCGCTGGCAGGACTATTTCCAGCTGATGAAGCCGCGCGTGATGTCGCTGGTCGTCTTCACGGCGCTGACGGGTCTGCTGACCGCCCGCACTCCGATCCATCCGCTGCTGGGCGCGGTGGCCGTCTTCTGCATCGCCGTCGGGGCCGGGGCCTCGGGCGCGCTGAACATGTGGTACGACGCCGACATCGACGCCAAGATGCGCCGCACGCGCGGCCGTCCGGTGCCCGCCGGCTTGGTCAAGGGCGAGGAAGCCGCGACCCTGGGCGTGGTCCTCAGCCTGCTGTCGGTCATGCTGATGGGCATGGCGATCAACTGGCTGGCCGCCGGCCTGCTGGCCTTCACCATCGTGTTCTACGCGGTGGTCTACACCATGTGGCTCAAGCGCTGGACGGCCCAGAACATAGTCATCGGCGGCCTGGCCGGCGCCCTGCCGCCCGCCATCGGCTGGGCCGCGGCCACGGGCCACGCGCCGCTGAACGCCTGGCTGATGGTGCTGATTATCTTCCTGTGGACCCCGCCGCACTTCTGGGCCCTGTCGCTGTACATCTCGACCGACTATGCCAAGGCCGGCGTGCCGATGCTGCCGGTGGTCAAGGGCGCCAAGGAGACCCGCAAGCAGGTCCTGCTCTACAGCCTGATCCTGATCCCGGTCTGCGTGGCTCCCGTGTTCACCGGCCTGGGCGGCTGGCTGTACCTGGCCGTTTCGGGCCTGGGCGGACTGGTGTTCCTGGTCCTCGCTTGGCGGGTCTTCGCCAGCAACGCCGGCGACGCGGCCGATCCGCGCCCGGCCGACCGCGACCTCTACGAGGTCAAGGACGAGCCTCCCGCCGCTGACAAGAAGGCCCTCGTGGGCGGTGCCAAGAACGCCCGCAATCTGTTCGCCTTCTCGATCCTCTACCTGTTCGCCCTGTTCGCGGCCCTGCTGGCCGAGGCGGTGCTGAACCTGCCGCCCCTGGAGCTGCCGCTATGAGCCGTAAGGACCTCGATCCCGCCGCCAAGGCGCGCAGCGGCCGCAACATCGCCTTGGGCCTGGGGCTGGCGGCGTTCGTCATCCTGGTGTTCGTGGTCACCGTCGTGAAGCTGGGAGGCAATGTTGGACCCCACTTCTAAGGACCAGCTGTCGGCCGCGGACCTGGCCAAGATTGAGGCCGACAACAAGGCCGGGACCGCCGAGCGTCCGCCCAAGCGCAGCCACGGCAAGGTGGCGGTGCTGTGCGTCGCGGCCTTCTTCGGCATGGTCGGCGCGGCCTACGCCGCCGTCCCGCTGTACAAGCTGTTCTGCCAGGCCACCGGCTTCGACGGCACGGTCCGCAAGGCCGTGGCCAAGCCGACCAAGGTGCTGGAGCGCAAGGTCGAGATCCGATTCGACGCCAACGTCCGCAGCCTGCCGTGGGACTTCCAGCCCATGCAGACCAGCCAGACGGTACGCATCGGCGATACGGGCCTGGCCTTCTACAAGGTGACCAACCACAGCGACAAACCGCTGACCGGCCGGGCGCTGTACAACGTCGTGCCCGAGCAGGCCGGGGCCTATTTCCAGAAGCTGGAATGCTTCTGCTTCTCCAACCAGACGATCGAGCCGGGCCAGACGGTCGAGTTCCCGGTCGTCTACTTCGTCGACCCCGGCTTCGTCACCGACGCCGACACCAAGGACAAGCAGACGATCACGCTGTCCTACACCTTCTTCCCGGCCGTTCCGGACGCGGGCGGAAGCAAACAGGCGGCGACGACGCCCCGTATCGTCGAACCCCTTGGCGGCAAGCCGCCGAGGGCGCTATAGCGTTTCACACATGAGTGCGTCGGCGGGGGAACTGGCCGATGCGTTCCGAGGGATTAAAGGGTTAGCACGCACATGGCCCACGGCGCCGTCAAACACGACTATCACATCCTGCCCCCCAGCCCGTGGCCGTTCGTCGGCTCGGCCTCGGCCACGATCATGGCCCTGGGCCTGATCGCCTGGATCAAGGGCGGCGTCTTCGGCATCGAGAAGGGCCAGTGGTGGCTGTTCGCGACCGGCCTGGCCGGCGTGCTCTACACGATGTTCGGCTGGTGGCGCGACGTCATCAAGGAAGCCAACGCCGGCGACCACACCCCCGTCGTTTCGATCGGCCTGCGCTACGGCATGGTGCTGTTCATCGCCTCGGAAGTGATGTTCTTCGTGGCGTGGTTCTGGATCTTCTTCGAGATGGCCCTGTTCCACCATCACCGCACCCTGTCGGGCATCGAGGAAGTCCGCACCGCCTGGGCCACCTGGCCGCCGGCCGGCGTCGAGGCCGTCTCGCCCTGGCACCTGCCGCTGGTCAACACCCTGACCCTGCTGCTGTCGGGCACGACCATCACCTGGTCGCACCACGCCCTGCAGCAAGGCGACCGCAAGGGCGCCAAGTGGGGCCTGATCCTGACCATCCTGCTGGGCATGCTGTTCACGACCATCCAGGTCTACGAGTACAGCCACATCAACCACGAGCACCTGTTCTACTCGGAAGCCGCCGCCAACTCGGGCCTCTACGGTTCGACCTTCTTCCTGGCCACCGGCTTCCACGGCTTCCACGTGTTCGTCGGCACCCTGTTCCTGATCGTCTGCCTGATCCGCCTGATGAACGGCGCCTTCACGCCCAAGCAGCACTTCGGCTTCGAAGCCGCCGCCTGGTACTGGCACTTCGTGGACGTGGTCTGGCTGTTCCTGTTCGCCTTCGTCTACGTGATCTTCGGCGCCTCGCCGCACTAGATCATCCGCTTCGAGAGGGCCCGGAACGCCACACGGTGTTCCGGGCCTTTTTCTTTTCAGGACCCTCGCAAAGCCATGACCCAGGTGAACCCCTATCTCGCCGGCGCGACCGGCCACTGCCCCCACTGCGGCGAGGGCATGCTGTTCGACGGGTTCCTGAAGATCTCGCGTCAATGCGAGGCCTGCGGCTTCGATCTGGGCGCCCACGAGACCGGCGACGGGGCGGCGACCTTCGTGATCCTGATCGCCGGCTTCCTGTGCGCCTTCGGGGCGCTGTTCTCGATGTTCGCCTTCAATTGGCCGGTGTGGCTGCTGCTGGTGGTCTGGCTGCCCCTGACCCTGGTGGCGTGCCTGGCCCTGATGCGCCCCGCCAAGGGCCTGATGGTCGCCGCCCACATCGCCAACCACGCCTCCGAGGCCGGCCGCCACGATGTCTGACGCTTCCCCCGCTCCCGACCGCCGCTTCCCCATCGGTCTGACGATCGCCACCCTGATCGCCTTCGCCATCCTCTGCGGCTTGGGGACCTGGCAGGTCCAGCGCCTGCACTGGAAGGAAGACCTGCTGGCCCGCATCGACCGGCTCAAGACCGCGCCCGCCGTGCCGCTGGACGGCGTTCTGGCCCGCGCCGCCAAGGGCGAGGATGTCACCTGGACCCGTGTCAGCACCATCTGCGCCCCGCATGAGGCCATCAGCCTGCCGCTGGTCTACGGCGTGCGCGACGGCGACATCGTCTGGCGCGCCACCGCGCCCTGCCGCATCCAGGGGCCGTATGGCCTGATCCTGCTGGACCTGGGCGTCGTTCCTGAACTGAAGGGCCAGCCCCTGGCCCCCGACCGCGCCGTCGCCGCCCCCTCCGAGGTCACGGGCGTCCTGATGGCCCCCAAGCAGCTTGGCGGAAACCGCGCCGCCACCGTCGTCCGCTTCGCCGCCGACAAGCCCGCCCCCTACATCCTGATGGTCGAGTCTTCGACCCCCGCCGTCCCCGGCGTGACCCCCGCGCCGCTGCCGGCAGAAATTTCCAATCGGCACCTGGAATACGCGCTTACGTGGTTCGGTCTTGCCGTAACCCTGCTGTTTATCTATGCCGCCATGCTCTGGCGGAAGATGAGATCCTGATGCGCTACGTTTCGACCCGGGGCGAGTCCCCCTCGATCGGTTTCCTGGACGCGGTCCTGGCGGGCCTCGCCCCTGACGGCGGCCTCTACGTGCCCGAGCGCTGGCCGACCTTCACGCCCGAAGAGATCGCCGCCTTCGCCGGCCAGCCCTACGCCAGGGTGGCCGCCGCCGTGGTCGGCAAGTTCGTCGGCGACGACATCCCGACCGACGACCTGCAGCAGATGTGCGACGAGGCCTACGCCACCTTCGCCCACGCCGCCGTCGTGCCTCTGAAGCAGCTGGCGCCCAACCGCTTCCTGCTGGAGCTGTTCCACGGCCCGACGCTGGCGTTCAAGGACGTGGCCATGCAGCTGCTGGGGCGGCTCTACGACTACGTGCTGTCGCGCCAGTCGCGGACCATGACCATCATCTGCGCCACCTCGGGCGACACCGGCGGCGCGGCGGTCGAGGCCTTCCGCGGCCGCTCGAACGCCCGCATCGTGGCCCTGTTCCCCGAAGGCCGGATCAGCGAGGTCCAGCGCCGGTTCATGACCACGGCCACGGACAAGAACGTGGCCTGCGTCTCGATCCAGGGCTCGTTCGACGACTGCCAGGCCATCGTCAAGCAGGCCTTCCAGGACGACCAGTTCCGCCACGCGGTCGACCTGTCGGGCGTCAACTCGATCAACTGGGCGCGGATCGCCGCCCAGAGCGTCTATTTCTTCACCGCCGCCGTCGCCCTGGGCGCGCCGGCCCGCAAGGTCGCCTTCGTGGTGCCGACCGGCAATTTCGGCGACGCCTACGCCGCCTATGTCGCCACCCGCATGGGCCTGCCGGTCGCCCGCGTCGTGGCCGCCACCAACAGCAACGACATTCTCGCCCGCGCCTTCGAGGAGGGCCGCTATTCGCGCGGCGCCGTGGCCGCCACCCAGAGCCCGGCCATGGACATCCAGGTGGCCTCCAACTTCGAGCGTCTCTATTTCGAGGCCGTGGGCCGCGATGGCGTCGAGACCGGCCGCGCCTTCCGCGCCTTCGCCGGCACGGGCGTGCTGGACATCCCGCCCACCGCCCACGCCAAGATGCGCGAGCTGTTCCAGGGCGCGTCGGTCAGCGAGCCCGACACCGCCAAGACCATCCTGTCGACCCTGAACGAGACCGGCGAGGTCATCGACCCGCATACCGCCGTCGGCGTCGCGGCCGCCCACGGCCTGCGCCTGGCCGACCCCACGACCCCGGTCGTGGTGCTCTCCACCGCCCATCCGGCCAAGTTCCCCGAGGCCGTCGCGGCCGCTGCCGGCGTCACCCCGGCCACCCCGCGCGCCACGCCGGACCTCTCCAAGAAGCCTGAGAAGTTCGACCGCCTCCCGGCCGACGCAGAGACGGTGAAGGCCTTCGTCCGGGTGTTCGCGGCCAAGTGATCCGCCGGATGGGGACATGCCCTCGCGGCGTGTCCCCAACCGCTTGGCTCGGTGCGAACTTGGGGACACGCCGCAAGGGCTTATCCCCATCCGGCGATCCGCCGCACTGGCGCCCGGCCCCCCGCCCCGCTATGTGCGAGGGCAGATGAACACCGCCACCACCCTCCACACCCTCGAAAACGGCGTCCGCGTCGTCCACGACCCGATGCCGGGCCTGGAGACCATCGCCCTCTCCGTCGTCGCCGGGCGCGGCGCGGCCTATGAGGATCCCGCGCGGTCGGGCTGGTCGCACCTGTTGGAACACATGGTCTTCAAGGGCGCGGGCGGCCGCTCGGCCCGCGACATCGTCGAGGTGATCGAGGCGCAGGGCGGCCAGATCAACGCCGCCACCGGCTATGAGCGCACCAGCTTCCAGGTCCGCGCCCTGAAGGGCGGGCTGGACCTGGGCATGAGCGTCCTCAGCGACCTCGTCCTGCGCCCCACCCTCGACGCCGGCGACCTGACCCGCGAGAAGCAGGTCGTGGCCCAGGAGATCGCCGAGGCCGACGACGCGCCCGACGACTACGTCTTCGACCTGGTTCAGGCCGCCGCCTGGGGCGACCACCCGCTGGCCCGCCCGATCCTGGGCACGGTCGACAGCGTCAATTCGGCCACGCCCGAGGGCCTGTCGCACTGGCGCGGCCAGCTCTACGCCGCCGACCGTTTGATCGTCAGCGCCTCGGGCGCGGTCGGGCTGGACGAGGTTCTGGACCTGGCCCGCCGCGAATTCGGCTCGATGCCCGCCGCCCCCGGCGCCCTGGCCTCCGACCCCGCCGGCTTCGTCGGCGGCCGCAAGGCCGAGGCGCGCAAGCTGGAGCAGGCCCACCTGGTCTTCATGCTGCCGGCCGTCAGCGCCCGCGAGGACGCCTATTTCGCCCTGCGCATCTTCGCCGAGGCCCTGGGCGGGGGCATGTCGTCGCGCCTGTTCCAGGAGGCCCGCGAGAAGCGCGGGCTGGCCTACAACATCGACGCCTATGCCGACACCTATGCCGACGCAGGCGCCCTGGGGGTCTATGCCGGCTGCGCGGCCGGCGACGCGGCCGAGACCGCCAAGGTCTGCGCCGAGCAGATCGCCCTGCTGGCCGCCCGCATCGACGACGCCGAACTGGCCCGCGCCAAGGCCCAGCTGAAGGCCCACATGTTCATGGCCCGCGAACAGCCCCTGTCCCGGGCGGAGCAGGCCGCCGGCCAGGCGCTGATGTTCGACCGGCTCTACACCCCCGCCGAATTGGCGGCGGCGGTGGATGCGGTCACGGTCGAGGATCTCCAGCGCCTGGGGCGGATGATCCTGGGGCCTGGGAAGGCGGCCAGCGCGGTGTTGGGGGCGAAGGCGGCGCTGAAGGCGGGGGAGCGGTTCGAGGCGGGGTTGGGGTAGGGCGGAGATCGGCTTCGACCCTGAGCGGACGTTGGTTTGCGCCACCTGAACCCCTCTCAAAGAGAGAGGGGTTTTGACGGCGTTACATTCGAGCTCGCGCAAAAAGTGCATATCTCAATCAGTGCTTGTGTTCCTCAACCACCGGGCCTTGAATGACATCCAGGGCGGGAAACGCCTCGGAGGAACGCACATGACGGGACGCCAAATCACTGTGGGGATCACTGTGGGCCTGTGCGCGCTGGCGCTGGCCGGTTGTCACAAGAAGGCGGCCGAGAAGCCGCCGGCTCCGAAAGCCGAGACGCCGGCCACGCCGCCCTCGACCCCGTCGGTCGCTCCGCCGACCGAGGCCCCGGCCACGCCCCCGGCCGACACGGGCGCCGCCACCCCTTCCACCACGCCCCCGTCCGCCACGGTCGATCCGACGGGGCTCACGCCCACCCCGCCGACGCCCGGCGTGACCCCGACCACCACGGCGGACGCCCCGCCCACCTTCGTGCCGATCAAGCCGATCCGGGTCCTGCCCAAGGCGGTCATCAAGCTGGCGCCGAGGACGCCCGGTCAAACCGTGACGGGCGGGCCGGCGGCGGACCAGACGGCGAGCCAGCGGCCGCCGATCAGGATCGGCAAGACAGCCGCCCAGGCCAAGGCCGAGAAGGACATCCTGGGCCTATGGATCGAGCAGAAGCACAGGGACATGATCCTCAACTTCACCACCGACGGGGCGGTGGCCTATCGTGAGAAGATCACCGACACGCCCCAGTGGACGGGCCATTGGAAGGCCGGCGCCGACGGGGTGGTGCAGTTCGACCTGGGCTTCAAGGGCGCCCAGGGCGGCCTGCAGTTCTCGGCCTATCCCACCGCCGCCCAAATCATGGCCATCGCCCCGCATTGGACCAAGGAGTGGGGCGGGTCGGGCCAATATGCGTATGAGCGGATGAAGTAGGAGGGGCGAGCCCTCAGTCCTCGATCGCCTCCACCCCGTCCGCCTCCAGCCGCGCCAGGTCCTCTCTCATGGCTTGTAGCTGCTGTGCCGAATGGCCGGTCCAGCCCGTGACCTCGCCGAGGATCCGCAGCGGTGCGCGGGTGCGATAGGAGAGGGTCGGGTTGCCGGGGAATTTCTGGTCGGTCAGGTTGGGATCGTCCTCCAGCGGACCGGTCGGCTCGACGACATAGATGCGGCCTGGCCCGTCGCCCTGGGCCAGTTCGGCGCCCCAGACGGCCGCGTCCAGGGTGGCGCTGACATAGACGAAGGCCGCGGCCTTGCGCCGGCCGTAGTTGGAGGCGTGGCCGGGCGTGATCAGGTCGTGGCCCTTCAGGTCGGCCTTGGCTCCGTGGAAGAAGGTTTGGGCGAACGGCGTGGCGGCGGTGGTCATGGATCGAAGCCCTTTTACGAGGTGAGGGCGCTACAGACTGCGCATAATTCGCCGGTCGCCAATTCTTGAACTGAAGTTTTTCACGCCCAAATCAGCTTCAGGCGAGACGCTCACAGCCGCCCCCGCCGTCCCCCCTTCAACTTCTCCAGCGCCCGGCGGGCGTGCTCGGCTTGAGCCGCCATTGGGGCGGCCACCGGCGCCGTCGTTGCGGCCGCCGCCGGAACGGTCTTGAGCGTCGAGGTCAGGGCCTCGGCGGCCAGGCCGGGGGCCATCACCCGGGCCAGCCGCTCGGCCTGGGCCGTGACGTCGGGACCAGGGCCCGGCTTGGGCGGCGGTTCCAGCAGCACCACCTTGCGAGCCATGGCGGCGATGTCGCCGATGGCCTTGGCGCGCTCGCGGGCGGCGCGGATCAGGGCGGGATCGGTGTTGTCCTCGATCATCGCCCAGGCGGCGTCCAGCGCGGCCATGAGCTTGAGTTGCAGGGCCTGGCGCCAGCTGGTGGCCGGGGGCAGGGGCGAAGCGTCGGTGTGGGTCTGGGTCATGCCCCTAGTATCCGCCCGTCCTGGAGGGTGAGGATGGGAAACGTGCGTTTTCGTGTAGGACGTTGATTTTGCTGAGGGTCGGTTTGGAATTCGCGGGGATAGACGGTCCATCATCCTACCCTTCAGCCGTCATCCCGGGCCTTGTGCCCGGGACCTCCCTGTCCGCAGGTGCGAATGAGTGGCGCGCCGGCGCGCCAAGGCGCTTCACCTGCGGGCTGAACCAGGGGTCCCGGGCACGAGGCCCGGGATGACGGATTGATGAAGGAATGAGACCCGCGACCCTGTGGATAACTTCACCCACTTGCCTCCGTCGTCCCAACCCCCGAAGGTGCGCCCTTCAACGAGACCCTGCTTGCCTTGACCGCTTTCCTGCGCCTCTTCCAGCCTGATCCCGGCCCCCGCCTCGAAGGCGACAAGGTGTTCCTGCGTCTGCCGCGTCTGCACGACTACAAGCCGTGGGCCGAGCTGCGCGCCCAGTCGGCGGCGTTCCTCAAGCCGTGGGAGCCGACCTGGCCCGAGGACGACCTGACCCGCCCGGCGTTCCGCGCCCGGCTCAACGCCTACGCCCGCGAGCTGGAGACGGGCGAGGCGTTCCCGTTCTTCATGTTCCGCCGCGACGACGGAGCGCTGATCGGCGGGGTGCGGCTGTTCCACATCCGGCGGGGCGTGGCCCAGTGCGGGGTGATGGGCTACTGGATCGGCCAGCCCTACGCCCGCCAGGGCTACATGCAGGACGGCGTTCGGGCGGCGATCGTCTTCGCGTTCGGCGAGTTGGGCCTGCACCGCCTGGAGGCCGCCTGCATGCCGGAAAACCAGCCTTCGGCCGCCGTTTTGCTGAAATCCGGCTTCAAAGAAGAGGGATATGCGCCCGCTTATCTGAAAATTAACGGCGAGTGGCGAGATCATCGTCTGTTCGGGATGGTCGCGCCCCCTCCGGTCCCCTCGGGACCGGTTATACGGGGAGAGTAGTGCGCTCGCCCGAGCGTTGCGCCCTTGGGCGTGGGATTAGGGCATGTCGTTCAAGATCAGTCAGCGACGCGTATGGGACGCCACGGCCACGCTAGAGGCCCTGGGCGCCGCCGAAGTCGCGCTTTGGCTCTGGGAACCCGAGGCCGATCGCCTGCGCGTCAACGGCGCCTCGCGCGCCTTGGGCTTGGGGCCGCTGGCTCCAGACTGCTCCTCCGCCGCTTTCCGCGCCCTGACCCTGCCGCAGGACCGCGCCCAGGCCGAGGACATCCTGAAAATTCGCCCGCCGGGCAGCGAGATCGTCGCCCGCCTGCGCATGCGCAACGGCGAGATCTGCATCTGGCGCGGGACCTGGCTGGAGGACGGCGTGCGCGCCGCCGGCGTCATCGTCCCCGAGGTCAAGTTCGCCGCCACCGAGCGCGACAGCCTGACGGGCCTGCTGGACCGCAGGAGCTTCATCGCCCAGGCCCGCGAGCGCCTGAGCCGCAGCGGCGTCCACGAGCTGGTCGTGGCCGACGTCGACCGCCTGCGCCGCCTGAACGAGGCCCTGGGCCACGAGCGCGCCGACCTGGTTCTGGCCGCCCTGGGCTCGCGCCTGGCCGCCGCCTTCCCGGCCGAGGCCCTGCTGGGCCGGATCGGCGAGGACGAGTTCGCGGTGCTGTGCGACCCGGCCGGTTTCGAGCCCGCCGACCTGCTGCGCAACGCCCTGGAGCAGCCCCTGCGGGTGGCCGGCTTCGACATCCATCCGACCCTGTCGATCGGCGCCGTGGCGGCCGAGGGCGGCGAGGACGCGCCCGAGGCGGCCGAGCTGCTGCGCCGTGCCGAGCTGGCCGTGGAAGCCGCCGCCGCCAACGGCCGGGGCTCCGCCGCCGCCTACGGCCGTTCGATGGAGACCGACGGCCTGTCGCGACTGGCCCTCGAGGCGGATCTTCGCGGCGCCATCGGCCGCGGCGAGATCACCCCCTTCTTCCAGCCCGTGGTGCGGCTGTCGACCGGCGCCCTGTCGGGCTTCGAGGCCCTGGCCCGCTGGATCCACCCGCGCCGGGGCATGCTGCCGCCCGACGAGTTCCTCCCGCTGGTGGAGGAGATGGGCCTGATGAGCGAGCTGGGCGAGCACATGATGCGCACCTCGGCGGCCCAGCTGGCCGCCTGGCGCGCCTCGCACCCGGCCGTCGGCGCCCTGACGGTCAGCGTCAACCTGTCGACCGGCGAGATCGACCGCCCGGGCCTGGTCCACGACGTGCGCCAGGTGCTCAAGGCCCACGGCCTGCCGCGCGGCGCCCTGAAGCTGGAAGTCACCGAAAGCGACATCATGCGCGATCCCGAGCGGGCCGCGGTGATCCTGACCTCCCTGCGCGAGGCCGGGGCCGGCTTGGCGCTGGACGACTTCGGCACCGGCTTCTCGTCGCTGTCGTACCTGACCCGCCTGCCGTTCGACACGCTGAAGATCGACCGCTACTTCGTGCGGACCATGGGCAGCAACGCCGGCTCGGCCAAGATCGTCCGCTCGGTGGTGAAGCTGGGTCAGGACCTGGACCTGGAAGTCGTGGCCGAGGGCGTCGAGAACGCCGAGATGGCCCGCGCCCTGCAGGCCCTGGGCTGCGACTACGGCCAGGGCTTCGGCTATGCGCCGGCCCTGTCGCCGCAGGAGGCCGAGGTCTATCTGAACGAGGCCTATGTCGACGGCGCCGCGCCGGTGAAGGCGCGGGGGTAACGCTCTCCCCCCTCACGATCAAAAATGATCGTCATCCTCGGACTTGTTCCGAGGACCCCTCGTTCCGTCGTGATGTCATGTCCGAGCGACCGCCGGCGCCTCCGCCCGCTCGTCCACCTTCTTCGCAGCCGACGAAGGGGTCCTCGGAACAAGTCCGAGGATGACGGGCGTGGAGGGATCGGGCAGAGGCGGCGCCGAGCCCACCGACCCCGTCCGCTGCTCCCACGCCACGGCGTAGCCGCGCAGCTGGCTTTCGCGCTGCTGGTAGGCGGTCAGCAGGTTCTCGGGCGAGGCCTGGGCCATGGCGTCGCGGACAGCCAGCCAGCGGGCCTGCGAGCGGCCCAGGGCCGAGGGCGGGACTCCCGCCGCGAGCACCGCCTCATAGGCCAGGGCCATCCGCGCCTCGGCCTCGCGCAGGGCGGGGTCGATGCAGGTCATCTGGGCCGCCAGGGTCGGGGCGTCGCGGCAGGCGGCGGTGTCCGCCGCCGGCAGGGCGTCGGCCAGGGGCGCGGCCGCCACCGGCGCGCCGACGGCGGTCGGCAAGGCGCCCCAGGTCTCCGGATGGGTCACGGGGCGGGCGTCGGTGCTGAGCACGATCTTCAGGCCGCGCCGGTCGTCGGCGGTCGGGGCCGCCGCCTCGCCGTACACACCGGAGGGATCGCCAAGGGTGGCAACCTGCGGCGGCGGCACCTGAAAGACCAGCGGCTGGGGGCTGGTCTCGGCCGGACCGGCGCCCAGCATCAGCCACAGGCCCCAAACGCCCATCGGCATGGCGATCATGCCCAAGAGGATGTTGCCGGCGAAGGGGCGGCGGGGCGGCGGCATCACGCCGTAGCGGCGCTGTCCCCAGTTGTCCGGCGGCGGGTTGCGATCGTCCCGGGTCGCCCAGTTGTCGTTCGACGGGGATGTCAGCCGGAGGTAAGCCATGCCACTGTCCTGACCCACACGTCCCGCATGCGCGCGCGAGCCGGGTCCCCAATGACGGCTTGAAAAGCAACAGCGTGACTATGGCGGAGTATACGCGCCCACGCTGGTCAGAATAATAAGGTGGATTACTAGTTTTTAGGGCCTGGTCTTCTTGGAGCAGTACTCAAGCTCTACCCGCTTGCGACGATAGGTGATCGGCGGTGATTCCGATCTTGGCCAGGGCCATGGTCCATTTGTTGTCGTAGTCGTCGCCGAATAGTAGCGCTTCGTCGGCCTCGCAGATCAGCCAGACATTGTCGCGCAGTTCCTGCTCCAGCTGCCCGGGGCCCCAGCCCGAATAACCCAGGGCCAGTATGGCGTGGCGGGGGCGGCGGATCTTGCTGCCCAGGGCGTCCAGGGCGTCGCGGGTGACGGTCAGGGCCAGGCCGTCGGCCACCGGCACGGTGGAGTCGGGCGAGACATAGTCGTCGGTGTGCAGCACGAAACCCCGCTCGCGCTCGACCGGCCCGCCCAGCATGACCAGGTCTCCCCCGGTCTCGATCTCCGGGGCGACCCCCAGATTGTTGAGCAGCTCGTAAAGGGTCAGGCCCTCGACCGGGCGGTTGACCGCCAGTCCCATGGCCTGCTCGGCGTCGTGGGCGCAGACATAGAGCACGGCGCGTTCGAAGCGGGGGTCCTCGATGCCCGGCATGGCCACCAGCATCTGCCCGGCCAGGAAGCCGGTCCCGTTCTCCGATAGATCCTTGGTTGGGTGAGCCTCGCGATAGATGTCCATGATCAGAGGATCGGATCGGAACGCGTCGGTTTCAAGTCCAACCTGCCCTTGGCGATCGCTCTTGACGCCTTTATCTCGGGGGCGCGCTTACAAATGATACAAGCCTCAACGCATCCAGGGACACCGCACATGACGATCAAGGTTGGCGACAAGCTTCCTTCGGCCACTTTCATGACCAGCACGGCCGAGGGGCCGGCTCCGGTCACGACCGACGACCTGTTCAAGGGCAAGACCGTGGCCCTGTTCGCGGTGCCGGGCGCCTTCACCCCGACCTGCTCGGCCAAGCACCTGCCGGGCTTCAAGGAGAAGGCCGCCGAACTCAAGGCCAAGGGCGTGGATGTGATCGCCTGCGTCTCGGTCAACGACGTCTTCGTGATGAAGGCCTGGGCGGCCGATCAGGGCATCACCGACGAGGTCCTGCTGCTGGCCGACGGCAACGGCGACTTCACCCGCGCCATCGGCCTGGACTTCGACGGCTCCAAGTTCGGCATGGGCACGCGCTCGCAGCGCTACTCGCTGGTCGCCAAGGACGGCGTGGTCGAGAGCCTGAACGTCGAAGAGGCCGGGGAATTCAAGGTTTCGTCGGCGGACTACCTGCTGGCGCAGCTGTAGGGTTCTGGGCCGGGGACATGCCCTTGCGGCGTGTCCCCAACCGACGCACCGTGGGGCCGAGCCTGGATCTGGGGACACGCCGCAAGGGCATGTCCCCGGCCAAGCTCGGCCCAATTTCTTTGGTGCAAGTCAGTGCGCGCCGAGCATCTCAGGCGTCACTGCCTCCAGATCCTCCGAGCCCCCGGTCACCGCCGCGACCTGCCCCGGCACACCCGCCAGCACGTTCTCGCCATAGACCCGGGCCAGGGCCAGCCGCAGGCCCTGCGGCTCGGCCAGCGCGCCCTTGGCCAGCATCCAGCCGCCGACGGTGTCGCCCAGCAGCTTCAGATAGGCCGTGGCGCCTGACAGGGCGTCGGGCATGGCGCGGGCGCGGCGTTCGATCAGCCAGGCGGTGGCCGAGCTCACCGCGTCCAGCGCCGCCTTGAAGCGCAGGGCCACACCGCCCAGGTCGCCGCCGGCGGCTTCCAGGGCTTCCTGCGTGTCGCGCATGTCGTCCATCAGGTCGGCGATCGCCTGGCCTTCCGAAAGACCCAGCTTGCGGCCGATCAGGTCGATGGCCTGGATGCCGTTGGCGCCCTCGTAGATCGGGGCGATGCGGGCGTCGCGATAGTGTTGGGCCGCGCCGGTCTCCTCGATGAAGCCCATGCCGCCGTGGACCTGCACGCCCAGCGACGCGACCTCGACCCCGACGTCGGTGGACCAGGCCTTGGCGATCGGGGTCAGCAGCTCCTCGCGCAGCTTGGCGGTCGCGCGCTCGGCCTCTTCGGCGGCGTGGGCGGCCAGGTCGGCGGCCACGGCCGTGGACAGGCAGATCCCGCGCGCGGCCTCGATCTTGGCCTTCATCAGCACCAGGGTCTTGCGGATGTCGGGATGGTCGTAGATTCGCGAGGGGTAGGCGCCGGTCCAGGCCGAACGGCCCTGGACGCGCTCCAGCGAGAAGTCCAGGGCCTGCTGATAGGCCCGCTCGGCGATGGCCGTCCCTTGGGCGCCCACCTGCAGGCGGGCGGCGTTCATCATCGTGAACATGTGAGCCAGGCCCGCGCCCAGCTGGCCGACCAACTCGGCCTTGGCGCCCTCGTACAGCATCACGCAGGTGGGCGAGCCGTGGATGCCCAGCTTGTGCTCCAGCCCGCCGACCCGCAGGTCGTTGCGCGCGCCCAGGGCCCCATCCTCGGCGACCATCACCTTGGGGGCGAGGAACAGCGAGATGCCCTTCACGCCCGGAGGCGCGTCGGG
Organism: Caulobacter sp.; assembly: GCA_017744495.1. Classification (GTDB taxonomy): domain Bacteria; phylum Pseudomonadota; class Alphaproteobacteria; order Caulobacterales; family Caulobacteraceae; genus Caulobacter. The sequence continues at coordinate 53,705 of JAGIBE010000111.1, read as the reverse complement.
CGTGCGGGCCAAAACCAGGTGCAGGATGTTGTCGGCGGCGTCGTGGTCGCCCCAGGTGATGAAGATCTTCTGGCCCGACAGGGTGTAGCCGCCGTTCCCGTCCGGCGTGGCCATCGTCGTCAGGGCCGCCAGGTCCGACCCGGCCTGGGGCTCGGTCAGGTTCATGGTGCCTGTCCATTCGCCGGAGACCAGCTTGGGCAGATAGAGCGCCTTCTGACGGTCGGAGCCGTGATGGGTCAGGGCCTCGATGGCTCCAAGGCTCAGCATCGGGCACAGGCCGAACGCCATGTTGGCCGCCTGGACCATTTCCAGCACCGCCACCTCCAGGGTCTTGGGCAGGCCCTGGCCGCCGTGATCGGGCGCGGCCGCCAGGCTGGTCCAGCCGTCCTGGGCGAACCGGCGATAGGCGTCGGCGAAGCCCGGCGCGGTGCGAACCACGCCGTTCTCCAGCTTGGCCCCGACCAGGTCGCCGCCCCGGTTCAGCGGGGCCAGGACCTCGCTGGCGAAGGCTCCGGCGGCCTCCAGCACAGCGCCCACCGTGTCGGCGTCGGCCTCGGGGAAGGCGGTCGTCAGGCGGTCGAAGCCGGCCACGTGCTTGAGGGCGAAGGCGAGGTCGCGAACGGGGGCGCGGTAGGTCATGAGCAGGAGTCCGATCGGGCGGAGGCGCAAGTGAACTTCGTTTAGATGCTGAGGCGCGCGGTGCAAAGTCACGATGATCACGGCTTCGTGAAGCGCGCTCTCTTCCGCCTCGGGCCAAGCTTCCTAAGTTGGGGGTTCAGCAACAACTGCTATTACAGTTTGGAGACTGTTCCCATGAACCGCCGCTTCGCCTCCGCTCTTCTGGCCGGGGCCCTGCTGTCCGCGCCTCTCGCCGTCCTGCCGGCCGTGGCCTCGGCCCAGGTCGCGACCGATCCGGCCGCCGCCCCCGCCGGGACCTGGACGCTGGACAAGCGTCACGCCAGCGTGACCCTGAAGGTCGTGCACTTCGGCACGTCGCACTACACGTTCCGCTTCGCCCAGGGCGCCGTCGACGGCTCGTACGTCTACGACCCCGCCAAGCCGCTGGACACCAAGGTGTCGATCACCATCGACGCGGCCGCCGTCGACACCGGTCTGCCGGACTTCAACAAGGAAATCGGCACGGATCCGAAGTTCTTCAACGCCGGCCAATATCCGAAGATCACCTTCGTCTCGACCAAGGTCGAGCCGGGCAAGCTGACCGGCGACCTGACCTTCCGCGGCGTGACCAAGCCGGTCACCCTGGACGTCAAGTACAACGGCTACGCCAAGACCCCGTTCGGCTCGCAGATCATGGGCTTCTCGGCCACCGGCAAGATCAAGCGCTCGGACTTCGGCTTCACCCACCTGGTCCCGATGGTCAGCGACGACGTCGACCTGCTGATCGAAGCCGAGTTCAATCCGAAGAAGTAAGATCCGTCCGGACCCAACCGGACCTGACCGTAGCGTGAGACGAGGACGACCATGACCGCCGAGACATCCACCGAGACCGCCTCGGCGGCGGGCCGCGCGCGCTACACGACGGTGGCGATCATCCTGCACTGGCTGATCGCCGCCGCCATCCTCTTCCAGATCATCCTGGGCTGGCGGATGGGCGATGAGCCCAAGGGCCCGGCGACCTACGCCATCTTCCAGCTGCACAAGTCGATCGGCATCACCATCCTGCTGCTCAGCCTGGCGCGCCTGGCCTGGCGGCTGTTCCACAAGCCGCCGCCCCATCCGGTGAACCAGCCGCGCTGGGAGACGGTCGCGTCCAAGATCGTACACGCCGGGTTCTACGTGATCATGATCGGCCTGCCGTTGACCGGCTGGATCATGGTCTCGGCCAGCAAGCTGAACATCCCGACCCTGCTGTACGGAACCATCCCCTGGCCGCACATCCCGGGCCTGCCCGAACTGGCCGCCGGTCCCAAGCACGCCTGGCACGAGGCGGGCGAGGTCGGCCACGGCCTGTTGGTCAAGCTGACCTACGCCCTGCTGGTCCTGCACCTGGGGGCGGTGTTCAAGCATCAGCTGCTGGACCGCGACGAGGTCCTCGGCCACATGGCGGCCGGTGCGCGTCCTGGCTGGAAGGAGCCTCGGCTCTGGCTGGCGGTCCTGGCCCTGGTGGCGGTGATCGCGGGGGGCTACGCCTACAAGCCGGCCGTCAAGGCCAAGGCGGCGGCTCCGCCCGCGCCGACGGACGTCGTCGACGCCGAGGCGGGGACACCCAGCGCAGAGTCCCCGACCGCCGCGCCCGCCGAGGCGGCCCCCGGCCCGGTCCCCGCGCGGGCCGCGTCTCCTGCCGAGTCCGCCGCTCCGCCCGCGTCCGACAACGCCTTGAACGACCCCGTCGCCTGGGCCGTGGCCAAGAGCTCGACCCTGTCGTTCTCGGCCACCTGGGCCGGCGACGCCATCGACGGCCAGTTCAAGCGCTGGACCGCCGACATTCTGTTCTCGCCCGAGGCGCTGGACCGCTCGAAGCTGACGGTCAGCATCGACATGACCTCGGCCAGCACCGGCGACGACCAGCGCGATTCCAGCCTGCCCAGCGACGACTTCTTCGCCGCGGCGACCCATCCGAAGGCGACGTTCACCGCCAGCAAGTTCCGCAAGACCGGCGAGGGCAGGTTCGTCGCCGACGGGACGCTGGACCTGCGCGGCGTCAAGAAGCCGGTCAGCCTGCCCTTCACCCTGAAGATCGACGGCGACACGGCCACGGCGCGCGGTGTAACCACCCTGGACCGGACGGCGTTCGGGGTTGGACAGGGCGAATGGGCGTCTACGGATCAGATCGGCGGCAAGGTGAAGGTCAGCTTCGCCATCACGGCCAAGAAGAAATAGAAGCCGCGGCGCGGGCCCTCCGCGATGGCGGCCTGGTGCTGCTGCCGACCGAGACCGTGTACGGCCTGGGCGCCGACGCCTCGAACCCTACGGCCGTGGCCGCGATCTTCGAGGCCAAGGGCCGACCGCGCTTCAACCCGCTGATCGCCCACGTCCACGACGTGGCGACCGCCGCCCGCATCGCCGCCTTCGACGACCGGGCTCGGGCCTTGGCCGAAGCCTTCTGGCCCGGCCCCCTGACGATCGTGGCGCCCGTGCAGAACGCCGCCGCCGTCTGCGACCTGGCGCGGGCGGGGCTCGAGACGGTGGCCATCCGCGTGCCCGGCCATCCGCTGTCGCGGGCGGTGCTGGAGGCCTTTGGCGGCCCGGTCGTGGCGCCGTCGGCCAACCGCTCGGGCCGGCCCAGCCCGACCACCTTCGAAGACGCCTTCGCCGAGACCGGCGACAAGGCCACCGCCGCTCTGGACGGCGGGCCCTGCCAAGTCGGTCTGGAAAGCACCGTGGTCGCCGTTCTGGACGGTCCCGTCCGCCTGCTGCGCCCCGGCGCGGTGACCCGCGCCCAGTTGGAGGCCGTGGTCGGTCCCCTGGCCGAGGCCGACAACGACGCCAAGCGCTCGCCCGGCCGCCTCGCCCTGCACTACGCCCCCGACGCCCCGGTGCGGATCGACGCCGAGGCGCCGGCGGCGGGTGAAGCGTTCCTGGCCTTCGGGCCGTGGCCGGAGGGGGCGGGCGTGTTCAACCTCAGCCCGACCGGCGACTTGGCCCAGGCGGCCGCCAACCTCTTCGCCTATCTCCGCGCGGCCGACCGGACGAAGCCCGTCGGCATCGCCGTCGCGCCGATCCCGGATGAGGGCCTGGGCGAGGCGATCAACGACCGGCTAAGGCGGGCGGCTGGGTTCGTAGGCTAGCCCAGCGCCGACCGGACGTCGGTCAGCGGGAAGTCGTCGCCCTTGTACAGCAGCGGGGCGTCCAATTGCTTGGCCAGGGCGTAGGCGAAGCAGTCGCCCATGTTGAGCGCCGCACGATGCACGCCCTTGCCCCACCGGATGTACGCATCAAGGGCTTCGGGTTCGCCGACGAGGTCCGACGAGGCGATGTTCAGGTCGTACAGCCAGCGGTGATATTCCGCCGCCGTGAAGCGCCGTTCGCGCAGAACCAGGACAAGCCCTGCCTCCATCAAGTTCACTGGTGTGGCCAGTAGGACCTCGGCGTCGGCGATGACGGCTTCGAAGGCTGAACGTTCAGGCTCGGCGAGAGCCATGGCGACCAGCGCCGACGCATCGACGACGATCATAGATTGTCGATCTCAGGGATGCCGGTTGGCCATAGGGCGTCCCATTCAGCCTTGGTGATCGGCGTCGAGGGCAATTGATCCAAGCCTGTGGCCTTGCGAAACCGGTCGGTGGCCGCACGGATTTCTTCGAGACTGCGCTTCCGGTGGGGGGCGGACTTCTCGGACTTCAGAGCCTCGTCCAGGGCCTGATCCACTGCGGCGGTCAGGCTCGAGCCCCGACGATGCGCCAGTTCTCGCGCCTTGCGCTCGGTCTCGGGGTTCTTGATGAAGATGCCCATAACGGCCTCCGGTATATACCCAGTATATACTGTTCTCGGGTCGCCCAGAAGCGTATCCTCCGCGCCCATGACCAAGCCCGTTCCCGCCGATGTCGTTTCCCGCCTCAAGGCCGTGCTCGGCGAGAGCGGATGGAGCCAGGACCCCGACCGGCTGGCGCCCAAGCTGAACGAGTGGCGCGGGCGGTGGTCCGGCCAGACGCCGCTGTTGGCGCTGCCGCGCACCGTGGAGCAGGTCTCGGCGGTGGTCGGCATCTGCGCCGCCGAGGGCGTGGCGATCACCCCGCAGGGCGGCAACACCGGCCTGGTCGCCGGCCAGATCCCGCAGGGCGAGATCCTGCTCTCCACCGAGAAGCTGACCGCCGTCCGCGACGTCGACGCCTTCGACGACGTGATGGTGCTGGAGGCCGGGGTCACCCTGGCCAAGGCCCACGAGGTCGCCCTGTCGGTCAACCGCCGCTTCCCGTTGAGCCTCGCCTCGGAAGGCTCGTGCACGATCGGGGGCCTGGCCTCGACCAACGCCGGCGGCACGGCGGTGCTGCGCTACGGCGTCATGCGCGACCAGATCCTGGGGATCGAGGCGGTGCTGCCCAACGGCGAGGTCTGGAACGGCCTCAAGCGCCTGCGCAAGGACAACACCGGTTACGACCTCAAGCACCTGCTGATCGGGGCCGAGGGCACGCTGGGGATCATCACGGCCGCCAGCTTGAAGCTCTATCCGCTGCTGGCCTCGCGCTGCGTGGCGATCGCGGCCGTGGCGACGCCGCACGACGCCATCGCCCTGCTCGCCAAGGCCAAGGACGAGACCGGCGGGGCGGTCGAGGCCTTCGAGCTGATGGGCCGCTTGGGCGTCGCTTTCGCGCTGAAGAACATCCCGGGTCTGCGCGAGCCGCTGGAGGCCGTCCATCCTTGGTACGTGTTGATCGAGACCGCCTCGGGCGAGCCCGGCGCGGCCGAGGCGGCCATGGAGCGGCTGCTGGCCGGGGCGCTGGAGAGCGGCCTGATCCAGGACGCCGCCGTGGCCCAGACCGAGGCCCAGGCCCACGCCTTCTGGGCTGTGCGCGAAAACCAGTCCGGCGGCCAGAAGCCCGAGGGCGCGGCCTGGAAGCACGACGTCTCGGTCCCGGTCTCCAAGGTCGCCGACTTCATCGACCAGGCCACGGCGGCGGTCGAACGGCTGTCGCCCGGCGTGCAGGTGGTGGCGTTCGGCCACGTCGGCGACGGCAATGTGCACTATGACGTCCTGCGGGCCGAGGGGGGCTCCGACGACGCCCATGACGCCCGGCGCGACGAGGGCGCGCGGATCGTCCACGACATCGTCGCGTCGATGAACGGCTCGATCAGCGCCGAGCACGGCCTGGGGGCGATGAAGTCGGTCGAGGCCCTGCGCTACAAGAGCCCGGTCGAGGTCGAGGCCCTGCGCGCCGTCCGCGCGGCCCTCGACCCCAAGCGGATCATGAATCCCAGAGTTCTGTTCTAGCCCTGGCCGGAGGCCTGGTCGGCCTCCCGCCGCGCCGCCGTCGCCTTCTGGACGCGGCGGACGCTGACGCAGACGAACATCGCGGCGATAGCCCCCAGCGGCAGGGTGGCCTTGAAGTAGCCGGGCTGCTGGCCAGGTCCCAGGATGTTGATCGCCGCCGGCACGAAGCCCCAGGCGCCGTCCGCCGCCCGCATCCAGAAGGCCCCGACGCCGATGAAGCACGCCACCGCCCAGGCGATGCGCCACTTGAGGCCCGGGGTGCGCAGAACCAGGAACAGCCCCACGAACATCACCAGCGGGCAGAGGAGGGCGGCGGTCAGGCCGAGGATTTGGGGAGACATGTGGTTCCGCCGGAAAAACGAGGCGCGCAACGTCGTCGAGCGCGCCTCGAAAGTCCAGCCTACAGCCCCTCCGCGCCGGCCATCATCGCCTTCAAGGCCGCCAGGTGGCCCTTCAGCGCCTTGCGCCCGGCGGCGGTCAGGCCGACCCAGGTGCGGACCCGGCCGTCCAGGGGCGTCTTGCGCACCGTGACATAGGCGGTCTCCTCCAGGGTCTTGATGTGCTTGCTCAGCACCGACTCGCTGACGTCCAGGGCTTCGCGGATCGTGGCGAAGTCGATGGTGTCCACCGCCGCCAGCATGCAGCACATCTGCAGGCGGTTGGGGGCGTGGATCACCGGGTCGAGCCCGGCGCTCAAAGCGAACCGCCGTCGCGCAGGTCCCGGCGGAAGGCCGCTTCCCAGACATAGCCGCCGAGGGTCACCACGACCGCCGCGATCGCGCCGCCGGCCCATGGCGCCCAGATCAGGCCGCGTTCGCGCAGCAGATGGACGCTGCTCACCATGATCAGGCCGAACAGCACCGCCAGTCCGATGGCCACCCAGCGCGTGCGGCCGGCGCGATAGCCGTTGATCCACATCCCCGTGCGGCGGCGATAGGCCTGGAACAACAGCCAGCATCCCAGGCCGAAGACCAGGTAGTAGCCGAAGATGGCGGGCACGGGCGCGCCCTGGACGGCGATGAGCCCGCCCATCAGCAGGCCCAGGGCGGCATGGTACCAGCCGGGCGCCACGGCCCTGCGGGCCAACTCGGCGTTGGCGGCCTGGATCTCGGCCATCATCCGGGCCGCGTCGTCATTAGGGGACATCGGTAGAACCTCACTTTCCATAGTGGAAAGTTGCCAGTGACTTTCCATATCGTCAAGTCGAAACTTTCCATGTTGGAAAGTCGACATGGGCGCCTCCTTACGCATCCCGTCGACACTGGCGTTTCAGGTCCAGTCGGCCTATCTGGCCCGCATGCTGATGGTCATCTCCCCCGCCAAGTCGCTGGACTTCACCGCCCCCGATCAGGTGCTGCCGCTCACCACGCCCGAGCTGAAGCCGCAGATCGCCGAGCTGGCCAAGGTGACCCGCAAGCTGACCGTGGCCGACCTGCGCCGGCTGATGCACATCTCCGAGAAGCTGGCCGAGCTGAACCGCGAGCGCTTCCAGCACTTCGATCCGCAGGTCGAAGAGGGGCTCCAGGCCGTGATCGCCTTCAACGGCGACGTCTATGCCGGCCTCAACGCGCGGGAGCTGGACCGTCCCGCCTTGGACTGGGCCCAGGACCATCTGCGCATCCTGTCGGGTCTCTACGGCGTGCTGCGGCCGCTGGACGCCCTGCAGGCTTATCGCCTGGAGATGGGCACGCGGCTGAAGACCAAGAAGGGCTCCAACCTTTACGACTTCTGGGGCGAGACCATCTCCAAGACGCTCAACCAGGCCGCCGAGGGCCACGCCGATCCGACCCTGGTGAACCTGGCCAGCCAGGAATATTTCGGCGCCGTCGACGCCAAGGCCCTGAAGCTGCCGACCGTCACCTGCCACTTCAAGGAAGAGAAGGGCAACACCCTGCGAGTGCTGGGCTTCTTCGCCAAGAAGGCCCGCGGGCGCATGGCCCGCTACGCTATCGACAACCGCATCGACCGCGTCGAAGGGCTGAAGGCCTTCGACCTGGACGGTTACAAGTTCCGCCCCGACCTCTCGTCTCCCGCCGACTGGGTTTTCGCTCGCCTTCAGCCCTGAATTCATCTACCGATGAATTTATAAACCCTCGCTGATCGCAACAGCGAGATGTATGCTGCGTTGCAGCATGCTAAGGCATGACGGGGCGCTGAACGCAGGGAGACGCCGATGGCCGTGGATTTCGGTTTGCAGGGGCAGGTCGCCATCGTGACCGGCTCGACCAGCGGCATCGGCCACGCCTTGGCCGACGCGCTGGCCGCCCAGGGCGTCAACATCGTCCTGAACGGCCTGGGCGAGATGAACGCCATCGAGAAGACCCGCGCCGAGCTGGCCGAGAAGCACGGGGTCGAGGTGCTCTACCACGGCGCCGACATGACCAAGCCCGACCAGATCGCCGACATGGTCAAGGCCGCCAAGGCCGAGTTCGGCGAACTGGACATCCTGGTCAACAACGCCGGCGTCCAGCACGTGGCCCCGATCGAGGACTTCCCGATCGACCAGTGGGACCTGATCATCGCGATCAATCTCAGCTCGGCGTTCCACGCCACTCGCGCGGCCGTGCCGATCATGAAGGAGCAGGGGCGCGGACGGATCGTCAACATCGCCTCGGCGCACGGCCTGGTCGCCTCGCCGTTCAAGTCCGCCTACGTGGCCGCCAAGCACGGCATCCTGGGCCTGACCAAGACCGTCGCCCTGGAGACCGCCACCTTCGGCGTCACCTGCAACGCCATCTGCCCGGGCTTCGTGAAGACCCCGCTGGTCGAGGCCCAGATCGTCGACCAGGCCAAGGCCCGGGGGATCTCGGAAGAGGCGGTGATGAAGGACGTGATCCTGGCCGCCCAGCCGACCAAGCAGTTCGTCACCTTCGACCAGCTGAACGGCATTCTGCTGTACCTGGTGTCCGACGCCGGCGCCTCGGCCAACGGCGCGGCCTTCAGCATCGACGGCGGCTGGACGGCGCAGTAGGTCCGGCCGGGGACATGCCTTCGCGGCGTGTCCCCAAGTCTTGGCTCGGTGCTAGCTGATGGGGACACGCCGCAAGGGCATGTCCCCGGTCGTGGGAGTCCGCATGCCCATCCCTCCGTTCAAGAAGAAGCCGGCCGGTCCCCGGCCCATCAGCCTGGCCCTGCAGGGCGGCGGGTCGCACGGGGCGTTCGAGTGGGGCGTGCTGGACCGCCTGCTTGAGGAGGAGGGCCTCGACATCCTGGCGGTGACCGCCGCCTCGGCCGGGGCGATGAACGCGGTGTGCCTGGCCCAGGGCCTGATCGACGGCGGCCGTGACGGGGCCAAGGCGCGGCTGGAGCGGTTCTGGAAACAGGTCAACCGCAACGGCGGCCGCAACGTCTTCGGCGACACCAGCATATGGACCAGCGCCTTCGCCGGCGGGGCCGACTGGATCAAGAACAGTCCCGGCTGGCGGCTGGCCGAGACCTTCGCCCTGTCGATGAGCCCCTACGAGTTCAACCCGTTCAACCTGAACCCGCTGCACGACGCCCTGGAAGGCGAGATCGACTTCAAGGCCCTGCGCGAGCGCTCGCCGATCAAGCTCTACGTCGCCGCCACCCAGGTGCGGACCAGCAGGGCCAAGGTGTTTCGCGAGACCGAGCTGACCGCCCGCCACATCATGGCCAGCGCCTGCCTGCCCCAGGTGTTCCAGGCCGTGGAGATCGACGGCGAACCCTATTGGGACGGCGGCTTCCTGGCCAATCCGCCCCTGTGGCCGCTGTTCTACGACGACACCCCCGACGACATCCTGCTGGTCAGCCTCAACCCCTTCGTCCGCGACGAGACGCCCAAGACGCCGGGCGAGATCATGGACCGGCTGAACGAGATCACCTTCAACGCCGCCCTGGCCAGTGAGCTGCGGGCCATCGGTTTCGTGCAGAAGCTGCTGGACGAAGGACTGCTGAAAGACAACGCCCGCGGCCGTTACCGCAGGATGCTGATGCACGCCATCACCGCCGACAAGGCCCTGGCCGACCTGTCGCTGGGCAGCAAGTTCGACACCGAATGGAGCTTCCTGACCGACCTGCGCGAACGCGGTCGCAAGGCGGCCGACGCCTGGCTGGGCCATTGCCTGACCCAGGTGGGGGTGAGTTCGAGCCTGGACCTGAGGGTCGGGTTCCCTTGAGGCGGGAGGGAGCGTATCTGACCCCCATGTCCGCTTCCGCCGCCGTTCAGCCCGTCGTCTCCAACTATCCCGTGCCCACCGTCGGCGTGATCTGCCTGCGCGGCGACCAGGTGCTGTTGATCAAGCGCGGCAACCCGCCCAGGCTCGGCCAATGGAGCCTGCCCGGCGGCCGGCTGGAGCGCGGCGAGACCACGGTCGAGGCCGCCCTGCGCGAATTGGCCGAGGAGACGGGCGTGCAAGCCGAGTTGCTGGGCCTGGTCGACGTGCTCGATGGCCTGATCACCTCGCGCACGACCGGCGAGATCACCCACCACTACCTGATGATCGACTACGCCGCCCGCTGGGTCAGCGGTGAGCCGGTGGCCGGCGACGACGCGGCCGAGGCGCGGTTCGTCTCGCTGGACGAGGCCCTGGCCATGGTCGAGTGGGACGTGACGCGGCAGGTGATCAGCGAGACGTTCGCGCGGTTCGGGCGGTAAGGGGACGCGCCGTGCTGGCTGAAATCGTCAAATTGCCGCTGGACGGCATGATCTGGGCGACCGCGACGCTCTATTTCGCTTTCTTTGCCATGGCGCTGTGGCGGGCCCGGATCGTCGGCCTCGACAACATCAGGCGGGGATATCGCCTCGATCCGAAGGCGTCCCGTCCGGAGATGATCCGGGGTTATGTCGGGATGGTCCTGTTCGGAAGCACCGAGGACAGGCCGCTGCGAGCGCTGTTCTGGCTGACCCGGCTGACCGCTCTGCTCTTTGTCCTGCTGATGCTGATGACCTCTGCGATCATCAGCTCGCCCTATCGGATGAGCCTGCGGTAGGGCTAGGCTTGGGGTCTGACAAACCGAAAGCTTGACCATGAATCTCCACGCCCTCGCCGTCACGACCTACATCCAGATGCTGCGCAATCTGTCGGCCCAGCTCGACAAGGGCGCGGCGTTCACGGAGGTCCAGGGGCTGGATCCGGCCGAGCTGATCGCGGCGCGGCTGGCGCCGGACATGTTCCCACTGTCGGACCAGGTGCGGTTCACCTGCCGCCAGGCCGCCGAGGCGACGGCGCGGCTGACCGGCCAAACGCCGCCGGACCTGGTCGAGGTCGAGCCCAGCTTCGCGGCGCTGAAGGGCCTGGTCGCCGCCACGGTCGCCAAGCTGGAGGCCACCCCCGCCGCCGCCTTCGACGGGGCGGCCGAACGGGCGATCGAACTGGTCATGCCCAACGGCATCGTCTTCGACATGACCGGCGAGCAGTACCTGCGCGACTGGGCCTTGCCCCAGTTCTATTTCCACCTGGTCACCGCCTACGACATCCTGCGCCACAAGGGCGTGGCCCTGGGCAAGCCGGACTATGTGGCGCACGTGCTGCCCTATGTCAGGCCGGGGACGATGCCGGGGCGGTAAGACGCCCGAGCGCCCTCGGCCTTGACGTCGAGCCCCGTAACCGCTCCCATTAAAACAAACGTTCGGGAGTGAGACGCGCATGGCCTACAAACCCTTCGACCTGACCGGCCGCGTGGTCCTGGTGACGGGCGGCAATCGCGGGATCGGGCTGGGGATGGCCACTGCCATGGCTCAAGCGGGCGCGGACATCGTCATCTGGGGCTCCAACGCCGAGCGCAACCAGACCGCCGAGGCCGAGCTGCTCCAGTACGGCGCCCGCGTGAAGGCCCAGGTAGTGGACGTCTCGCAAGAGGACCAGGTCCGCGAGGGCATGGAGGAGGCCGTGGCGGCGCTGGGGCGGGTGGACGCCGTCTTCGCCAACGCCGGGGTCGGCTACGGCGCGCCCAGCTTCGTGGAGATGAAGACCGAGGTCTATCGCAAGACCCTGGCGGTCAATCTGGACGGGGTGTTCTTCACCTTCCGCGAGGCCTGCCGCCACATGGTGGAGCGGGCCAAGGGCGGCGATCCGGGCGGCTCGATCGTGGGCGTCGCCTCGCTGGCCGCCATCGAGGGCGCGGCCCGCAACGAGGCCTACGCGGCGACCAAGGGCGCGGTGATCTCGATGATGAAGTCTGTCGCCGTCGAGCACGCCCGCTGGGGCGTGCGCGCCAACGCCATCCTGCCCGGCTGGATCGCCACCGACATGACCCAGGGCGCCCAGGACAACCCGGCCTTCGCCGAGAAGGTCATCCCGCGCGTTCCCGCCCGCCGCTGGGGCCAGCCGGCCGATTTCGGCGGCGTGGCCGTCTACCTGGCTTCGGACGCCTCCAGCTACCATTCGGGCGACACCTTCGTGATCGACGGAGCCTATTCGATCTTCTGAGGTCAGACGAAAACTGGACGGCCGGGTCCACGAATTCTCGTTATAAATAAGGGACTTGCGCAACCTTCGGGCCGGTGAGAAGCTTTCCCTGTCGACAGCCTGGGCAGCAGACCCGGGCGTCGCCGGAGGAAACGAGAGATGACCCCGCAAGACATCGTGGGCCTGACCCCGCCCAGAGGCTTGTTGGCCCTGATCGCGATGATCCTGACCTCGATGGCGTCCTGCTTCTGGACGTCGGAAGCCGAGGCCCAGCCGGACGTGCTGCGACGGGACTGATCTCTTCGCGCTCACCTGATCGGTCGATGGAATTTCCACATTCAACGGCCGTCATTCCGGGCCTTGTGCCCGGAACCCCTCGTTCAGCTCGCATGTGCAGCGCTTTGGCGCGCAAGCGCGCCACCCATCCGCACTTGCGGCGGACAGAGGGCTTCCGGGCACAAGGCCCGGAATGACGAATGAGTTTGGAGAGGTTTTCGGCCTGCCCTCGCGGCACGCTTTCCGCCCTCCGGAACAGCGCTCATCCTCCCCGAGACACCAGCCCGAAAAGCCTGGGAGGAGACCCCATGACCCTGCACACCCCGCTGTGCGACTTGCTCGGCGTCGAGCATCCGATCCTGCTGGCCGGCATGGGCGGGGTGTCCTACGCCCATCTGGCCGCGGCCGTGTCCAACGCCGGCGGCTACGGCGTGTTGGGCATGGCGGGCACCAGCCCCGACTTCATCCGCCTGCAGATGGCCCAGGTCCGCGATCTGACCGACAAGCCGTTCGGCGTCGATCTGCTGGCCGCCACGCCCGACGCCCTGACCGCTTCGGTCGACGCCATCATCCAGGGCGGGGCCTCGTCCTTCATCGCCGGCCTGGGCGTGCCGCTGCCGATCATCGAAAAGCTGAAGGGAGCCGGTCTGAAGGTCATGGTCGTCTGCGGAGCGGTGAAGCACGCGGTGAAGGCGCAAGCCGCCGGCTGCGACGCGGTGATCTGCCAGGGCGGCGAGGGCGGCGGCCATACGGGCCTGGTCGGGACGCTGCCGTTGGTGGCTCAGGCGGTGGACGCGGTCGATATCCCGGTGGTGGCGGCCGGCGGCCTGTTCGACGGGCGCGGCCTGGCGGCCGCCCTGGCCCTGGGCGCTCAGGGCGTCTGGATGGGCACGCGCTTCATCGCCTCGATCGAAGCCCATGCCGGCGACCTCTATCGCCAGGCGGTGGTCGAGGCGTCCGACGAGGACACCGTCCGCACCCGCTCCTATTCCGGCAAGCCGATGCGGGTGCGCAAGAACGCCTGGGTCGAGGACTGGGAGTCCCGTCCGGCCGACATCTTGCCCTTCCCGCAACAGGCCATCGCCTCGATCCAGGCCGGGGCCATGGGCGGCATCGGCGGTCAGATCGAAGGCCTGGACCCGGACCGGTCGTGCTTCGCCATGGGCCAGAGCGCCGGGGGCGTGCGGGAGGTGCTGCCGGCGGGGGAGATCGTGCGGCGGGTGATGAGCGAGGCGGAGGCGGCGATCGGAAGGGTGGCGAAACTGAGGGGCTAGAAATCCGTCTTGTCCCTCCCCCTTGTGGGGAGGGTGGCCCGCGTAGCGGGTCGGGTGAGGTGTTCTGAGTCAGCAGGCCCCACCCACCAGCTTCGCTGGTCCCCCCTCCCCACAAGGGGGAGGGAAGGCAGATCAGGTCTTCACCTCGGGCAGCATGCGCTGGAAATGCGCCTCGACCTGCGCATGGCACTCGCACGCCCGGCGCTCCAGTCTCGGCTGGTCCAGGATCTCGATCCGGCCCCGCCCGGTGCGGATCAGGCCCTCATCCTGCAGCGCCTTGGCCACGGCCGTGACCGTCGTCCGCTGGACGCCCAGCATGTCGGCCAGGGTCTCCTGGGTCAGGCGGATGGTGGCGTCGTTGGCCCGGTCGTGGGTCGACAGCAGCCAGCGGCACATGCGCTGGTCGATGCTGTGCAACGCGTTGCAGGCCGAGGACTGCATCATCTGGGCCAGCAGCACGTCGGCGTAGCGGGCGAACAGGTCCGCCAAGGCCGGCGAGCGCAGCTTGGCCTCCTCCAGCCGGTTGGTCGGGATGCCCAGGGCCGCGCCCGGGATGCGGACCACGGCCCGGCCGTAGGCGGGCTTGAAGCCGGCGCTGACAATGCCGCCGGCGGCGCCCTCGCGGCCGATCGAGGCGACCTCGATCTCGTCGCCGTCGCGGGTGACGACCAGCAGCGAGACCATGGTCGAGTAGCAGGGCAGGACCGTGGTCACGACGTCCTCGCCGGCGTCGAACAGCACCTGGCCGACGGCCAGGGTCATCGGCGTCAGGTGCGGCGTCAGCAACGCCAGGTCGTGCGGCCGCAGCGCGGTCAGCAGGCGGTTGCCCGCGCAGCCCGGCGGCGGGATCGTATTGACGACGGCCATTTCGGCGGTGTCGGCCATGTTCGCCTCCTCGAAAGAAAGCTCAGCTTCCTCGTTAACAAAGCGCGCGACGGGCGGTTCAGTTTCCTGTCGACGCCGAGCGTGTTCGGAGTCACCGTCCAGCGACGCTTTTGGCTCGGGGGAAAAGGCCATGCGGGATCGCGCCATCATTCGGCATCGTTTGAGCCAGTACAGCGCCGTTTGGCTGGGCGCGTTCCTGGTTGTGCTTATTGTTACTGCCGGGGCCAGCCTGGTGGCGGGGCTCGACCTGGTCGACGTGGCCGACTGGGTGCTGCCGACGGCTTTCGTGCTGTTGGGCGCGGCCATGGCTTACGGGGTCGGCGCTACGGCCTTGTCCCGCGCGGGCCTGGCGACCAAGAGTCTGGTCACGGCCCTGGGCCTGCTGCTGACCCTGCCGCTGCTGTGGGCCCCGGTCCTGGCGGTGCTGGTCGTGGCGGCGATCGGCGGGGCGGTGATCGAATATTCCACCGCCTATGCCGGCTTCCGCATCGCGGTCAGCCAGATCATCTATCCGCTGGTCTCGCTGTTCACGCAGAGCCCGTTGGCCACGGCGGTGTGGGCGATGTTCCAGGTCGTCGCGTCGGTGATCGGCTTCCTGGCCTCGGCGGTGCAGGTGCTGAAGGCCGTGCGGGGCTTCCTGTACGGCGGCGACGATGGGGACGTGGAGGCCGCTTAGCTCAGCAGCGTCGGCTGATGCAGCTGGCCCATGTCGTCCTGCAGGTGGATGCGGACGGGGAGGCCCACGCCGGTGACCTGTTCGGCCAGGCGTCGGGCCGCGTCCTCGGCCTGCCTGCGGGAGGCGTAGGCGCCGACCCTCAGCTGGTCGCCGATGATGGCCCAGGTGTCTCCCACGCGGACTACGCCGTAGTGCACTTCAGTCATGACGACCTCCCTGCGCGTGTTGTTCCCCACGTTATCCACAGGGTCGCTCCGATCCGTGGCCTTCGCAAGGCCTGTCCGAGTCTTTTGTGTATCCACACGGTTCGCCCCAGACGCGCGGAACCGTGACAAGCGCTCGGCCAGCGGAGATAGTGACGGCCATGAAACGCTTGCCGCTCAACGTCCTGATCGCTCTGGCCGTCCTGTGCGGGGCTGGGCCGGCCTTGGCTCAGGACCGGGGACCGGCCGAGCGCCAGTCGCTGCTGGACCTGGCCTTCACCCTGGGCGAGAGCCATGCCCTACGACAGGTCTGCGAAGGGGCGGGCGACCAGTACTGGCGCTCGCGCATGGTGCGGCTGACCGAGGTGGAGAAGGCCGACCAAGCCTTCGACGCCCAGCTGCGCGAGCGGTTCAACACCGGCTACGCCGCCCGCCAGGGCCAGTTCCCGCAGTGCGACGAGGCCAGCCGCGAGGCCGAGCAGCAGGTTGCCCGCAAGGGCCAGGCCCTGGCGAACAAGCTGTCCAAGTCCATGCGCACCACCGCAGCCGCGCCGTCCGACCAAGCGTCGCCGGAAAGCGTGGCGAACAACTAGGGGGCGCGCTAGTGTCGCCCTCACGCGTTGTGGGAGGCATGGACTATGGGTTTGATCGTTGCGTTGATCCTGGTGGCCCTGGGGCTCGTGTTCGTCTTCAGTGCGATCAAGATCGTCCCACAGGGGCGTGAGTTCACCGTCGAACGGTTCGGCCGCTACACCCGCACGCTCAAGCCCGGCATCACCATCCTGACCCCGTTCCTTGAGTCCGTGGGCCGGCGCGTGAACATGATGGAGCAGGTGCTGGAGGTCCCCCAGCAGGAGGTCATCACCAAGGACAACGTCTCGGTGAAGGTCGACGCCATCGTCTTCATCCAGGTGATGGACGCCGCGGCGGCCGCCTATCGGGTCGACAACCTGATGTACGCCATCACCCAGCTGGCCCAGACCAACCTACGCACGGTGGTCGGCTCGCTGGAGCTGGACGAGGTGCTCAGCCAGCGCGACCAGATCAACACCCGGCTGCTGTCGACCATCGACCACGCCACCGGCCCCTGGGGCGTGAAGGTGGCGCGGATCGAGATCAAGGACCTGTCGCCGCCGTCCGACATCACCAACGCCATGGCCCGACAGATGAAGGCCGAGCGCGAGCGTCGCGCGGTGATCACCGAGGCCGAGGGCGAGAAGCAGGCCCAGATCGCCCGCGCCGAGGGCCAGAAGCAGTCGGCCATCCTGCAGGCCGAGGGCCGGCGCGAGGCCGCCTTCCGCGACGCCGAGGCTCGCGAGCGCGAAGCCGAAGCCGAAGCCAAGGCGACGGCCTTCGTGTCGGAGGCCATCTCCAAGGGCGACGTCAACGCCATCAACTATTTCGTGGCCCAGAAGTATGTCGAGGCCTTCGCCGAACTGGCCAAGAGCCCACAGCAGAAGACGGTCATCGTCCCCGCCGACTTCGCCGGCCTGACCGGCACGGTGGCGGGCGTGGCCCAGCTGGTGAAGACCCTGGGCGGCGACGACGGCCCCTCGCGTCCGGCCGTGCCGCCGACCCCGAAGCGCGGAGGCTGACGCGATGGACGGCCTGATGCAGTTCTACGTCACCCACCCGTTCTGGGTCTGGCTGGCGATCGGGGCCGTGTTCCTGGCGGTCGAGCTGGCCACCGGCACCGGCTGGCTGCTGTGGCCGGCCGCGAGCGCCCTGTTGGTGGGCCTGCTGACCCTGGTGGTCCAGCCGGGCCTGCCGGTGGAGCTGGGCCTGTTCGCGGTGTTGGCCATCGCCACCACGGCCCTTGCCCGGCGCTTCCTGCGGCCGGTGCTGGAGGCCGGCAATCCCGACCTCAACGATCCGTCCCTGCGCCTGGTCGGCCGCGACGGCGAGGCCCTCGCCGGCTTCGAGAACGGCAAGGGCCGGGTGTTCGTCGACGGCAAGGAATGGGCCGCCGTGGCGCCCGACGGCGACCCGCCGGCGGCCGGTCAAAAGGTGTTGGTGGTGGGCATCGACGGCGCGGTGCTGACGGTGCGGTAACCTAATCCCTCTCCCAGAGGGGGAGGGTGGCCCGCGAAGCGGGTCGGGTGAGGGGCTACAATGTCAGCCGGAGAGCCGGCACGAAGTTGGTGAGGGTGTAACCCCTCACCCTCCCACCGCTTCGCGGCGGGTCTCGCCCTCTCCCTCGGGGAGAGGATTTCTTATGCCTACACCTTCAGCCGGTACCCGGTCTTGAACACCGCCCACACCGCCGTCAGGCAGGCGGCCAGGAAGCAGAGCGTAGCGCCGAAGCTGACGATCGGGTTCAGGTCCGACACGCCATAGAAGCTCCAGCGGAAGCCGCTGACCAGATAGACCACCGGGTTGAACAGGGTGATCTTCTGCCAGATCGGCGGCAGCATGCTGATCGAATAGAAGCTGCCGCCCAGGAAGGTCAGGGGCGTGACCACCAGCATCGGCACGATCTGCAGCTTCTGGAAGTCGGTGGCCCAGACCCCGATCACGAAGCCGAACAGGCTGAAGGTCACCGCCGTCAGCACCAGGAAACCGATCATCCAGAACGGATGGGCGATCTCGTAGGGCACGAAGACCCGGGCCGTGGCCAGGATCAGCAGGCCCAGGCACACCGACTTGGTCGCCGCCGCGCCGACATAGCCGATCACGGTCTCGATCCAGGAGACCGGGGCCGAGAGCAGCTCGTAGATCGTGCCGGCCCACTTGGGCATGTAGATGCCGAACGAGGCGTTGGAGATGCTCTCACCCAGCAGAGACAGCATGATCAGGCCGGGAATGATGAAGGCCGCGTAAGAGACCCCGTCGATGGCCTGCATCCGCGAGCCGATGGCCGAGCCGAACACCACGAAATAAAGGCTGGTCGACAGCACCGGCGAGATCACGCTCTGGGCCAGGGTGCGGAACCAGCGGGCCATCTCGAAGCGGTAGATGGACTGGATGGCGTACACGTTCATTTCGCGTCCCTCACCAGGCTGACGAAGATCTCTTCCAGCGAGGACTGGCTGGTGTGCAGGTCCTTGAAGTCGACGCCTTCTTCCGAGAGCCGCCGCAGCAGGCCGGCGATGCCGGTCTCCTCGGCCTGGGCGTCGAAGGTGTAGATCAGCTCGTGGCCGTCGGCGGCCAGCTCCAGGGCGTAGTCAGATAGCTTGGCGGGCACGGCCTCCAGGGGGCTCTGCAGCTGCAGGGTCAGCTGCTTCTTGCCCAGCTTGCGCATGAGCACGTCCTTGTCCTCGACCAGGATGATCTCGCCCTTGCTGATCACCCCGATCCGGTCGGCCATCTCCTCGGCCTCCTCGATATAGTGGGTGGTCAGGATGATGGTGACGCCGTTCTCGCGCAGCTTGCGGACCATCTCCCACATGTCGCGGCGCAGCTCGACGTCGACGCCGGCGGTGGGCTCGTCCAGGAACAGGATGGTCGGCTCGTGGCTAAGCGCCTTGGCGATCATCACCCGCCGCTTCATGCCGCCCGACAGGGTCATGATCTTGGCGTCCTTCTTGTCCCACAGCGACAGGTCGCGCAGGACCTTCTCGATATGGGCGTCGTTGCGCGGCTTGCCGAACAGGCCGCGGCTGAACCGGGTGGTGGCCCACACCGTCTCGAAGGCGTCGGTGTTCAGCTCCTGGGGCACCAGGCCGATCTTGGTGCGGGCCGCGCGGTAGTCCTTGACCACGTCGTGGCCGTCGGCCGTGACCGTGCCGGTGCTGGGATTGACGATGCCGCAGATGATGCTGATCAGCGTGGTCTTGCCGGCCCCGTTGGGACCCAAGAGGGCGAAGATCTCGCCCTTCCTGATCTCGAGGTCGATGGTCTTCAGGGCCTGATGGCCGGAAGCATAGGTCTTGGTCAGACCGGAAACGGAAATGATCGCCATGGCTGTCCTGGGCTGCGTCCGCCCCCTCCCGGAGCGAAGCCGCGCGTCGCAGATGGGGCGGTTAAGCTGACTTGGCTAGGGCTCATGAGCGGTATGAGCGGAAGTTTGTGGTTTCCCACCATGCTCACCCTACGCTCCGTCATCCTCGGACTTGTTCCGAGGACCCCTGTTTCAGCCGAGAAGAAGGATGATCCGTGGAGCGTTGAGGTCGCGGACCAACCCCAGCGGCAAACCAACGGATAGAGGGGTCCTCGGAACAAGTCCGAGGATGACGGGGCGTTGGGAAACTACCGCGCCGGCAGCGGCGGCAGCTCCAGGTTCCGCTTCTCGGCCATCTGGCCGTACAGCCCCACGATCATCCTGTGGCGCAGCAGATCGCCCGCCGCCTCCACCGCCTCGTGCAGGGCGATGAGGCCTCGGCGCAGGGCGGCGTTGGCGCGGTCCAGGGCTTCCAGCGACAGGTCGGCGGCTTCGATCGCGGCGATCTCGGCGTACTGGACGCCGTAGGCGTCGGCGGCCTCGGCCAGGACGGCGGCGATGGCGGCGTTCTCCCAGACCCGGGCCTGGGTCCCGCGCTCCACCTCCTGGGCGGCCAGCAGCGAGAGCAGGGCGATGACTCCGACGCGGCCGGTCATGAACTCGCCCTGCTGCTCGGGCGGGCCGGGAATGGCCAGGCTCATGAAGTTTCCGCGCAGGATGTCGGGCAGGGCCGGGGTCATCAGATTCCCTCCAGCTGGGCCAGCCGCTTGGCCAGGATCACGTCGTGCCGCCGAGCCGTGTACCAGCCCGAGATCGCCAGGATGGGGTCGATGAAGCCGCCGTCGCGATATTCCTTGGCCGCCGAGGTCCAGATCGCCTGGCCCTTCACGGCGTTGAACAGCGACCACCAGGCCAGGGCCTTGGCATCGACGGTCAGGCCGCTGGCCGCCTCCCACAGGGCGACAGCCTCGGCGGGAGGAATAAGGCCCGCGACCTTGCCCTCGTCGAAGTGGTTCCACAGCGGGTCGAAGGCCCAGCCCAGGTCCTCGATCGGGTCGCCCAGATGGGCCATCTCCCAGTCGAGGATCGCCAGGATCGTCCCGGCCCCGTCGTGCATGAAGTTGCCGGTGCGGTAGTCGCCGTGGACGATCGACACCCGCTGGGCCGGCGGCGGCGGGTGGCGGCGGAGCCAGCGGATGGCGGCGCGGACGATGGGCTGCGGATGCTGCTCGTCGGCCTCGATCACGCCGGACCAGTGGTCGAGCGCGATGCGCCAGCAGTCCTCCGGCGCGGGCGCCTCGGCGACCTGGCGGATCGGTGTCCCCTCGTGCGGCAGGGCCGCCAGCTTGCCCAGGGTGGTGAAGAACTGCCGGCCCAGGGCCGCCGCGTGCTCGCCATAGGGATCGAACACGAACGGCGACGGCACGGTCCCGCCGTCGATGCGCTCCATCAGGAAGAACGGCCGGTCCAGCGGTCCGCCGTCCGCCTCCAGGGCGATGGCCTGGGGGACCGGCACGTGGCCGTGGACGGTGCGGTAGGCCAGGAACTCCAGCCGGCGATCGGTCTCGATCAGGCTGCCGGGCGGGTCGCGGCGCAGGATCATGCCGCGCGTGACCCCGCCGGTATCGGCGTCCAGGCGATAGGTCTCGCGGCTGGCTCCGCCGGGGATGCGCGAGAGGTTGCTGACCGAGGTCGGCGCGCCCCACAGGTCGCTGAGATAGGCCTCCAGCCCGGCCTTGAGGTCGCTCACGGCGCCATGTCCAGGATGGACTTGAAGCCCGACGGCGCGTGCGGACCCAGGGCCAGTTGCTCGAACACCCCGCGCCCGACCTGGGTCGAGCCGTCTGGCCGTCGCCAGGTCACTTTCGACAGGGCCTGGACGTGCAGGTGGAAGGGCAGGGCCCGGTCGAGGTCGGCCAGGACCAGGTCCTCGCGCTCGACCTTCAGCTTGCCGTGGTTCAGCCCATGGCCCCAGACCGGATGGCCGTAGCCCAGGCCCAGCATGAAGAACTCGGCCTGGGGCGCGATGTCGACCTCGCCGCCGTCCGGCAGGCGGATCGTCCCACGCGTGGCGTGGCGGGCGCCCGAGCGCCAGTCGACGCCGTAATCCACCGCGTCGAAGTCGGTCGTCCCATCCCGGCCCGAGCCCAGCGGCGCCCAGACCGCCCGCCGGTTCCAGGCCCGGCCGTGCTCGTCGTCATTGGTATGGAAGAAGAGGTCGCCGTCCGGGAAGACGCACGGGCTCCACAGCCAGAAGAACTGCGGCGCCGCCTGCGGGGCCGGCTCCTGCGGATCGCGCGCGCCCACCGGCCGTACGCCCCACGAGCGGTCCCGCGTACCGACGAAACTGGAGACGTCGTGGCGTACGCCGTCCACCTCGACCCAGCCGCTGTACGCCCCGTTCTGGGTCAGGCGGGTGTAGTCCAGCAGGGTGCGCGGCCCGATCCGGCGGGTGAAGCGCGGCTCTTCGATCGGGAACGATCGGCCTTCGAACACCACCTCGGCGCGGACGCCCTGGTCGGGCGCCTCGACACTCACCTTCAGCCGTTGCAGCGGCTCCAGCACCTCGACGCGGATCGGTCCGACGGACAGGTCCAGCCGGTCCTCCAGCCAGCGGCTGGCGTGCAGGTTCACCTGGCGGCCGTCCTTCATCCAGCAGAAGGCGGCGTCGGCGATGTTCAGGTGCGGATAGACCCCGAAGGCGGCGGCGAACATGGCGTCGCCATCGCCTTCAGCCTCATAGCCGTTGAAGAAGTACCGGTCGTAGAAATTGCGGTCGGTGCCGGCATAGGCCACCGGCTCGGCCGTCTGGTGGATCGGGAAGTCGTCGCCGCGCGTCAGGGCCATGGCTCAGGCCCGCCCGCCCGGGGTGAACTCGACCTCCAGCTTGCTGATCGCGTGGACGAAGTTGTTGGGCGCGATGTCGATCTCGCCGGTCCAGCGGATGTCGGGGAAGCGGCCCAGGATCTGGCGATAGGCCTCCTCCAGCTGGATCTGGGCCACGCGCTTGCCGATGCAGACGTGCGGGCCGTAGCCGAAGGCGATGTGCTTGTCGGCGTTGGGCCGGGTGACGTCCAATTGATCGGGGTTGTCGAACACCGCCTCGTCGCGGTTGGCCGCGCCGTAGTACATGACCACCTTCTCGCCCTCGCGGATGGCCTGGCCGGCGATCTGCGCGTCGCGGGTGGCCGTGCGGCGCATGTAGATCACCGGGCTGACCATGCGGATGAACTCATTGACCGCCCCGCCCAGCAGCGACGGGTCGGCGATCAGCCGGGCCTTCTGGTCGGGGAACTCGGTCAAGAGCTTCATCGTGCCCGACAGGGTGTTGCGGGTGGTGTCGTTGCCGGCGAAGACGATCAGCAGCCACGAGCCGTCCAGGTACTCGTCGCTGAGCAAGGTGCCGTCCACCTGGGCGCGGGCGATGGCGCTCATCAGGTCGTTCTGGGGATCGGCCCGCCGCTTGAGCAGCATGGCGCGGCCGTACTCGAACATCTCCTCGACGTTGGTGTTGAAGTCCTGGACGAACTGCATGAGCTCGAGCGTCGGGGTGATGGGCGCGAGGGCCTGCTTCAGGGCCAGATCCTGGGCCATCTCCAGGAAGTGCATCCACTTGAGGAACTTGCCGCGATCCTCGGCCGGCACGCCCAGGATCTCGCACAGGGTGAACAGCGGCAGCTTGGACGAGAACATCTCGACCAGGTCGCAGCGGCCCAGCGGGGCCATCTCGTCCAGCAGCCGGCCGATCTCGGCGCGGACGTTTTCGGTCAGGGCGCGTAGATAGGCCGGGGTGAAATAGGGCATGTGCTCGCGGCGCAGCTGAATGTGCTCGGCGCCGTCGAGATTGATCATGGTGTCCATCGAGGCGCGGTAGAGCAGGGCGTGGCGCTTCTGCGGATCGCCGTGCGCCATCAGGATGCCGCCCTTGCGCGACGAGAAGGTCTGGGGATCGGCCTCGACCGCCATGATGTCGGCGTGACGGGTGATCGCCCAGAAGCCCGGGCCGCCATAGGGCTCGGGGTGCCACATCACCGGCGCCTGGGCCCGCAGGCGTGCGAAGTCGCCATAGGGCTGGCCGCGGGTGAACTGCTCGATGTTGGACAGGTCCACCCCGTCGAGGGTGGGGAACAAGGTGGGGGCGCCGGGCCCCTCGATCCCGTCCATGGCGGTTTCGCTGACGAGCTGCATGGCCATGCGCTTCCTCCCTTTGCGCCCCGCGGACTTCCGCCGCTTGGGTCGGGCGAAGTAGTTCAGACGACACGTGTCGTGTCAATCGACTGGCGTTAAATCGGCCGTCGTGGCAGAAACGGCCTGGACGAATGGAGGGCGATTTGGCGAAGACGGCGGAGCGTACCGGAGGCCTGCGCGAGGCCCAGCGCCAGCTGACGCGCGAGCGGCTGATCGACGCCGCCGTCGCCCTGTTCGGCCGCCGGGGCTTCCGGGCCGTAACCATTGAGCAGATCGCCGCCGAGGCCGGCGCGAACCGCGCCACCTTCTACCTGCACTTCCGCAACAAGGAGGACGTGGCCAACGCCATCGGCGACCGGCTGGTCCCCAACATCCAGGCCACCTTCGCGGCCCTGGACGCCATCCCGGACCCGACCCTTGAGGATGTCCGCGCCTGGCTGGCCCAGGGCATGGCCGAGCAGACCGACGAGCGCCGCAACCTGCTGGCCGTGGCCACCGAGGCTAACGTCGCCGACCCCGACCTTGCCGACGACTACCTGCGCTTCATCAACCTGTTCATCGACGCCATGCCCAACTATCTGGGCCGGTTCTCGCCGGAAGAGCTGCCGGCGGCGCGCACGCGGATGCTTATGCAGCTCGTCCAGTTCGAGCGGCTGTCCTACGTGATGGTGGTCCAACGGGCCTCGGCGCCGTTGGAGCCGTTGCTGGACGAACTGGCGCGGAGCTGGTGGCGGTTGCTGACGGGGAAGTAGGGACTAGGTCCCCCCTTGTGGGGGAGGTGGCCGAAGACCGGTGGGGGGAGTATCCGGATCGGCGATCCGGGTTGTCGCCGCCTGCAGATCACTCACCCCTCCGTCGGCTTCGCCGACGCCTCCCCCACAGGGGGAGGATCTCACGCCTTTGCGTCCACCACCTTCGCCGGGTCCACCGCCCGCCGGTAGCCCCAGTCGGTCTTCACTGTCGCCCCGTCCTTGGCCGCCGACTCCAGGATCGCCTCCATCAGCCGCATGTCCTGCAGACCCTCCTCGCCGGGCGAGACCATGGGCGCCTTGCCACGCACGACGTCGGCCATCCAGTCCATCTCGCGGGCGAACTGGTCGCCGGCCGGGGCGGGGACCGGCGGCTGAGCCTGGCCGCCCTCGACCACGGTCAGGCGGTTGCCGCCGTAGAAGGCCGCGGGGTCGGCCACCAGCCGGCCCTGCTCGCAGATCGCCTCGAAGGCCATGGTCGCGGCATAGTTGAACGAGGTCGAACCGTTGGCGATCACGCCCGAGAGGAAGCGGAACTGCCAGTTGATCAGGTCTTCGGTCTCTTTGAAGCGGGGATCGCTCCGGTCGGTCTGGGCCCAGGCCTGCACCGCGATCGGCTCCTCGTTCAGCAGATAGCGCGCGGCGCTGACGCCGTAGACGCCCATGTCGCCCAAGGCCCCGTTGCCGGAGAGCTTCAGGTCCAGCCGCCAGGCGTCCGACGGGTCGGAGGGATCGGCCTGCCGCCCCATGGTGGTGTTGATCTGCCGGACCTTGCCCAGAGACTGGGACCGTAGCCGACGCATGACGTCCAGGTTCATCGGCTCGTAGTGGCAGCGATAGGCGATCATCAGCTGGCGCTGAGCGGCCTTGGCGGCGGCGATCATCGCCTCGGCGTCGGCGATCGTCGTGGCCATCGGCTTTTCGCACAGCACGTGCTTGCCGGCCTTGAAGGCCTTGATCGTGTGTTCGGCGTGCAGGGCGTTGGGCAGCACGATGTAGACGACCTGGATGCGCGGGTCCTTGGCGATGCGGTCGTAGTCGTCATAGCCGTAGACCGCGTCCGCCGGCAGGCCGTTCTCGGCGGCCACCTTTCTGGCCTTCTCGGGATGGCCGCTGACCACGGCGACCAGCTTGGCGCTCTTGGTCTTCTTCAGGGCCGGGATCAGCTGGGTCAGGCTCAGCTTGCCCAGGCCCACGATGGCGAAACCGACGTGGTCGGAGGCGGGCATGGCGGTCTCCTTGGCTTTCGGTTGGGCCTTGGCGGTGGTGGCCAGGGCCGCGGTGACGCCGGCGGCGGCGATCAGATCGCGTCGGGAGGGACGTTTCGGCATGACTCTCTGGTCCTCGGAACTAGCGTTGCGTTTCTCCCACCTCCGTCATCCTCGGAACAAGTCCGAGGATGACGGGGCGAGAGGGGTTCATGGCTTCGGATCGTCGGCGGTGAATGCGGAGCAGCAGGGCTTGCCGACGGCCTTGAACTCCATGATCTCGGCGCGCGTGCCGTCGGGGTCATAGAGGTTCAGCTGCCACTTGGCGTCGCGACCGATCTTCGGCGTTTCCTTCTGGCCCTCCAGGCGGTCGCCGTTCCACAGCAGGGTGTAGGCCAGCCGCGTGTCGGGCACGCCCAGAGAGAAGTGGTCCAGCACCCCGGCCGTGGCCTGGCTCATGCCGGGCGGCGGACCCCGGCCGTCGGGCGGGGCGACCAGCATGTATTCCAGCCAGTCCGACCCATCTGGAACCTGCAGCGACACCCAGCTGGCGGCGTCGTCGGTCATGCCGCCGTACCAATAGGGGCGGAAGCCCAGGACGCCCCGGTAGAAGGCGTCGGCCTTGGCCCGGTCGTGGACGATGAAGCCCACATGGATGATCCGGCTGGACAGCGGGTTGACGGCGACGGCGGGCGGCTTTGCCGGTGGCTGGACGAACTGGACGCGCACGCCCTCGGGATCGACCACGTCGAACCAGCGGCCGCCGTCGGCGCCGGTCTCGACCTTGGCGGGGACGGCCACGCTCTTGGCGGCCAGGTAGAGACGCAGCGCCTCCGCATCGGTCGTGTTGAAGGCGGCGTGGTCAAGCCGGTCGATCTTGGACGGGCCGGGCGGCAGGGGCAGCACCTCGACGAACTGGGTGGGGCTGAAATAGTAGCGCGCGCCGGCGGGGTTCTCCGGATCGGCGCCCTTCACCGCGCCCAGGCCGTGGACGTAGAACGCCTCGCTCTTGGCCGGATCGGCCGCGTGGACCGCCAGGTGCGAGACCGAGACGATGGGCGGGCGGGACGCCTGGGCCCAGGCGACGCACGGAGTTCCGCCGGACAGCAGGATCAGGGCGCAAGCCACGGCGCGCTTCATCGTCTCACTCCCGCGCGACCCTCCGCTCTTGAGGCGAGCGAAGGTGTCGGGCGACAGGATAGCGCGAGGTGTTAGCGTTACCAGCGCAAATAGGGGCCGACGAAGGTCGGGCTTGTTGAGCGGCGAGACGGGCCCTTAACGCAAACAGCGTCCGTGCCGAGAGGGGGAAGGCACGGACGCTGCGCTTACAGGACGCTGGGGCCGGCCGGGGGGAGGAGCCGGGTTGTCCGCGTCGAAGAAGAGATTGGGATCCGAACCCGGCGGCGCAACGGCGCGACCAAGGTCATTTCGCGGCGGGTTCGTTACGGACGGGTGATGTTGTGTCGGGAAGGCGCCTCAGCCCGCGAACCGCGCCCGATAGGCCTGGGGCGTGGTGGCCAGGGACTTGCGGAAGTGGTGGCGCAGGGCGGGGGCGCCGAAGCCGACGGCCTGGGCGATCTGTTCGACGCCGAAGGGGGTGGTCTCCAGCAGGTCGCGGGCCCGGGCCAGGCGCTCGGCCAGCAGCCAGCGGGCGGGCGTCGTGCCTGTGGCGGCCTCGAAGCGGCGCAGGAAGGTGCGGGGGCTCATGCCGGCGGCGTCGGCCAGGGCCTTCACGGTATGCTCGCGGGCGAGGTCGGCGCGCATGCGGTCCAGGATCGGCGACAGGCGCGAGGCCTCGTGCGCCGTAGGCACGGGCCGCTGGATGAACTGGGCCTGGCCGCCGTCGCGGTGGGGCGGGATCACAAGACGCCGGGCCACGGTGTTGGCCGCTTCGGGCCCGAAATCGCGGCGCACCAGGTGCAGGCCCAGGTCCAGGCCGGCGGCGCTGCCGGCCGAGGTCATGACGTCGCCCTCGTCGACATAGAGCACGTCGGGCAGCACATCGATGTCAGGATAGAGCGCCCGCAGCTTGTCGACATAGCGCCAGTGGGTGGTGGCCCGCCGACCTGCCAGCAGGCCCGCCGCCGCCAGCACGAAGACGCCCGAGCAGATCGACATCACCCGCGCGCCCTTGGCGTGGGCTGTCCGGAGAGCGTCGATCAGCGGCTGCGGCACGGGCGTGTCGGCCTCGCGCCAGCCCGGGGCGATGATCGTGCCGGCCGCCTCGACCAGGTCCAGCCCGCCGTCGGCGACGACCTGGACCCCGCCCAGGCCGCGCAGGGGGCCGGGTTCGATGGCGGCGGTGGCGAAGCGATACCAGTCCGGACCCATCTCCGGCCGGGGCAAACCGAACAGCTCGACCGCCACCCCGAACTCGAAGGTGCACAGGCCGTCATAGGCCAGGGCGACGACGTTGAGGTTGCGGTTTGGCATGATCTTTACGGTCGATGTCTATTCTGCCAGCTAACGCCGAAGCGCCGCCTGGGGCAAGTCTTCCTCGCCAACAGAGGAGGCCGTCATGAGCTTTGTGTCCGACATCCCCGCCGCCGCGTCGTCCGTCGCGGCCGCCCACTTCGCCGCCCGGCTGAGCCTGGAGACCGACTGCGCCGACGTCGCCGCGTCCATGAAGGCGGGCGAGATCGACTTCGTCCTGCTGCACGTGGTGGGCTCGCCGGAGGCCTATGCCCGCCGGCACGTGCCGGGCGCGATCCACCTGCGCCACGCCGAGATGAGCGCCGAGCGGATGGCCGAATGGCCTGCCGACACCCTGTTCGTGGTCTATTGCGCCGGTCCGCACTGCAACGGCGCCGATCGCGCGGCGCTGAAGCTGGCGATGCTGGGCCGTCCCGTGAAGCTGATGATCGGCGGCGTCACGGGCTGGGCCGACGAGGGTCTGCCGTTCGCCCAGGGGGAAGAGCCGGGGCGGTTGGCGGCTTAAGCTGGGTGCTGCCGGGGACATGCCCTTGCGGCGTGTCCCCAAGTCCAGGCGCGGCGCTAGCGGTCGGGGACACGCCGCGAGGGCATGTCCCCGACCAAGTCGCTCTCCCAGCCGAACACGCTGCGGCCGCCGTACGAGGGCGAGGCGGCGCGCTCCTGGGCGATATAGGCCTTGACCGACGGACCGTCGGCCACGCGTTCCAGGCGGCGGGCTTGGTCGTCCAGGCGGCGGATGGCGCCCAGGGTCTCCTCGTGGCCCAGCTTGGCGCTCTCCACGGCGGCCTTCAGCACACGGATGGTCTCGTCATAGACCTTGGTCGGCACCGGGAACGGATGCCGGTCCTTGCCGCCCAGGGCCAGGGAGAAGCGGGCCGGGTCGCTGAACCGGCAGGGCGCGCCGTGCACGACCTCGGCGACCATGGCCAGGGTCCGCACCGTGCGGGCGCCGACGCCCGGAACCATCAACAGATCGGAGAAATCCTTGGGCCCCTGCTCGGCGGCGGCCGCCAACGCGCCGTGGAGCCGGCGCGTGACGACGTCCTCGGGCCGGACGTCGTGATGGTCGGGCATGACCAGGTGAGGCAGCGTCGCCTGGGCCGGCGGCGGCGCCTCGGCGGCGGCCAGCTTGACGGCCTCGCGCGCCACGCCGTCGGGACCCAGCGCCTGCAGCATGTGGATCTGGGCCGCTCGCGAGGCGTCGGCCCGGCGGTCAGTCAGGTTGACGATCTCGCCATGTCCGCGCCCCTCGATCGCCGCGTGCGGGGCGTCGACGAAGCTCTTCAGCTCGCGCGAGCTCCAGTGGTAGCGCCGCGCCTGGCGGCGTTCATCGTTCATGCCCTGCTGGACCACCACCCACTGGCCGTCGTCGGCGACGATGAAGCCATGCAGATAGAGGTCGAAGCCGTCTTGGACGGCGGCGCTGTCGACCTTGGCCACCAGCCGGCTGGCCTGGGCCAGGGCCGCGCCGTCCAGGCCGACGCGCTCGCCCACCGCGATCAGCTCGGCCGGGGTCTGGCGCGAATGCTTGCCGCGTCCGCCGCAGACATGGATCCCCAGCTCACCCGACAGAGGGGCGAGGCCCCGCTTGAGCGAACCCAGCACGCTCGTGGTGATGCCGGAGGAGTGCCAATCCATGCCCATCACCGCCCCGAACGACTGGAACCAGAACGGATGGGCCAGGCGGCTCAGCAGCTCGTCGCGGCCGTAGTGGTGGACGATGGCCTGGCTGATCACCGCCCCCAGCCGCGTCATCCGCTGGGCCAGCCAGGGCGGCACGTGTCCGCTGTGCAAAGGAAGGTCGGCGCTGCCCGCGCGTCTGGCCATGTCGACTCCGGATGTTCCGTGATTGTTCTAGCACGCCTCGCGATGGAAGGCGACGAGCCAGGCGTCGAGGATGGGCCGGGCCAGGGCTTCGAACCGTTCGTGGGCCGACAAGGGCACGCGCACGACCACGCCGCCGGGCGTCCTGCCCAGGCTCCCGCCGATCATGGCCGTGACCAAGTGCAGTTGATCGGCGGCGTCGCGCTGCACGGCGGGATCGGCCAACGACGCGACGGTCGCGCCTTCGGGGATTTGGAGCCAGTAGGCAGCGACCCGGCTGGAGGCCTCGGCATGGGCCAGGAACCGCTCACGCCGCGCGGCGACGTCTTCGAGTTCGAGGATGTCGGCGGTCCGGGATTCGGTTTCGACGGGTTCGGTGACGACTCGCGCTGTCTTGGCCATCACCTACATATGGGGAGCCGTCCCCGGGGGGCGGCATGCGACGGATGGGCGCGCGGAGGGGACATGCCCTTGCGGCGTGTCCCCAGGTCCAGGCCCCGGCGCTAGCTGTTGGGGACACGCCGCAAGGACATGTCCCCGGCTAGAGCAAGGGCAGTTGCTCGGGCTCCACGGTCCGGATGGCCGGATAGCGGTCGCGGATCGCCCGGTTGAAGTACTCGCCCTTGGCGAAGGCCAGGCGGAAGCCCTCGGCGACATCGGCGGGCACGGCCTGGTACGCGTAGGCGCGGCCACTGACGAAGGTGATCGTCAGGACCGCGCCCTCCGAGTCATAGCGCCAAGCCTTGATGACCGATGAGGGCATGGCGGGCCTAGTGCTTCTTCTTGCGGTCGCCCTTGTCGCCTTGGCCGGGGCCGGCGTCGTGGCTGGAGTGCTGGCGGCGATCGGCGGCCAGCGAGCGGCCGACATCGTCGGACTCGCTGAAGCGGCCCTGGTCGTCGCGCCGGACGTAGCGCTTGTCGCCGGGATTGGGTTCGATCAGTTCACGCTTGGACATGGGTTCACCTCCTGTGTCGAAGCGAATCCGTGAACCGGCCGAAATGTTCCTAGAACGGGGACATGCCCTCGCGGCGTGTCCCCAAGTCTGGGCGTGGCGTAGCGGATGGGGACACGCCGCAAGGGCATGTCCCCAGCGGTAGCTAGGCCCGCTCGCCCAGCGCCTTCAACATGCCCAGCCGCGCCAGCTCGTCCGCGCGTTCGTTGTGGACGTGGCCCGCGTGGCCCTTCACCCAGCGCCAATCAACCTCGTGCCGGGCGCGGGCGGCGTCCAGGCGCCGCCACAAATCCTCGTTTTTTACCGGGCTCTTGTCGGCGGTCTTCCAGCCCTTGGCCTTCCAGCCGTGGATCCACTGGGTGACGCCCTTCATCACATACTGGCTGTCGGTGTGCAGCTCGGCCTTGGTCGGCTTGTTCAGCGCTTCCAGGGCCTGGATGGCGGCCATCAGCTCCATGCGGTTGTTGGTCGTGGCCAGCTCGCCGCCACAGATTTCCTTCTTCTTGTCGCCGTACATCAGGAGGGCGCCCCAGCCGCCCGGGCCGGGATTCCCGCGGCAGGCGCCGTCGGTATAGATCACAAGCCTCGGGGTCACGCGCCGGCCCCGAACAGGCTGAGACCCTCGCGGTGCACGGCCAGCTTGCGCTCGTACTCCAGCGGGTCCTTCGGCTTGACCAAGGCCCCGGCCGGGGTCGCGCCCCAGTCGGCCAGACGGGTCAGGAAGAAGCGCATGGCCGCGCCGCGCGCCAGGATCGGGATAGCGTCGCGCTCGGCCGGGCTCAACGGCCGGCGGCGCTCATAGCCGGCGATCAGGGCCCGGGCGGCGGTGATGTTGAAGCTGCCGTCGGCCTCGAAGCACCAGGCGTTCAGGGTCACCGCGATGTCGTAGGCGTAGGCGTCGTCGCAGGCGAAGTAGAAGTCGATGGCCGCCGCGAACCTGCCGTCCGGCTTGAAGAAGACGTTGTCCGGGAAATAGTCGGCATGGATCACGCCCGAGGGCAGGGTCTTGGGCCAGACCAGGGCGAGCTCGGCCAGGTCGTTGTCGATGACGGCGGAGAGGCCCGGCTTGAGACCTTCGGCGGCCTTGCGGTGCTTGGAGAACAGCGGGGCCCAGTGCGGCTGGCCCAGGTCGTTGGCGCGGCGGGCCGGATAGCCCTCGCCGGCCAGGTGCAGCCAGGCCAGGCCCTCGCCGGCCTCGCGGCAGTGGGCGATGGTCGGGCGGCGGGCCGACAGGCCGGGCAGGAACTCGACCAGGGCCGCCGGCTTGCCCCGGATGGTCTTCAGCGTGGCGCCCGAACGGTCGGCGATCGGCTTGGCGCTGGGATAGCCGCGATCGGCCAGCCAGGTCAGCAGGTTCAGGAAATAGGGCAGGTCCTCGGGCTTGGCGCGCCGCTCGTAGACCGTGAGGATGTACCGGCCGGTCTCGGTCTCCAGCAGGAAGTTGGAGTTCTCCACCCCCTCGGCGATACCCTTGAACGCCACGGCCTGTCCCAGGTCGTAGTCGGCCAGGAAGGCGGCGAGTTCGTCGTCGGTGATGTCGGTATAGACGGCCATGGCGCGGGGATGCGGGACCGGGCGCTGGCGGTCAAGAGCGCGGAGGCGTGCTTTTCGTCGGTCGTCCCCGAGAAAAGCTGAAGTTCGCTCGGGACGCTCAAGAAACTCGAGCGTCCCGGCGGGGGCTACATCCGCTCCGGAGCCTCGATGCCCAGCAGGTTCAGGGCCAGTTCCAGCTGCTTCAGCGTCGTCTCAGCCAGTGCCAGGCGCGAGGCCCGGATCGCTACGTCGTCCGCGCCCAGGATCGGGCAGGCGGCGTAGAACTTCGAGAAGGTCTGGGCCAGCTTGTACGCGTGCTCGGCGATGAAGTTGGGGGCCTTCTTGTCGTAGGCCTCGGAGAGCGCGCCTTCGAACGCGTCCAGCAGCAGCGTCAGGTCACGCTCGGCCTGTTCGCCGACGATCACTTGGCCCGAGGTCAGGCCCTGCTCGGCCGCCTTGCGCAGGATGCTCTTGATGCGCACCGACTGGTACAGCAGGTACGGGCCGGTCTTGCCCTCGAAGCTGGTGAAGCGGTCGAGGTCGAAGACGTAGGAGGTGCCGCGGAAGTTCTGCAGGTCGGCGAACTTCAGGGCCGCCACGCCCACCTTGTGGGCGATGTCCTCGAAGGCCTCGTCCGACAGCTCGGCGCCCAGGCCGGCTTCGCGCAGGCGCTCGCGGGCTTTCTCGCGGGCCATCTCGATCAGGTCGTGCAGCTTCAGGACGCCGCCGGCGCGGGTCTTGAAGGGCTTGCCGTCGCTGCCGTTCATGGTGCCGAAGCCGATGTGCTCCAGCCCGCCCGGCGTCGCGTAGCCGGCCAGATAGGCGGCGCGGAACACCTGCTCGAAGTGGTCGGCCTGGCGCTGGTCCACGGCGTAGAGGATCAGGTGCGGGTCGAACGACTTGCGGCGGTCCAGGATCGTGGCCAGGTCGGTCGTGCCGTACATGGCCGAGCCTTCCGACGAGACGACCAGCAGAGGGTCGGGGCTCTCGACCTCGACCACCGTGCCGTCGGCCAGCTTCTTCTTCTTGGTCTCGCCGGGGCGGGCCACGCGGACGATGCGGGCGCCCTGGTCGTCGACCAGCAGGCCCTTGGCCTCCAGCTGGCTGACCATCGGCGCGATCAGGTCCTGCACGTCGCTCTCGCCCTTCCACAGGTCGAAATCGACGCCCAGGGCGTGGAACTCGCGCTCCAGGGCCACTCGGCTGATGTTGACGAAGTGACGCCACAGCAGCCGGTAGCCGAAGCGGCCGTTCTGCAGTTCCGCGGTGGCCTTGCGGGCCCGCTCCTTGAACTCGGGGTCTTCCTTCTGGCGCGCCGAGGCGGCGGGATAGATGCGGTCCAGGTCCTCCAGCGTCACACGCTGGGCGAACTCGGCCATCACCTTTTCTTCGTCGGCCTTGGAGAAGCCGCGCGGGGCCTCGACCAGGCGCTCGAGCAGGGCGCGGATGAAGGCGTCCTCCTCCATGATGGCGCTGATCAGCAGGCCCATCTGGAAGCCCCAATCGCCGAAGTGGGCGTCGCCCACCACGTCGTCGCCGCGGAAGCGGTACAGCCGCTTGACCGACTCGCCGATGATCGAGGCGCGCAGGTGGCCCACGTGCATCGGCTTGGCCACGTTCGGGCCGGCGTAGTCGACCAGCACCCGGCGCGGGTTGGCGAGCGGCTCGGCCCCGGCGCGCGGATCGGCGGCGATCTCGTTGGCGCGGGCGGCCAGGGCGTCGTCGCTGACGCGCATATTGATGAAGCCGACGCCGGCGATCTCGACGGAGGCCAGGCGTGGGTCGGTCTTCAGGATGTCGACGACCTGCACGGCGATCTCGCGCGGATTGCGCTTGGCGCTCTTGGCGGCCGCCAGGGCCCCGTTGCATTGGAAGTCGGCCAGGTCGGGCCGGTCGGACGCGGTGACGCGCCCGAAGTCGGGAGACAGTCCGGCGGCCTGGAAGGCGGCCGCGGCCGCCTCGCTCAGGGACCGCTTCAAATCACTCATGGTTTGGGGGTGTTTCCGGTTTGGGCTTGCTGGGTCTGGCCGGCGTTGACGCGGAAGCGCTTGCCGTCGCGGTTGAAGGCGGCCATTTCCGGGGTGACGTCGAAGCCGACCAGGACTTCGAAATTACCGCCGCTGACCTTCTCGTCGGCGCGCGGGATGGTGATGGTCTTCAGGTTCTGGGTCACGTAGACGCGGTCCTGGCCCGGCGCGAACTTCACCGGCAGGTCGAAATATTCCTTGGCCAGGACGCTCTTGTTGCGCTCGGTCACCGCGACCCAATAGCGGTAGGTCTTCTGGTCGCCGGTCGCCTGGGGACCCTTGCCCAGTTCGAACAGAATCTGGACCTGCATCTTGATCGGGTCGTTGCTTTTGTAGGCGCAGCCCGACGACAGGCCCTGGACCTCGCCGGTATAGAGCGCCTGGGCGGCCGATTCCTTGCCGTCCTTGAATTCGACATAGCGGCTGGCGTCGTACAGCACCTTCACATAGGGGCAGGGACCGGCGTTGCGCAGCTGGGCCAGCGGAGCCTTGGGCTGGTTCCACTCGTCGTCGCGCTTCTTCTTCTTGGCGGCCTGGTCGTCGTCGCCCTGACCCTGGCCGGGACGTCCGCCCTGCTGGGCGTGGACGGTCGTCGCCGTGGCGGCGATCGAGAGGGCCATCAGAGCGCTGAGGGCGACGGAAAGGTTGCGGCGCATGAAACGTCCGGTTCGAGATGGAAAGCTTGAGCGGGAAATCCCCGCCAGCGTCATGGAGCCTGATAAAGGCATATGCGTGACGTCGCAATGTACAGCAGGTTTCAACAGGATGCGGCGGTCTTTTCGCGCAGGGACCGGTCCGGCGCTGGCGCGGGGGGCGCGAAACCCTTAGGTTCGGGGCCATGAACGCCCATTCGCCCATCTCCAGTTCCGGCCGCCGCGAACTCCGCGTGGTCCTGGCCAGTC
Source organism: Caulobacter sp. (assembly GCA_017744495.1). Classification (GTDB taxonomy): domain Bacteria; phylum Pseudomonadota; class Alphaproteobacteria; order Caulobacterales; family Caulobacteraceae; genus Caulobacter. The sequence goes on along the minus strand of JAGIBE010000111.1, from coordinate 18,436 downwards.
CGCGCGGTTTCTGCGCGGGCGTCGACCGGGCGATCCAGATCGTCGAGCGCACGATCGAGAAGTTCGGCGCGCCGGTCTATGTGCGTCACGAGATCGTCCACAACCGTCACGTGGTCGACCGGCTCAAGGCCCTGGGCGCGGTGTTCATCGAGGAGCTGGACGAGGCGCCGGACGACCGTCCGGTGGTGTTCTCGGCCCACGGCGTGCCCAAAGCCGTGCCGGCGGCGGCCAAGGCGCGCGAGATGGTCTATCTGGACGCCACCTGCCCGCTGGTCTCCAAGGTCCACGTCGAAGCCCAGAAGCACTATGACGCCGGGCGGGAAATCGTACTGATCGGCCACGCCGGTCACCCCGAGGTGGTGGGCACCATGGGCCAGCTGCCCGAGGGGACCGTCACCCTGATCGAGCATATCGAGGACGCCCGCGCCTGGGTCCCTAAGGATCCGGCCAACGTGGCCTTCCTGACCCAGACCACCCTGTCGGTCGATGATACGGCCGAAATGGTCGCGCTGCTCAAAGAGCGTTTCCCCGGCATAGCCGCCCCGCACAAGGAAGACATCTGCTACGCGACCACCAACCGCCAGGAGGCGGTGAAGTTGTTGGCCGAGGCGTCGGACTTGATCCTGGTGGTCGGCTCGAGGAACTCCTCCAACTCGGTGCGGCTGATGGAGGTCGGCAAACGAGCCGGGGCCCGGGACGCCCGGCTGATCGACGACGCCCGCGGCATCGACTGGTCGTGGTTCGAGGGCGTGAAGACGGTGGGGCTCACCGCCGGCGCCTCGGCCCCGGAAGACCTGGTCCAGGGGGTCATCGACGCCCTCACCTCGCGCTACGACGTGACCGTCGCCGAACTGGTCGAAGCCCGCGAGACGGTGACCTTCAAACTGCCTCGGCTGCTGACGGCGTAGGGCTTCGTCGGCGGGCCGACGCCTTCCCCGTTGACTCCGCCCGCACCGTCGCCCAAACACGCCTCGACCCCCGCGGGAGACATCGGGATTCTGGTCCCGAGGCCGAAGGCGCAACCGCCCCGGAAACGCTCAGGCAAAAGGACCGCGCGGGTTTAGGAACGCTGGAAAGAGGCAGTCGGGAACGGCTGCCCGCCGAAGGAGCAAGGCCCTCTTCGCGGAAGGCCGGAATCTCTCAGGTCAAAGGGACAGCGGGGGCGAGACCACCTGGCGAAAGCCGGGCGGCGTCGCCGACCCCGATTGGAGCCCAAAGCGTGTCCGAGCAAGACCTCAAGAAGACCCCGCTGTACGACGCGCACGTCGCGGCCGGCGCCCGCATGGTCCCGTTCGCGGGCTACCACATGCCGGTCCAGTACAAGGACGGGGTGTTGAAGGAGCACCTGTGGACCCGCGAGCACGCGGGCCTGTTCGACGTCTCGCATATGGGCCAGGCGCGCCTGCGCGGCGACAATCCGGCCAAGAGCTTCGAGAAGCTGGTCTCGGCCGACTATCAAGGGCTCAAGCCCGGCAAGCAGCGCTACGCCGTGCTGCTGAACGCCGAGGGCGGGGTGATCGACGACCTGATGACCGCCCGTCCCGACGACGACGGGCTGTTCATCGTCGTCAACGGCGCCTGCAAGGACAACGACTACAAGATCATCGCCGAGGCCCTGGCGGGCGAAGCGACCGTCGAGCGCCTGGAAGACCGCGCCCTGCTGGCCCTGCAGGGCCCCGAGGCCGCCCCCGTGTTGGCCGCGCACATCCCCGAAGCGGCGAACATGGTGTTCATGGACAGCGCCGCCGTGACCGCCTTCGGGACCGACGTCCTCATCTCGCGCTCGGGCTATACCGGCGAGGACGGCTATGAGATTTCCGTGCCGTCCACGGAGGCTGCGCGCATCTGGAACACCCTGCTGGAAGACGAGCGGGTCAAGGCCATCGGCCTGGGCGCCCGCGACAGCCTGCGCCTGGAGGCCGGCCTGCCGCTGTACGGCCACGACATGGACGAGACGGTCTCGCCGATCGAGGCCGGCATGCCGTTCGCCGTCGGCAAGAGCCGCCGCGAGGCCGGCGACTATCTGGGCGCCGACCGCATCGGCAAGGAGCTGGCCGGAGACCTCAAGCGCGTCCGCGTCAATCTGAAGGTGCTGGAAGGCGCCCCGGCCCGTGAAGGCGCCGAGATCGCCGACGCCGACGGCGCCGTCATCGGCAAGGTCACCAGTGGCGGCTTCGGCCCCAGCTTCGGCGGCGCCATCGCGATCGGCTTCGTGCCGCCGCAATACAACGTGGTCGGCTCGGAGCTGAAAGTCATTGTCCGCGGCAAGCCGCAGAAAGCCGAGGTCGTCACCTCGCCGTTCGTCCCCACCCGCTACGTGCGCAAACTCTAGATCCAACCAAGGGCCAAGATCATGAAGTTCACCAAGGACCACGAGTGGGTCGAAGTCGCCGGCGACGTCGCCACGGTCGGCATCACCGCCTACGCCGCCGAGCAACTGGGCGATGTGGTGTTCGTCGAGGTGCCGGAAGTCGGCAAGACCGTGAAGCAGGGCGAAGCCCTGGCGGTGGTCGAGAGCGTCAAGGCCGCCTCCGACGTCTACGCCCCGGTGTCGGGCGAGGTGGTCGAGGCCAACGAGACGCTGGGCGACAGCCCCGAGACCGTCAACGCCGCGCCTGAAGCCGGCGGCTGGTTCGCCAAGGTCAAGCTCAACAATCCGGCCGAGCTGAACGCCCTGATGGACCGCGACGCGTACGAAGCGTTCCTCGGCACCCTCTAACCTTCTTCTTTTCCGTCCCGGATCGTTCGCGGTCCGGGACGTCCCGTATCAGGACCGCCCATGCGCTACCTCCCCCTCACACCCGAAGATCGCGCCGACATGCTCGGCGTCATCGGCGCGGAGTCGATCGACGATCTGTTCGTCGACGTCCCCGCCGTCGCCCGCCGCGCTCAGCCGGTCGATCTGCCGTTCCACGCCGGTGAGCTGGAGGTCGAGCGTGAGATGCTGGGCCTGTCGCGCCGCAACCGCGCGGCCTCGGAAGGTCCGTTCTTCGTGGGGGCGGGGGCCTATCGCCACCATGTGCCGGCCACGGTCGACCACATCATCCAGCGGTCGGAATTCCTGACCAGCTACACGCCCTACCAGCCGGAAATCGCCCAGGGCACCCTGCAGGTCCTGTTCGAGTTTCAGACTCAGGTCGCGGCCCTGACCGGCATGGAAGTGGCCAACGCCTCGCTCTATGACGGCTCCACCGCCGCCGCCGAGGCGGTGATGATGGCGACCCGCGTCACCCGCCGGAACAAGGCGGTGCTGTCGGGCGGCGTGCACCCGCAGTATGTCGGCACCGTCGAGACCCTGGCCCACGCCGCTGGCGTCGCCACCGATCGCCTGACGGCCGCCATCGACGCCGAGGACGCGGTGATCGCCGCCATCGACGCCGACACCGCCTGCGTGGTCGTCCAGACCCCGAACGTCTTCGGCACCGCTACCGACGTCAGCAAGATCGCCGCGGCGGCCCAGGCCGCCGGCGCCCTGCTGATCGTGGTCACCACGGAAGCCGTGTCGTACGGCCTGCTGAAGTCGCCCGGCGAGATGGGCGCCGACATCGTCGTGGCCGAGGGCCAGTCGATCGGCAACGGCCTGAACTTCGGCGGTCCCTATGTCGGCCTCTTCGCCTGCAAGGAAAAGTACGTCCGCCAGGCGCCCGGCCGCCTCTGCGGCGAGACCGTGGACGCCGAGGGCCGCCGCGGCTTCGTCCTGACCCTGTCGACCCGCGAGCAGCACATCCGCCGGGATAAGGCGACCTCGAACATCTGCACCAACAGCGGCCTGTGCGCCCTGGCGTTCAGCATCCACATGAGCCTGCTGGGCGAGAAGGGCCTACGCCAACTGGCCCTGGTCAACCACCAGAAGGCCGTGAAGCTGCGCGACGCCCTGGCCGCCGTGCCGGGCGTGCAGGTGCTGACCCCGCGCTTCTTCAACGAGTTCGCGATCAAGGTCCCGGGCGACGCCGCCGAGCTGGTCGAGACCCTCGCCGCCAACGGCGTCATCGCCGGCGTGCCGTTCTCGCGCCTCGACCCGGCCGCCGGCCTGGACGACGTGCTGCTGGTCGCGGTCACCGAGACCACGCCTGACACCGACATCGCCCTCTTCTCCAAGGCCCTGACCAAGGTGCTGGCCCAATGAGCATGAACAATGTTGGACGGCCCACCCGTCCTGAAGCCGCTGGCGACGCCAACGACTACGTCCACCCGACCCTGACCGGGGCTCGCGGCCTGCTGCAGGACGAGGCGCTGATCTTCGAACTGAACGCCTGGGACAAGACCGGCGTAGACCTGCCGGAGGCTCCGGCCGCCGATGACCTCGGCGATCTCGTCCGCACTTCGGCGATCGGCCTGCCGGGCCTGTCCGAGCCGGAAGCGGTGCGCCACTACGTGCGCCTGTCGCAGAAGAACCACGCCATCGACCTGGCGCTCTATCCGCTGGGGTCGTGCACGATGAAGCACAACCCGCGCCTGAACGAGAAGATGGCGCGCCTGCCGGGCTTCTCCGACATCCACCCGCTGCAGCCGCAGTCGACGGTGCAGGGCGCGATCGAGCTGATGGACCGCCTAGCCCACTGGCTGAAGACCCTGACCGGCATGCCGGCCGTGGCCCTCTCGCCCAAGGCCGGCGCCCACGGCGAGCTCTGCGGCCTGCTGGCCATCCGCGCCGCCCACGAGGCGGCCGGCAACGGCCACCGCAAGACCGTGCTGGCTCCCACCAGCGCCCACGGCACCAACCCAGCCACGGCGGCCTTCTGCGGCTATACGGTCGTCGAGATCGCCCAGACCGACGACGGCCGCGTGGACCTGGCCGACCTGGAGGCCAAGCTCGGCGACCACGTGGCCGCCATTATGGTCACCAACCCCAACACCTGCGGCCTGTTCGAGCGCGACGTGGTCGAGATCGCCCGCCTGACCCACGCGGCGGGCGCGTACTTCTACTGCGACGGCGCCAACTTCAACGCCATCGTCGGCCGGGTGCGCCCGGGCGACCTCGGCGTCGACGCCATGCACATCAACCTGCACAAGACCTTCTCGACGCCGCACGGCGGCGGTGGTCCGGGCGCGGGTCCGGTGGTGCTGTCGGCGGCCCTGGCCCCGTTCGCCCCAACCCCCTGGGTGGTCAGCCACGAACACACCTTCAAGCTGGTGGAAGAAGCCAAGGGCCCGGCCGCCCAGGCCTTCGGCCGGATGAGCGCCTTCCACGGCCAGATGGGCATGTTCGTGCGGGCCTACGCCTACATGCTCAGCCACGGCGCCGACGGCCTCAAGCAGGTGGCCGAGGACGCCGTCCTCAACGCCAACTACATCAAGGCCCGCCTGTCGGACCTGATGAGCCCGGCTTTCCCGAACGGCCCGTGCATGCACGAGGCCCTGTTCGACGACGCCTGGCTGGAAGGCACCGGCGTGACCACGCTAGACTTCGCCAAGGCGATGATCGACGAGGGCTTCCACCCGATGACCATGTACTTCCCGCTGGTGGTCCACGGGGCGATGCTGATCGAGCCGACCGAGACCGAGTCCAAGCAGGAGCTGGACCGCTTCGTCACCGCCCTGCGGGCTCTGGCGGGCGCGGCGAAAGGTGGCGACGTCGAGCGCTTCAAGGGCGCGCCTTACCACGCGCCGCTCAAGCGCCTGGACGAGACCCAGGCGGCGCGTAAACCACGTCTGAGGTGGAAACCTGTGGCCCCCGCGCCACTGGCTGCGGAATAGACGACACAGTCGGGCAAAGCGACAACGGGGCGCCTTTACGGAAGGGCGCCCCGTTCTCATATCGGGTTCTGTGAGCCGAGGTGGCCGGTCTTCGCCGGGATCGAACGGACCACGGAACCGTTTGCCCTCGCTATGAACCTCGCCCTCGCCATGCCGCCCGTGCGCTTCTCCGTCGCCGATGAACTCGCCCGCGAGCTCCTCGGGCGGATTTCGCGCGTCGTTCTGGTGACCCTGGGCCTGATCCTGATCGTGGCGGGCTTCCTGATCGCGCCGCTGCCCGGTCCGTTGGGCGTGCCGCTGACCGTGGCCGGCCTGATGCTGGTGCTGCGCAACTCGTTCCGGGCCCGCAAGCAGTTCGTCCGCTTCCAGCACGCCCATCCCAAGCTGCTGTTCCCGCTGCGCCGCCTGCTGCGCCGCGAGCCGGAGGTGTTCCCGGTGGCCTGGCAGCAGGTCCTGCGCATGGAGCGCCTGGTCCTTCCGCGCCGCTGGCGCGTGGCCAAGCGCTGGCGCAAGTCCCTCTTCAAGAAGCGGCCGTGAACTCGCCGGCCGAGACGCTCGCCAGACTGCCTTCGAGGCTCTACCGCCGTCGCCGCCGTCTGGCCCTGGTCCTGCGTGAAACCGCGGGCCGCGTCGCCCGCTGGGCGGCGCTGGCCTTCGGCGTGCTCGTCCTGCTGGCCGGGGTGATTCTGACGCCCCTGCCGGGACACCTGGGCCTGCCGCTGCTGGTCGTCGGCCTGATGATCGTGCTGCGCAACTCGTTCCAGGCCAAGCGCCGCTTCCTCCGCTGGCAGCGGCGTCACCCCAAGCTGATCTTCCCGATCCGGAGGCTGATGCGCCGCGAGCCGGAGATCATGCTGGTGGCCTGGCAGCAGCTGCTGCGGTCGGAGAAGCTGTTCCTGCGCAAGGCCAAGTGGCGGGTGCTGAAGCGCGGGCGGAAACACCTGAAGCGACGGTGGCTGAAGCGACAGCCGGCGTAGCTTGAAACCCTCTCCCAGAGGGAGAGGGCGGGGCCCGCCGCGTAGCGGTGGGAGGGTGAGGGGTTACACCCTCGCCGATGTCTCGCAGACGCCCTGCCGGCACGCCGTCGGACGTTTTACCCCCTCACCCTCCCAAGCTTCGCTTAGGTCCCTCCCTCTCCCCCTGGGAGAGGGCGAAGAGAAAAGGGCGCGCCCCGTGAGGAGCGCGCCCTTCTGTCTTTCGCCGTATCCGAAACCGCTATTGCAGCTTCGAACCGATCTGGCCGATCGCCGTGTCGACGAGGCCGTCCGAGGCGCCGGCCGCGAGGCGGGCGACCAGGACCTGTTCGGCGGCCTGGGCGGCGAGGTCGACAGCGGCCGACTTGACGTCGGCGGCGGCCTGGGCCTCGGCCTGGGCGATCTTGCGCTCGGCCATTTCGGCGCGGCGGGCGATCTGCTCTTCCAGCTTGGCCTTGGCTTCCGACGCGATCAGCGCGGCGTCGGCCTTGGCGGCTTCCAGCATGCCGGCCGCCTGGCGTTCGGCTTCGTCGCGCTGGGCCTTCACCTCGGCGAGCAGGGCCTGGGCCTCTTCCCGCAATTGGTGGGCTTCGTCGAGTTCCGCCTGGATCTTCTCGGCGTGGGCGTCCAGCGCCTTGAAGAGCGCGCCCGGCAAGACCTTGAGCACGACCAGCAGGCCGATGAACAGGGCCAGGCCGATCAGGACCCACAGCTCGGGATTGGCGAGATCGAAGAGGGCTTCGTGTTCCATCGTCGTCTCTCCTTAGGCCAGCGAGGCCTTGAGCTCGGCGGCCGAAGCCGCCTTGCCCGTCAGCTTCTCGACGATGGCGCCGGCCGTTTCCGAAGCCACTACGCGGACGTGGCTCATGGCCTCGTCGCGAGCGGCCTGGATGCGGCCTTCGGCGGCGGCCAGCTTCTCAGCCAGCGCGGCCTCTTCCTTCGCCTGACGCTCGGCGGCTTCGGCCGAAGCCTTGGCCTTGGCGTCCGCCGCGGTCTTCTGGGCCTTGGCGCGAGCCTCGGCCACCTCGGCGGCGGCCGCGCGCGCCTGCACCTCGGCTTCGTCCTTCAGACGACGGGCGTCGGCGATGTCGCCGGCGATCTTGGCCCCGCGGGTCTCGATCGCGCCGCTGACCCGAGGCAGGAGCGCCTTGGACAGCACCGCATAGAGAACGGCGAAGATGAGCACAAGCCAGACGATCTGGCCGCCCCAGTGCTGGAACTGCAGCTGGGGAAGCCCGCCGCTTTCCTGCCCGTGAGCGGCTTCGGTCGACTCGACCGTGCCGTGATGTTCCGTCGCCATGGGCGAAGAAGCCTCTTAGTTTGGAGCCTTCACCGGACGGGAAGGCTCGAAGAACGGTTCTGGGGCGCGGCGGTCCTTCAGGACCGCCGCGCCCCAGGGTTATCACTTCGAGAACAGGATCAGGAAGGCGATGACCAGGGCGAAGATGCCCAGGGCTTCGGTCAGAGCCATGCCCAGGAACAGCATCGGACGCTCTTGAGCGGCCGCGGTCGGGTTGCGCAGGGCGCCTTGGAAGTAGTTGCCGAACATGATGCCGAGGCCGATGCCCGCGCCGATCATGCCGAGCATGGCCAGGCCGGCGCCGATGAACTTAGCGGCGGAAGCGTCCATAGTTGAAACTCCTGTAGAGAAGGCTGTGTTGGTTGGAAGACTAAAGGGTGATCAGTGGCTGTCGAGGTGCACGACGTCGTTCAGATAGACGCAGGTGAGCACCGCGAACACGAAGGCCTGAAGGAAGGCCACCATGAACTCTAGGGCCGTCAGGGCGACGACGGAGGTCAGCGACAGGATGCCCACCAGCCAGTAGGCCGGGGCCATGGCCAGCAGGATGGCCACGAAGGTCGCGAAGATCTTCAGCACCACGTGGCCGCCCAGCATGTTGCCGAACAGACGGAGCGCCAGGGTGATCGGGCGGATCAGGAACGAGATGAACTCGATCGGCACCAGCAGGAACAGCAGGGGCCACGGCACGCCCGACGGGGCGAAGAGCTTGAAGAACTTCAGGCCGTTCTTGGCGAAGCCGACGGCGATCACGGTCAGGATGACCATGATGCCCAGCGTCAGGGTCACGGCCAGCTGCGAGGTCGAGGTGAAGCCCAGGAAGTTGCCGGTCCAGCCGAACAGCATGCCCTGCAGGTTGGCGAACAGCACGAAGGCGAACAGGCTGAAGACGAACGGCAGGTACTTCTTGCCGTCGTGGCCGATGATCGAGCTCGTGAGGCCGTCGACGATGCCATAGAGCATCTCGCCCACGGTCTGCAGGCGGCCGGGAACCACGGCGCCTTTGCCCGCGAAGGCGTAGAAGGTGATGATCAGGAACGCCGACAGCAGCATGGCGGCGATCGAGTTGGTGATCGACAGATCGATCGCGCCCAGGCCCGGGACAGTCACGGACGGCAGCTCCACGATCTTCTGGATCATGAACTGGTGCATCGGGTCGATCGGCGTGGCCAAGGCCCTAGTCTCTCTTCTGCTTGGGGGCGGTGGACCCGCCTCCCGTGTTCTCGTCGCCCGAAGCCCCCGGGGCCTTGCCCGGGACCTGGGACGACGCCTGCGCGCTCAGTTTTGTCGCCTTGCGGACGACGATGTAGATCGAGGACCCCATGCCGATCAGCAGACCGCCGACCATGCCCCAAGGCCCCGTGCCGGCGTAACGGTCGAGCAGCCAGCCGAAGCCGAGCCCCACCAGAACGCCCCCGATCAGATCCGCCAGAAGACGATAGCCGTCCTGGGACGATTTCTCGTGCTCGGCGCGTCCCGGCTGCTCCGCCGCTTTCCGCGCCTCGAAGGCGGCGATCCGAGCGTCGAGGCTCTGCGGAGCCTTGTCGTTCGGTTCGTCGGCCTTGGGCATGGGTGCGGTCAGGTCCGAAAACGCCCGCGGCCGCCCCAATAGAGGCGGATTTCCGGCCGGCTTGATCGCGGCGGAACCTATAGGGCGCGCTGCGGTGCGTCAAGGCTGGGCGGTATACTCTCAAGTGGCGGTTTTATAAGGGATTTTGGGGTTTTTCGAAGCGCGACCTGGAATCGGCGCGCCCTTACGTGATCGGGGAAGCCGGGTTCCGTTGGGGGAGCCGAGGTCCTCCCCCTGTGGGGGAGGTGTCGGCGAAGCCGACGGAGGGGGGAGTGATCGGCAGGCGGCCACAACTCGGATCGATCGATCCTTAACGCCCCCCACCGATCGCCGCGCGATCACCTCCCCCACAGGGGGAGGGACAGAAGATTCCCCTCGCTTCATTTGTCATACCAACCCTATGGTACCGCAACCAGGACCGGTCGCCTCGACGCGTCGGCGGGCCTATCGAGGGAAGAAACCAGTCATGATCCACGTCACCCGCAGTCTGTTCGGCGCCGCTGCGCTGTGCGCCTTGCTCGCGCCCGCCGCCTTCGCCGAAGCCGCGCCCGTCAAGCCCCAGCCGGCGCCCGCCTACAAGAACTTCCGCGCGGCCATCTACATCGCCGTCAACGACGCCAAGGCCCTGTCGGACAAGGCCGTGTTCGACGCCCAGTTCGAGCGGTCCAGCCGCCAGCTACGCTTCGACAAGGTCTATCTGGAGGTCTATCGCGGCAGCAACTTCGCCACCGACGAGCAGATCGAGCGGGTCAAGGGCTGGTTCGAGGCGCGCGGCGTGCAGGTGGCCGGCGGGATCACCCTGGCGACCGGCGGCGAGGGCGGCCAGTTCGGCACCTTCGACTACGAGAATCCGGCCCACCGGGCCGAGTGCGAGAAGGCCGTGCGCCTGGCCGCCAAGCATTTCGACGAGGTGATCCTCGACGACTTCTTCTTCTACACGTCCAAGAGCCCCGCCGACATCGCCGCCAAGGGCGACCGCTCCTGGACCCAGTATCGCCTGGAGACCATGCGCAAGGTCAGCCAGGACCTGGTCTTGGGCCCGGCCAAGCAGGTCAATCCCAAGGTCCGGATGATCATCAAGTACCCCAACTGGTACGAGCACTTCCAAGGCCTGGGCTACGACCTGGAAAAGCAGTCGCAGATGTTCGACGGCATCTACACCGGCACCGAGACCCGCGATCCGGTGATCACTGACCAGCTGCTGCAGCAGTACGAGAGCTATTCGATCATCCGCTACTACGACAACATCCGGCCCACGGGATCGAACGGCGGGCCGGGCAACGGCGGCGGCTGGGTCGACACCTTCTCCACCCTCTATGTCGACCGCTACGCCGAGCAGCTGTGGGACACCCTGTTGGCCAAGGCGCCGGAGATCACCCTGTTCAACTGGCGGCCGATGAACGAGCCCAAGGCGGTCGAGCCGGGCGCGCGGCCGTGGAAGGACAAGGCCACCAGCTTCGACTGGAAGGCCATGGCCGCCAGCTACAGGAGCTCCGGCAAGGCCGACGACCCGGGTCCCGGCTGGGGCCGCGCGGCCGGCTGGTCGCTGGAGAAGATCGACAAGGACCTGGGCTACCTCGGCAAGCCGATCGGGATCGCCAGCTATAAGCCCTACCAGTCGTCGGGCGAGGACTTCCTGCACAACTATCTGGGCAATGTCGGCATTCCCATCGAGCTGTCGCCCAACTTCCCCAAGGGCGCGGACGTGGCCCTGCTGACGGAAGCCGCGGCCAAGGACCCCAGGATCGTCGAGGAGATCAAGGGCAACCTGACGGCCGGCAAGACGGTGTTCATCACCTCGGGCCTGCTGTCGGCGCTGCAGGGCAAGGGGATCGAGGACATCCTCGAGGTGCGCGACACCGGCCGCAAGGTGGCCCTGCACGACTTCCTGAACGGCTACGGCGCGGGCAACGGCGAGAGCCTGAACGATCCCAAGCGCGAGACCCCGGCGGTGCTGTTCCCGGAGCTGACTTTCTACACCAACGACAGCTGGGGCATCATCCGGGGCGTGGCCAACGCCAAGGGCTTCCCCATCCTGCTGATGAACCGCTACGGCGGCGGGATCCTCTATGTGATCACCATGCCGGAGAACCCCGGCGACCTCTACAACCTGCCCCAGGGCGTCACGACCGAGATCAAGCGCTACCTGCAGCGCGACTTCCCGGTGCGACTGGATGCGCCCGACCGGGTCAGCCTGTTCGCCTACGACAACGGGACCTTCGTGGTGCAGTCGTTCCGCGACGACGACACGGACGTGAACCTGTCGCTGCTGGGGTCGGGGGTGAAGCTGCGCAACCTCTCCACCGGCCAGGTGGTCGAGGCCAAGCCGGCCGACGGCAAGGCCGACGCCTGGCGCCGCCAGGGCGCCCCGGCCCGCACCGAGTTCGCCGCCCGGGTCGCCCCGCACAGCTATGCGGTCTACCGGATCGAGAAATAACGGCTCGAAACCCCGGCGCGAGGAGACCTGTGTCCTTTTGCGTCGGGGATCACCGATTGCTTTTCGGGGCGTTTTGGGGTCTTAGGAGCGCACTTTCCACCAACCAGAAGATTCATGTCGCATCTGAAGAACACCGGCTTCGCCGATCGCATCTCCGCCGCCGCCGAAGCCAAGAAGGCCTTGCTGGCCAAGATGAAGGTGAAGCCCACCGTTCAGGATCCCAACTTCGAGCAGCGCCACGCCGAGCGCGACGCCGAACTGGAGCGCGTCCGCGCCGAGCGCGCCGCGGCCAAGGAAGCCGTCCGCCAGGCCGCCCTGGCCAAGGAAGAAGAGGCCCTCGCCGAGAAGCGCGCCCAGCGCAAGGAGCGCAAGGCCCTGACCGCCGCCGAGCAGAAGGCCGCTCGCGACGCCAAATACGCCGCCCGCAAGGCGCGCCAGAAGTAATCCACTGAACTAACGCTTGCTCTACGCGTGGTCCCGGCCCTGCTTTAGGGCTGACCACGCGAGGCTTGAGTCTATGCACGTCGATCTAGCCCTGCTGGCCACCATGTTCGCCGTGGCCGCGATCGCCGGGGCGTTCGACGCCATCGCCGGCGGGGGCGGCCTGCTGACCGTGCCGGCCCTGCTGCTGACCGGCATGAACCCCGTCGCGGCCCTGGGCACCAACAAGCTGCAGGGCGCGGTCAGCGCCATCTCCTCCACCACGGCCTTCGCCCGTCGCGGCCTGATCGACTGGAAGACGGCCCTGCCGGTCGCCGGGGCGGCCGCGGTCGCCGGCCTGTGCGGCGCCCTGTGCGCCAGCCTTCTGTCGCCGCGCGTCCTGGCCGCCCTGGTCCCGATCCTGCTGATCGTCATCGCCCTCTATTTCGGCTTCTCGAAGGGGCTTAAGGGCGAGGACGTGCATCCGCGCCTGACCGTGCCGGTCTTCGCCTTCTGCGTCGCGCCGCTGATCGGCTTCTATGACGGGATCTTCGGCCCCGGGGCGGGGGCCTTCTACATGGTGGCCATCGTCACCCTGCTGGGCTACGGCGCGCTGAAGGCCACGGCCCATACCAAGCTGGCCAACGCGGCGTCGAACCTGGGGAGTCTCGCGCTGTTCATTCTGAAGGGCGCGGTGGTCTGGCCGGTGGGGCTGACCATGGCGGCCGGGGCTTTCATCGGGGCGCAGGTGGGCTCGCGCCTGGCGATGCGGTTCGGGGCCCGGCTGATCCGGCCGCTCTTGGTGGTGATGTCGTGCGCCATGGCGGTGAAGCTGCTGAGCGATCCGGGGAATCCGTTGAGGCATGCGGTCGTCGGAATGTTCGGGGGCTGACACTTGCCCCCACCTGACCGCTTCGCGGTCTGTCGCGGCGAGGGGGCGGAGCCTAGAGCTGGCCGCCGGCTAGCGCGGCTCTTCCCTATGGGGGAAGACGATCGCGAAGCGATCCGTAGGGGACAAGTGCTGAGCCGCCGACCTACTGCGCCGCCACCAACTGCTCCGCCGTCGACAGGTCCACGCTCACCAGCTGGCTTACCCCCCGCTCGGCCATGGTCACTCCGAACAACCTGTCCATCCGGCTCATCGTCACCGGGTTGTGGGTGATGGCGATGAACCGCGTCCGCGTCCGCCGGCGCATCTCGTCCAGCATGTTGCAGTAGCGGTCGACATTGGCGTCATCCAGCGGCGCGTCGACTTCGTCCAGCACGCAGATCGGGGCGGGATTGGCCAGGAAGACGCCGAAGATCAGGGCGCTGGCGGTCAGGGCCTGCTCGCCGCCGCTCATCAGGCTCATGCTGGCCATGCGCTTGCCGGGCGGGCAGGCGAAGATCTCCAGGCCGGCCTCCAGCGGATCGTCGCTCTCGATCAGCCGCAGCTCGGCCTGACCGCCGCCGAACAGGGCCTGGAAGAGCGTCTGGAAGTGGGCGTTGATCACCTCGAACGCGGCCAAGAGACGTTCACGGCCCTCGGCGTTCAGCTCCTCGATGCCGGCCCGCAGCTTGCCGACGGCGCCCGACAGGTCGGCCCGCTCGGTGCGCATGGTCTCCAGGCGGGCGGCGTATTCGTTGGCCTCCTCCTCGGCGCGCAGGTTGACCGGACCGATGGCGTCGCGCTCGCGCTCCAGGTTGAAGAGGTGCGCCTCGACCCCGGCGGCGTCCTTCGGCACGGCCACGGCCTCGCCGGCCACGTGGCGGCCCAGCTCCTCCGGCTCCATCCGGGCCTGCTCCCGGATGGCCGTGGCCACCTCGGCGAAGCGGTCGCGGGCGGCGTCCAGGGTGGCGACCAGGCCGGCGCGCTTCTCGCGGGCTTCCGACGCGGCCTGTTCAGCGGCGCGGGCGGCGCGGTCGGCGTTGAGGCGGGCGGTCTCGGCGGCCTCCAGGGCGTCCGAGGCCTTGGCCCGGCGGTCCTCGGCGGCGGCGAACTGCTCGACGATGATCACCAGCTTCTCGGCCAACACGGTCGGCGCCTCGCGGGCGGCCTCCAGGGCGGCGGCGGCCTTGATCCGGTCGGCGTCCAGACTGGTCTCGCGCCTGGCCGAGGCCTCGCGGCGCTTGGTCCAGTCGGCGTGGTCGCGCTCCAGGCTCTCCAGGCGGCGCTGGCGACCGGCGGTCTCGCGGGTCTCCTGGTCCAGGGCCGAGCGGGCGGCGGCGGCGGCCTCGCGGGCGGCCGTGGCGGCCTGGCGGGCCGCGGCCAGGCGCGGGGCTAGGTCCTCGGCGCTCTCGGCCCCGGCGCTCTCGGCCCGGACGGCCTCAAGGGCGGTCTCGGCCTCGGCGCGCTCGGCCTCGAAACGGGCGATGGTGTCGTCCAGCGACTGGGCGCGAGCCTCGCGCTGGGCGGCCTCGCGCTCGAAGCGGGCCACCTGCTCGCGAGCTCCGGTCAGCAGGCGCTCGGCCTCGGGCGGACCCCGCCGCTTGTCGCGCAGCGTTTCCTCCGCGACCCGCAGGGCGTCGGCGGCGGTCTTCAGGGCGGCGGTCGCGGCCTCGGCGCGCGGGGCGACCTGGTCGATCTCGGCCTCGACCTCGGCCAGGCGCGTGCGCTGCTCCAACCGCACGGCGGCGGGCTTAGGGGCGTCGGCGCGGGCCACGAAGCCGTCCCAGCGCCATAGGTCGCCTTCCTTGGACACCAGGCGCGCGCCGACCGGCAAGCTCTTGGCCATGCGGTCGCCGTCGGCCCGCTCGACCACGGCCACGTGCGAAAGACGGGCGGCCAGCTCGGGCGGGGCCTTGATCAGCGGGGCCAGGGGCTGAGCGCCCTCCGGCCAGGACACGGACTTGGCTTCGCCGCCGGCCCAATACGAGGGCGCGCGGGCGTCGAGGGCCGCTTCCAGGTCGTCACCCAGGGCGGCGGCCAGCGCGGCGCCGTAGCCCTTCTCCGGCGTCACCGCATCCAGGGCGGGCGAGAAGCCGCTCTTGGCGCGCGGGGCGGTCAGTTGGGCCAAGCCCCGGGCCTCGGTGCGCAGGCGGCCCAGCTGGTCCTCGACCTTGCGGGCGAGGTCTCGCGACTGGGCCTCGGCCTGGGCGGCCTTGACGCGGACATTCTCCGCCTCCTCAAGGGCGGCGCGGGCGGCGGCCAGGCCGGCCTCGGCGTTGGCGAAGCGCTGGCGGGCCTCGGCGGCGGCCGGATCGACTACGGGACCGACGGCCGCCCGCTCGGACTTGGCCTGGTCCAAGGCGCGGACGGTGCGGGCCAGGCGGCCCTCGGCCTCGGCCAGACGCTGGGCGGCGGCGCGAGCGCGGGCCTCCTCGGCGGCGGCGCGGGCGGCCAATTGCTCGACCTCGGCGTCGGCCTTGGCGCGGGCCTCCTCGGCGGCCTTGGCGGCGGCGGCCAGTTCCGGACCCCGGGCAGGCGCTGCGGCGATCTGGGCGCGCAGTTCGACCAGTTCGGCGTCGGCGCGAGCCAGGGCCTGGACGGCGTCCTGCAGCCCCTGCGCCTCGCGGGCCCGGTCGTCGTCGATGCGGGTCAGGTCGGCCGACAGCCGCTCGAACTCGGCCTGGGCGGCCTCGGCCTCGCGCTCGGCCCGGTCCTTCTGGATGGCCAACTGGCCCAGAATGGCCTGGGCGATCGAGGCCTCCTCGCGCAGCGGCGGCATGGCGGTTTCGGCCGCCAGGATCGCGGTCTGGGCCGTGGCGGCGGCGCGGGCGGTCTCCTCGACGGCGCGGGCGGCCTGGGTCGCCTCGGACTGGGTGCGCTCCAGCATGTCACGCGCTTCGGTCCAGCGGGCGTAGAGCACGGCCCCCTGCACGGCGCGGATCTCGGCCGACAGGCGCTTGTACTTCTCGGCCTGGCGGGCTTCGCGACGAAGGCGGCCCAGGGCGGTTTCGAGTTCCCGGGCCACGTCCTCCAGACGGGAGAGATTGGCCTCGGCGGCCCGCAGGCGCAGCTCGGCCTCGTGGCGGCGAGTGTGCAGGCCCGAGACCCCGGCCGCCTCTTCCAGGATGCGGCGGCGGTTCTGCGGCTTGGCGCCGATCAGCTCGCTGATCTGGCCCTGGCGGACCAGCGCCGGCGAGTTGGCGCCGGTCGAGGCGTCGGCGAACAGCAGCTGCACGTCCCGCGCCCGGACCTCGCGGCCGTTGATGCGGTAGGTCGAGCCCTCGCCCCGGTCGATGCGGCGCACCACCTCCAGGGTCGGGTCGTCGTTGAACTGGGCGGGCGCGGTGCGGTCGGTATTGTCGATCGTCAGGGTGACGTCGGCGTGGTTGCGGGCGGGGCGATTGCCGCTGCCGGCGAAGATCACGTCGTCCATGCCGCCCGCGCGCATGGCCTTGGCGGAATTGGCGCCCATCACCCAGCGTAGCGCTTCCAGCAGGTTGGACTTGCCGCAGCCGTTGGGCCCGACGATGCCCGTCAGGCCGGGCTCGATCCGGAACTCGGTCGGCTCGACGAAGGATTTGAATCCCGAAAGGCGCAGGCGCTGGAATTGCACGGCGCGCCCGCCTTCTAGCCCTTGGCCGGCTTCGCAGCCGACTTAGGGGCAGCCGACTTAGGGGCGCCCGCCTTGGGCGTCGCCCTGGCGATGGCGGCGGCGAAGACCTCGATCGGCTCGCCGCCCTCGATCCGCTCGCCGTTGACGAAGAAGGTCGGGGTGGCCTCGATCTGGTCGCGCGCGTTGGCCTTCTCGACCCGAGCGTTGACGAGGTCCAGGGCCTTCTTGTCCTGCAGGGCGGCGGTGAACTGGGCCTCGGTCAGGCCGAAGCTCTCGCCGATCTTCAGCAGGCCGCCCCACAGATCCTGGCTGGCGAAGATGACGCTCTGCTGTTTGAAGATCGCGTCGATGACCTCGAAATAGCGAGCCGGACCCACCCGCCGGGCCAGAAGATAGCCGGCGGCGGCGAACTCGTAGGGCTGGGTCAGGTATTCGCGGAACACGTACCGGACCTTGCCGGTGTCGATGAACCGCGTCTTGAAGGCCGGGAACACCTCGTTGTTCCAGTGGGCGCAGTGCGAGCAGGACAGCGAGGCGTATTCCACCACCTGCACCGGAGCCTTGGGCGAACCCAGGATCATGTCGCCCTCGGCAGGCGGCAAGGGCGCGGCGCGCACGATCGTCGGCGCCACGACGAGGGTCGCGCCCGCCGCCAGGCCCGTTCCGATCAGGGCGCGCCGGTCCAGGGTCATTTCGCGGCGGCTTCGGCTTGGGCGATGGCCGCGTCCAACTCGGCCAGCGAGGCCTCGCCGCCGTCATCGCCATGGACCTTCTTGCCGTTGATGATGAAGGTCGGGGTGCCGGTGATCTTGTCTTCCTTGCCCTGGCGCTCGATGCGGTCGTTCAGGGCCTTCAGCGCCTTCTCATCGTTGACGCAGGCGTTGAACTGGGCCTCGTTCAGGCCGGCGGCCAGGGCCACGCCCTGCAGTTCGCCGCGGATGTCGCCGCTTTGGTAGATGCGTTCCTGGGCGCGATAGAGAGCGTCCACGACCTGGAAGTATTTGTCCTTGCCGGCGCAGCGGGCGATCAGGAAGCCGGCGGCGGCCAGGCGCGGGTCGCCGGTCAGGGATTCGCGGGCCACGTAGTGGACGCGGCCGGTGTCGATGTACTTGGTCTTGAAGGCGGGGAAGACGTCGGCGTTCCACCGGGCGCAGTGCGGGCAGGCCGTCGAGGCGTACTCGACGACGGTGACCTTGGCGTTGGCGTTGCCCAGGGTCATGTCGTCGGCGGAGGCCGCCTGCTTCTTGTCGCAGCCGGCGAGCGTCATGCCCAAGGTGGCGGAGAGGGCGGCGACGGTCAGGAGCCGGCGGGTCAGCGGACGCATGTGATCTTCCCTGGAAGAGGCGTGAACAGTGAAGTTAAGCGCGATTCTTTAGTCGCGTGAAAAGGGCGCGGATAAGGCGTGGCATCAGCCTATCGAACGCGCGGTTGTCAATAAAGAGAGGCGGTTCTAGCGCGGATCGCGCAGCACGCCGCGTCCCAGCTTCAGCAGGGCGTCCTTCAGGCCGCCTTCGGGCTGGTTCGTCAAGCTGTCGGCCAGGTCGCGCTCCTGAGCCG